>NZ_VJZZ01000005.1:0-300000 GCF_009659535.1 Aggregicoccus sp. 17bor-14
CCGAAGCCCAAACGCAAGAAGCGCCGCGTGCCCCACGCCCAGTACCTGCGACAGGTCGCCACCTCCCGCGTCCTCGCCGCCGGCACCGTCGACTACGTCAAACGATGAGGTTTAAAGGGGTGCTCCCAGGGGGAGAGGGGACAGCTTCGCTCACGTTCCAACTGCAGGCGCGGCGTAGAGGCTCGCGAGCCGCTCGGCGTGGCGCTCCCAGCGGAAGTGGTGCTCCACGTAGTCGCGCCCTGCCTGCCCGAGGCGCTGGCGCAGCCCCGCGTCCCCGAGCAACTGCAGCACCGCGCGGGCGAAGCCCTCGGGGTCGTCGCGCACGAGCAGGTCGCGCCCGTCCACGCCATTCACCCCACGGTTCGCGATGGCCGAGGACACCACGGGGGTCCCCACCGCCATCGCCTCCAGCACCTTGTTCTGGATGCCCGAGCCCGAGCGCATCGGGCACACCGCCACGCTCGCGTCGCGCAGCGCCTCGCCCATGTCCGCGACCGGCCCCGTCACCTCCACGTCGCGCGAGGCGAGCGCCCGCACGCGCTCGCTCGGCGCCATCCCCACCACGCGGAAGAGCACCCCGGGACGCACCGCGCGCAGCCGGGGCATCACCTCGTGCGCGAACCAGAGCACCGCCTCCTCGTTGGGCTGGTAGCCCATGTTCCCGGTGAAGATGAGCGTGTCCGCGCGCCGCCCCTCCGCCCCCTGGAAGCGGAAGGCATCCACGTCCACGCCGTTCGGAATCACCGAGGCCGCGTCCTCCCCGAACAGCCGCTGGTCCGCGGGCGAGGACACCACCAGGTTCGTGCGACGGCTCACCACGTTGCGCTCGTAGTCGCGCACCCGCCGGTACTCGAGCTCGTACGCGAGCCGCTTCACCCCGCGCACCTGCGTCCTCCGTCCCTCCAGGTTCAGGGTGAGCGAGTCGATGAGATCCAGTACCACCGGCGTGTCCTGCACCCCCTCCACGTACGGCAGCATCCGCATCAGGGTGACGTGGATGGCGTCGAAGCGGTGCTCGCGCCGCAGCGCCTCCAGCCGCCCCTGGAACGCCTCCGAGTGGTGGTAGCGGACCTGGAGCGGCAGGCGCGAGAGCAGTCCCACGCCCAGGTTGCGCAGGACCTGGAGGCGGCTGAGCGGCACCACCTCCACGCGCTCGCACAGGCGCTGCACGTGCGCGAGGTGCTCGGGCGCCACCGGCCGGTCCGCCATGCTCAGGAGCGTGATGGCGTGCTCGCGCCCCAGGGTGCGCAGCTGGTGATACGCGCGCAGCACGTCCCCCTTGTGCGGCGGATAGGGAAAGCGCGGCGTGAGGAAGAGCAGCCTCATGGCATGCTCCTTCGCGCGAGCGAGGTGGCGGAGAAGAGCAGCACCGCCCCCAGCTGCACGGGCGCGCGCAGGTGCCCGCGCGCGACCACCACCTGCGCGTTGCCCAGCTCGCCGTAGCCCGCGCTGTACAGCCCCGCCTCCACCCCCACCGTGAGCTCCGGCGTGAAGAGCATCACCGCCTCCAGCCGCCGCTCGCGCCACAGCTCCACCGCGTCCGGGCCGTAGCCCTGCGGCGCCCCCGGAACGTCGCAGGCACGCGAGTACTCCGCCCACGTCGCCTGGCGCACCTGCGCGCGCAAGCCGGGCGCGAGGTGGAAGCGCGAGGCCACCGCGTGGCTGCCCTCCCCCTGCAGCGCGTCCACCACCGAGAGCGCCCCCTGCAGCGAGTCCAGGGTGAAGTGGCGCTCCACCTGCAGCGGGCGCTGCAGGCGCAGGTAGCCCTCGTGGCTCGCCGCGAGCCGCAGCACCGTGTCCCCCTCGCTCACGTGGAGCAGGCGCCCGTGCGCGCCCTCCGGCAGGAGGAAGGGCTGCTCGGGGTTCAGCGGCGCCTGCTCCTGTCCGTCCACCTCCAGGGTGTTGTGCGCCGCGGTGCTGCGCAGCGCGTGGCGCAGGCGCAGGTCGCGGGTGTAGGTGCCCGTGCCCGGGTCCACGAGCAGCGGCAGGCCGCGCAGGTGCAGCTCGAAGGAGAGCTGATCGTTGTGGCTGTGCCCGCCGGTGCCGCGCTGCCCCACGGCGCCGGCGCTCACGCACACCAGCGCCTCCTGCCCGCGCAGCACGTGCACCCCGCCGGCGCGCGAGCGGAAGACGCGCGGGCGCCGGGCGCGCTGGCGCAGGCGCGAGAAGTCCTGCAGGCCCCCGGCGCCCAGGAGCCACACCGCCTCGTCCGGCAGTGGCACCCCCGCCTCGCGCAGCCGCTGCGAGCGGAACAGCGCCGCCCCGAAGGGCACCAGGTAGCCGTGGTCCAGGCTCTCGCGCTCCTGCAGCGGCCAGGCGCGCCCCGAGTCGTTGTCCCCCAGCTGCGGCGCCCTGCCCCCCGCGCCGCACCAGGCCTGCACCGCGCGCACCATGCGCCGCAGCCGCAAGGTGTAGCCGAGCCCCAGCAGGCGCCCGGCGGCGCGCGCCGCGAGCAGCCCCAGGGTGAAGAGCTCCACCGAGAGCCGGTGGTAGGGCAGCGAGCCCTCGAAGGACACGCCATCCGGGTGCACCTGGCGCTGCATCTGCTCGCGCAGGCCCCGCGCCGCGAGCGCCCCCCAGCCTCGCGCGCCCGGCAGCCGCGGGAAGAGGGCCGCCACGGTGAGCAGCCCCACGTAGTTGGAGACGAGGTGGTTGTTGGGCACGCTCCACGCGTCCTCGAGGTGCGCCTCCACGTACGCGCAGTGGTGCACGAGCGCCTGCAGCGCACGGGTGAGGAAGGCGGGCGCGCGCACGCAGGCCGCGTCCGAGAACATCCACAGCGCCTGGGCGAGGTTCGCCGCGCGCAGGGCCACGTCCATGGGGCAGGCCCACTGCACGCCCTCACCCACGGGGCAGGCGTCGAGGAACTCGTGCACCCAGGCGCAGAAGCCCTCGGCGTAGGCCTCGCGCAGCCGCTCGTCGCGGGCCACCCAGTAGCCCTGGCCCAGCGCCACCACGAAGTCCAGGCGCCCCAGCGCCCAGGGGAGCTTGGGGTCCGAGCCGGGCACCCGCAGCCGCAGCGCGCGCGCCGGAACGCGCGGGTAGAGGTGGCCGCTGAGGGGGTCGCGGTGCCAGGCGTCCAGGTCCCCCACGGCAATCGCGTATTCGCGCCCGAAGAGCCGCACCCGGCGCGCGAGCGCCGCGTCCGCCCGGGCGAGCGCGCGCACGCAGGCGCCGGGCAGCAGCGCGAGCGCCTCCACCGTGTCCGCGCGCCGGGCCACGTCGCACCAGGCCAGGACGCTGCGGCGCGCGAAGGCCACCTCGGCGAGCGCGTGGGGCCCCGCGGCCCCCAGCGCCTGCAGCAGCCGCTCGGGGCTCACCCCGGCGCTGTTGGTGTGCAGGGACTGGCGCGCGCTGCGGTACGCGCGCCGGGCGGCCAGGGCCGCCAGCTCGCCGGGCGACAGCTGCCCGGCCACCTCGAAGTAGCGCCTCAGCGTCCCCATGTTCCGCGCCCCTCCCCGACCCGGCGTAGGCGCCTGAGGTAGGGGTCCCGGCGTGCGGACACCACCTGCCCCTGGGCGCTACGCGAGTGACCTGCAGGCGCCTTCCCACCTTGCGCGCGCAGGCGCGGGTGCCAAAGCTCAGGCGGTCGCCGACCCGTCCCGGAGGACGTCCCCCATGTCCGCAGCTGCACCCTCCCCCTCCCCGTCCGCCCAGGAGCTGCTCGCGCAAGGGCCGCTCGCGCCGCTGCTGCCGATGCTCTACGTGGCCTGGGCGGACGGCACCCTGAGCGCCGAGGAGCTGGACTCCGTGCGCGAGCTCGCGCGCGCCCAGCCCTGGCTCGGCGAGGAGGCACGGGGGGCGCTCGCGCGGTGGCTGGACCCGCGCTCTCCGCCGGACGCGCGCGCGCTCGCCCAGCTGCGCCGCCACCTGAAGGCGCGCATGGCCGCGGACGCTGCGGCCCCCGGTGCCTCGAGCGACCTGGCGAGCCTCGGGGCGCAGCTCTCCGGCGCGCCGCCCGAGCTGCTGCCCGCGCTCGGGCAGGTGCAGCGCGCGCTCGGGCTGCAGGGCCCCGAGTCCACGCGCCTGCTGCTGCCGCGCCCGGGCGTGAAGGCCCGCCCGCAGCGCCCCGCCGCCTCCTTCGACGCTTCCCAGCTGCGCGCGCTGCTCTCGCGCACCTACCCCGAGGTGCGCGAGCGGGTGCGCCGGCTGCTCGAGCGCGAGGACTTCCGCTACGTGGACGAGCGCGACACGGGCGCCTACCGCGAGCAGGTGCTCTCCTGGCTGCGCGCGCTGGGGGACGCGGGGCTCGGGCGGCTCGCCTTCCCCAGCCTGGGGGAGGCGCAGGACCTGGGCGCCTTCATCACCGCCTTCGAGACGCTCGCGCTCTTCGACTTGAGCCTCACCGTGAAGGCGGGCGTGCAGTTCGGGCTCTTCGGCGGCAGCGTCTACTTCCTCGGCACCGAGCGCCACCACGCGCTCCTTCCCGCCATTGCATCGGTGCAGCTGCCGGGCGCCTTCGCGATGAGCGAGCTGGGCCACGGCTCCAACGTGCGCGACCTGCGCACGCTCGCGCGCTACGAGCCCGCGACGCAGGAGTTCGTCGTCCACACCCCGGACGAGAGCGCGCGCAAGGAGTGGATCGGCAACGCGGCGGCGCACGGGCGCATGGCCACGGTGTTCGCGCAGCTGGAGGTGGGCGGCGAGCAGCACGGCGTGCACGCGCTGCTGGTGCCCCTGCGCGACGAGGGCGGCCGGCCCCTTCCGGGCGTCCGCATCGAGGACTGCGGGCGCAAGATGGGGCTCAACGGCGTGGACAACGGGCGCCTCTGGTTCGACCAGGTGCGCGTGCCGCGCGAGAACCTGCTCGACCGCTTCGCCCAGGTGAGCCCCGAGGGCGAGTACACGAGCGCCATCGCCAGCACCTCCAAGCGCTTCTTCACCATGCTGGGCACGCTGGTGGCGGGCCGGGTGAGCGTGGCGCACGCGGCCAACAGCGTGGCCAAGAGCGCGCTCACCATCGCGCTGCGCTACGCGGACACGCGCCGCCAGTTCGGCCCCGCGCAGGCGCCCCAGGGCCCCGAGGGCGCGCAGCTCACGGAGGCGCCCGCGGAGGTGCGGCTGCTGGACTACCCCACGCACCAGCTGCGGCTGCTCGTCCCGCTCGCGCGCACCTACGGGCTGGACTTCGCCCTCAAGCACCTGGTGGCGCGCTACGTCGCGCGCACGGAGAAGGACGCCCAGGAGGTGGAGGGGCTCGCGGCAGGGCTCAAGGCCTACGCCTCCTCCTTCGCCACCCAGGCAGTGCAGACGGCGCGCGAGGCGTGCGGCGGCCAGGGCTACCTCGTGAGCAACCGGCTGCCCTCGCTCAAGGCGGACTCGGACATCTTCACCACCTTCGAGGGCGACAACACGGTGCTCCTGCAGCTCGTCGCCAAGGGGCTGCTCACCGGCTACCGGCAGCAGTTCGAGGACGACCGGGTGGGCAGCCTCGTGCGCCTGGTGCTGGAGCGCGCCGCCACGGCCGTCACGGACCGCAACCCCATCGCGGCCAGGCGCACCGGCAGCGAGCACCTGCGCGACGGCGCCTTCCACCTGCGCGCGCTGCGCTACCGCGAGCAGGACCTGCTCGCCTCCGTCGCCGCGCGCCTGCGCAAGCGCCTGGGCGACGGGATGGAGGCCTTCGAGGCCTTCAACCAGGTGCAGCCCCACCTCGTCGCGCTCGCGCACGCGCACGTGGAGCGCGTGGTGCTCGAGCAGTTCCAGCAGGGCGTGGAGGCGCTCGAGCAGGGCCCGGTGCGCGCCGTGCTCTCGCGGCTGTGCGACCTCTACGCGCTGAGCTGCCTCGAGGCCGCGAGCGGCTGGTTCCTCGCCCACGACTACCTGGAGGCGGGCAAGTGGAAGGCGGTGCGCAGCGAGGTGGAGCGCCTGTGCGCGGAGCTCGCCCCGGACGCGGTCGCCCTCACGGACGCCTTCGGCATCCCGGACACCGCGCTCGCCGCACCCATCGCCTTCGGCGCCGCGGGCTGACGCGATCCAAGACAGCCCGACTGTCCCTGCCCTGACTTCGGACAGAGGACACTTGCGGCGCAAGTCCGCAGTCTTCTTCGCCCCAGGCGCCGGGACGTAAACGCCCTTTGCGTTTCGCCTGTCGAACGGGGGAGCCGCGCCGCTCCACAGTCCACCACCCGACATTCCAACCCCCTGCGTCCCCGTGCACGGGTCCCCGTGCACCCTGGCCCCGCCCTTGCTCAAGGCAGCGCCCGCGCGCCGCTTTCACCCCCTCGGGTCCTCTGGTCGCAGCACCGGCGCGCATCCCCAGAAAAGGAAGGTCGCTTCATGCGCAGCCCTCGTCTCAGCTTCGTGGTTGGGTGCCTCGTTGGCGTGTCTCTCCTCGGTGCGTGCGGTGCACCGGCGGACGGTGAGCAGGACGCGGTCGTCTCGGACGACGCGCAGGAGCTCGACGCGAGCGCCCTCGAGGCGAGCGTGTCCGCGGCGAAGAGCAGCATGGCGATGAGCGAGCAGGCGCTCGTCACGGTGACGCTGCGCAACGCGGGCTCCCACGCGGTGCGCGTGCTGCGCTGGAACACCCCCGCCGAGGGCGTGAAGGACTCGCTCTTCGCCGTCTCGCGCGACGGCCAGCCGGTGGAGTACCTCGGCGCGCACTACAAGCGCCCGGCGCCCACGGCGGGCGACTACCTGCGCATCGCGCCCGGTGAGAGCCTGACCTCCACCGTGGACCTCGCGAGCGTGTACGACCTGTCCGAGACGGGCAGCTACAGCGTGCGCTTCGACCTCTCGGGCGCGCACGACTCCGAGGGCCGCGTCTCCGCGCTGCGCTCCAACGACCTCACCCTGTGGGTGGAGGGCCGCCAGAGCGGTCCGCAGCTCGAGAGCGATGGCCAGGTGCACGAGCTGTTCGGCACCACCAGCTACGCGGCCAACTGCAGCAGCACCCGCCGCAGCAGCCTCTCCTCTGCCCTCAGCCAGGCGAGCAGCTACGCGAACAACTCGGTGAGCTACCTCAACGGCACGCCCGGCTCGAAGCCGCGCTACGTGACCTGGTTCGGCGCCTACACGAGCACCAACTGGAGCACCGCGCGCACGCACTTCACCAACATCAAGAGCACGATCGACACGAAGAACATCGCGTTCGACTGCGGCTGCACGGACAGCGCCTACGCCTACGTGTACCCGACCCAGCCGTACCGCATCTACCTGTGCAGCGCCTTCTGGAGCGCGCCGATGTCCGGCACGGACTCCAAGGGCGGCACGCTGATCCACGAGATCAGCCACTTCAACGTGGTGGCCGCGACCGATGACCGCGCCTACGGCCAGACCGCTGCGAAGAACCTCGCGAAGAGCAGCCCCTCGGGCGCGCTCGACAACGCGGACAGCCACGAGTACTTCGCCGAGAACAACCCCTTCCAGAACTAGTCCGGGGGGCAACTCGGCCGAAGAACAGCGGGGGTGGGCGCCGAGCGGCTCCCACCCCCGTCGTGCTTCTTGCGCAGACCGCGGGCTACTTCGTCTCGACGGCGAGCACCATCCAGCGCTCGGTCGCGTGGTCCACGCGCACGTTGGTGGCGCCGGCCTCCTGCAGCTGGCCGACGATCTGCTCGAGGAACTGCAGCTGCTCGGGCGCCGCGTCGATGAAGAGGTTCTTCACCTTCGCGCCCTTGGCGGCCTTGGGCGCCTTGGGAGCGGGCGCGGGGGAGGCGGCGCTGCTGCTCGCGGCGCCGGCATCCGCCGAGCGGGTGAGCGCGGCGACCACGTCGTCCGCAGAGGCGCCGGTGGGGCCGTTGGCGGCCTCCGCCTGGGCCTGCTCGCGCAGCTCGTTGAGGGTCTTGGGGTTGAGGCTCGCGCCGAAGCGGGCCTTGTACGCCGCGAGCGCGTCCGCGCGGCTGAGCTCGGGCTGCTCGCGGAACAGCTCGAGCACGTAGGCGTGACGCTCCTGCGTCTGATCCTGGGAGATGCGGGCCATGGGAGAGGGTCCTGGGTGAAGAGGGGCGCGCAAGGTAGCGGCATGGGCTGACGCTGGGAAGAGGCGCGCGGTGTGCGCCCTGCCCTCACCCGAAGAGTCGCGACCGCAGGCCGCTGCTCACGACCCACAGCTGATGCGACGCACGCGTCACCGCCACGTGCAGCTTGCGGCGCGCCTCGGCCGTTTGCGGGTAGGCGCGGGCCGTCGCGTCCGGGAGGATGACGTAGTCCCACTCCAGGCCCTTCACGTCGTCCACGTCCGTCACGTCCACGCCCGGCTCGAAGGTGAACTGCCCGTTCACCACGCGGCGCACCCCGGGCATGTCCTGCACGACGCGGTAGAAGGCGTCCGCGCTCTCGCGGCTCGCGGCGATGACGGCCACGGCCGCGCGCGGCTCGCGCTCGAGCAGGTCGCGAAGCGCGTCGCGCAGGAAGAGCTGCGCGGGGTCCTCGTCCGGGAAGTGGTGGAAGCCCACCGGCACGCCCTCGCGCGCAGGGGCCTGGGCGCTCGCCGGCGCCTGCTCTCCGAGCACCTTGCGCGCCACCTCCACGATGGGCCGCGGGCAGCGGTAGGACACCTGCAGCCGGCACAGCTCCGCGTCCGGCACGCCCAGCGTCTGCAGCACCGCGGGCCAGCCGGCGAAGTCCGTGCTGGTCTGCTGCATCTCGTCCCCCGCGATGGTGCAGCTGCGGTCCTCGCCCAGGAGCCTGCCCAGCACGTACAGCTCGAAGACGCTGAAGTCCTCGGTCTCGTCGAGCACCAGGTGCGCGATGCGCTCGAGCGGCAGCGCCTGGCGCTCGGCCTTGAGCGCCATGAGGATGGGCAGGTCGTCCAGGTCCAGGGTGCCCGCGAGCTCGTCCGGGGTGTCCTCGGCGATGCTCTTGCCGTCCACGGTGATGAGCGCCTCGGGGTCGATGCCCCGGTGCTCCACGTCCAGGGGCGTGCGCAGCTGCGCCATGGTGTGGCGCACGGTCTCGTCCACGGCCGTGCGCGGCAGCTCTCCGCCGCTCGCCGCCACCACCTCGAGCAGGAAGGGCCGGTCCGTATAGGCCTCGGCGAGGCGGCGGCGCAGCCCCGGGAGCCCCAGCCCCTGGCCCTTGAGCACGCCGAGCCGCCGCTGCAGCGCGGGGCGCAGCGCGGGGTGGCGCTTGAGGCGGCTGACGAGCGCGGGCGTGTCCCAGTACACCTTGAGCTTCTGCACCCCGAAGACGGCGCGCGCGGCGTCGTAGGCCCAGGTGCCCAGCGTCTTCACCGGCACCTTCTCCAGCTCCAGCGGCGCGAGCAGCCGGCGCGCGAGCCGGGCGAGCCCCTCCTCGGGCACCACCACCTGCAGCCGGTGCCGCCCGGCCTGGCTCTTCTCCCCCGCCGCGAGCTTCGCGAGCCGGTGCAGCGCCACCGTCGTCTTGCCGCTGCCCGCGCTGCCCAGCACCAGCAGCGGCCGGTCCGCCTCCACGCTGAGGGCCGCGTACTGCTGCGGGTCGAGCAGCGCCGTGATGTCGAAGCGCGCGGCGTGGTGCGGGCCCCCGAGCCCCACCCCCAGCGCCCCGGGGCGCACCGCCGTGCCCGCCCCGCCCGCGAGCGCGCTGCCCGCGCCCACGTCCCGCCACTGCCCGTCCACCTTCTCGAGCCGCAAGGCGCCGGCGCTGATGCGGGTGAGCACCCCGCGCTCGATGACCACCAGCCGGCGCACCTCCACCGTGCCCTCGCTCAGCCGGTCGCCGAACCACTCCTCGTACGCGTCCCCCGCGTCGTAGTTGTAGAAGACGCGCGCGAGTGGGGCGGTGCGCCAGTCGATGACCCGGATGTCCGCGCTCGCGTCGGTGAACGAGCCGCGCCCGAGGAGGAAGTCGCGCGAGCCCGCGGCGGTGTGCAGCTTCAGGTGCGCGAAGTAGGGGGCCACCGCGTCCGGCAGCGCGTCCGCCCCGGCGCGCTCGACCACGGCGCGCGCCATGTCCAGCTGGAAGAAGAGGTGGGGCAGGTCCGCGGTGCTCGCGGTCGTGGCCTCCTCGCGCAGCGCCGCCAGCTCCTCGGCGAGCCCCGGCACCGCCTGCGCCCCGCGCGCGCGGCGGCGCGCGGCGGCCAGCGCGGCGAGCGTGCGGGCGAGCAGCGTCTCCTCCTCGACCACGATGCGCTGGGCCTCGGCCGACAGCCCCTCTGTGCTCTGGGTCATGAAGAGGCAAAGGTGCCCTCGGGACCCGCACATTTCAACGTCCTGTGGACCCCCGCTGCACTTTCCTGTCTCCGGCCGCTGCGAGCAGCTCCTGCCGCAGCCAGCGCGAGCGCGGGTCCTCCTCCGCCTGCCGGTGCCAGTACAGGTGCAGCTCCACCGGGGGGAGCGGCAGGGGCAAGGGCAGCAGGTGGTTGCCCAGCGCGGCGCCGAGCGAGGCCGCCCGGTGGCGCGGCACGGTGAGCAGCAGGTCCGAGTCCGCCACCAGCCGGAAGGCGGCCTCGTAGTGCTGGCAGCGCACGGCGACGTCCCGCTGGTGCCCTTGGCGGCTGAGCATCAGGTCCTCCACCGCGAGCCCCGTGGGGCGGCTGGACACCGTCACGTGGCGCGCCGCGAGGTAGGCGGCCGGGGTGAGCCGACGCTTGCGGCCGCTCACCACGCAGAAGGCGTCGCGCACCAGCACCCGGTGCGCGACTTCCGGCGCCACCGGCTGGGCCACGTCCACTGCCAGGTCCACCCGGCCCGAGGCGAGGTCCCGGGCGAGCCGCGTGCGCTCCAGCCGCACGCTGGAGAGCCGGGCTCCCGGGGCGCGAGCGGCGAGGGCCTTGGCGAAGGGGGGCAGCACGCTGGGCTCCAGCTCATCGTGCATGGCGAGCGTCACCTGCCCCAGGTCCTGCGCCGGGTCGAAGTGGGCCGCCCCCTGCAGCGCGCCCTGCAGCAGCGCGAGCCCCTCGCGCACCCGGGGCGCGAGCCGCTCGGCGAGCGGGGTGGGCGCGACGCCTCTTCCCTCGCGCACGAAGAGCGGGCCCCCGAAGGCCTCGCGCAGCCGCGCGAGCGCGTGGCTCACGGCGGACGGGGTGAGGAAGAGGCGCTCGGCGGCGCGGGTGAGGTTGCGCTCGCGGTAGACCACGTCGAAGGCGCGCAGCAGGTTCAGGTCCAGGGCCTGCAGGCTCGGTGTCTTGTGAAGCGCGTTCATGGTTCACCCTGACGCACTTTCATTGGCTTCATCAAGGGGCGCGGGAGCAGGATCCTCCCCATGAACTTCGAGCCCAGCGAGAGGTCCCGCAGCTACCGCGAGCGGGTGCGCCGCTTCATCGACGAGTACATCCTTCCGGTGGAGATGGAGGTGCTGAAGGAGCAGCACGCGCAAGGGCCCGACTGGCGGACGTGGAAGGTGCCCGCGAAGGTGCGCGAGCTCAAGGCGCGCGCGAAGGCGGAGGGGCTGTGGAACCTCTTCCTGCCGGACGCCGCTCTCTCCCCCGGCCTCACCACGCTCGAGTACGCGCCGGTGGCCGAGGAGATGGGGCGCAGCCTGCTCGCCCCGGAGATCTTCAACTGCAACGCGCCGGACACCGGGAACATGGAGGTGCTCTGGAAGTACGGCTCGGAGGCGCAGAAGGCGCGCTGGCTCACGCCGCTGCTCGCGGGCGACATCCGCTCGGTGTTCTGCATGACCGAGCCGGAGGTGGCCTCCTCGGACGCGACGAACATGCAGGCCACGGCCGTGCTCGAGGGCGACGAGGTGGTGCTGCGCGGGCGCAAGTGGTGGAGCACGGGCCTCGGCCACCCGGACGCGAAGGTGGCCATCTTCATGGCGCGCACGCCCAACGAGAGCGCGGGGCGCCACGGCCAGCACTCCATGGTGCTGGTGCCGCTGGACGCGAAGGGCGTGAACATCCGCCGCATGCTGGCGGTGTACGGCGAGTACGACCCGCCCTATGGCCACGGCGAGGTGGAGTTCGACGACGTGCGCGTGCCGCGCGAGAACGTCATCGCGGGGCTGGGCCAGGGCTTCGAGATCGCGCAGGGCCGGCTCGGCCCCGGGCGCATCCACCACTGCATGCGCTGCCTCGGCGCGGCCGAGCGGGCGCTCGGGCTGATGGTGGACCGGGCCATGGGCCGCGCCGCCTTCGGCAAGCCGCTGATGAACCTGGGCGGCAACCGCGAGCGGCTCGCCGAGGCGCGCATCGCGATCGACCAGGCGCGCCTGCTCACCCTCTACGCCGCGTGGAAGCTGGACGAGGAGGGCCCGCTGGGCGCGATGACCGAGATCTCCGCCATCAAGGTGGTGGCCCCCAACGTGCTGCAGCAGGTGGTGGACGACGCCATCCAGCTGCACGGCGGCGCGGGGCTGAGCCACGACACACCCCTCACCGGCTTCTATGCCCAGGCGCGCTCGCTGCGGCTCGCGGACGGCCCGGACGAGGTGCACAAGGGGCTCATCGCCCGCATCGAGCTGGCCAAGCGCGGCCACGGCGGCAGGAGGGGCGAGTGAAGCCCGGGCGCCTCTTCGTCACCGGCGGCGCGAGCGGGCTGGGGCGCGCCATCGCCCTGCGCTTCGCGCGCGCGGGCTTCAAGGTGTGCATCGGGGACCTCCACGAGCAGCGCGGCGCGCAGGTGGAGCGCGAGCTGGGCGCGGACGGCCTCTTCCTGCGCTGCGACGTGCGCAAGGAAGAGGACCTGCGCCGCGTGGCCCAGACGCTCGAGCAGCGCTGGGGCGGCGTGGACGTGGTGGTGAACAACGCCGGGGTGGCCGGCGCAGGCGCCATCGAGGACCTGCCGCTCGAGGACTGGCAGTGGATCATCGACATCAACCTGCTGGGCGTGGTGCGCGGCTGCCGCGTCTTCACGCCCCTGCTCAAGCGCCAGGGCGCGGGGCACATCGTCAATGTGGCCTCGATGGCCGGCCTGATGGATGTGCCCCTGATGAGCAGCTACAACGCGACCAAGGCGGCCGTGGTCTCGCTCTCGGAGACCCTGGACAACGAGCTCGCGGACGCAGGCATCGGCGTGAGCGTGGTGTGCCCCTCCTTCTTCCGCACCAACCTGCACGAGTCCATGCGCACGAAGGACCCGGGGCTCGCTGCGGCGATGAACAAGCTGCTGGACCGCTCGCCCATCACCGCGGAGGACATCGCGGAGCGCATCTTCCGCGCGGTGGAGCGCAAGGAGTTCTACGTGCTGCCCCACGCCGACGGGCGCGCCGCGTGGCGCCTCAAGCGCCTGCTGCCGCGCGGCGCCTACACCGCCATCATCCGCAAGCAGCTGCGCAAGCTGCAGGCGGCCGCCATGGGCTCCCCGGCTCCGAAGGAGAACGCCTGAGATGAGCACCCGCAGCGCGGAAGGAGCGCAGCGCCCCGGTGAGGCGCTGGACGTGGGCGCGGTGGACGCGTGGCTCAAGGGCCAGGTGACGGGCCTCGAGGGCACGCCCGAGGTGACCCAGTACTCGGGCGGCGCGAGCAACTGGACCTACCGGCTGCACTACCCTGGCCACGACTACGTGCTGCGCCGCCCGCCCGCGGGCACCAAGGCCAAGAGCGCGCACGACATGGCGCGCGAGTTCACGGTGCAGCGCGCGCTGAAGCCCGCCTTCCCCGCGGTGCCCACCATGGTGGCGCTGTGCCAGGACGCGTCCGTCATCGGCGCGGACTTCTACGTGATGGAGCGCGTGCCCGGGCTCATCCCGCGCGCGCGCATGCCCGAGGCCCTGCGCCTCTCGCCCGCGCAGAACCGCCAGCTCTGCCTCAACGTGGTGGACAAATTGGTGGAGCTGCACCGCGTGGACGCAAAGGCGGTGGGGCTCGAGTCCCTGGGCCGTGGCCCGGGCTACCCGCGCCGGCAGATCGAGGGCTGGAGCGATCGCTACGACAAGGCGCACACCTGGAACGTGCCGCGCTTCGGCTACGTGCGCGACTGGCTGCGCGCGCACATCCCCGAGGACATCGCCACCTGCGTCATCCACAACGACTGGCGCCTGGACAACGTGGTGCTGAGCGAAGAGGACCCCACGCGCGTGGTGGGGGTGCTCGACTGGGAGATGGCCACGCTCGGCGACCCGCTGATGGACCTGGGCAACGCGCTCGCCTACTGGGTGCAGGCGGACGACGACTTCCTCATGCGCGCCATGCGCCGCCAGCCCACGCACCTGCCCGGCATGCTGCGGCGCGAGGAGGTGGTGGCGCGCTACCTCGAGCGCACGGGCCTCAAGCCCGCCAACTGGACCTTCTACGAAGTGTACGGCCTGTTCCGTCTCGCCGTCATCGCGCAGCAGATCTACTACCGCTACCACCACAAGCAGACGCGCAACCCGGCCTTCAAGAACTTCTGGGTGCTCATCCACTACCTGCAGTGGCGCTGCCGCAAGCTCATCAAGAAGGCGGGGGGCTAGATGGCCGTCATCCTCCTCGTGCGCCACGGGCAGGCCTCCTTCGGCGCGAAGGACTACGACGCGCTGAGCGAGCGCGGGCTCGAGCAGGCGCGCGTGCTGGGCAGCGCGCTGAAGGAGCGCCTCCCCGCGCTGGACGCCGTGCTCACGGGCACGATGCGGCGCCACCGCCAGACGGCCGAGGCGTGCCTCGCGTCCCTCCCCCACGCACCCGCCCCGCGGGCGCTCGCGGGCTTCGACGAGTTCGACCACCAGGAGGTGCTCGCGCGCCACACGGCGCGCTACGCGGACCCCACGGTGATGGGCGCGGAGCTGATGGGCACGGCGGACCCGCGCCGCGCGTTCCAGGAGCTGTTCACCCACGCGGTGGCGCGCTGGGTGTCCGGCGCGCACGACTCGGACTACCGCGAGAGCTGGGCGGCGTTTCGCGCGCGCTCGCTCGCTGCGCTGGACGAGGCCGTGGGCGCGCTGGGCCCTGCGCGCACGGTGCTCGTGTTCACCTCGGGCGGGGTCATCTCCGCCATCGTGCAGTCGCTGCTGCAGCTGCCGGATGCGTCGGCGTTCCGGGTGAACTGGGCGCTCGCCAACTGCGGCCTCACCAAGGTGGTGTGCGGCTCGAGCGGCCGGCACCTCTCCACGCTCAACGAGCACGCCCACTTCGAGCGGCCCGAGCACCGCGCGCTGCTCACCTACCGCTGAGGGCTGTGGCCGCCGGGCCGCACCGTCAACGGCAGTGGGGAGGGTTGCCGCGTCCGGAAGCGCATCCCACCACGAGCGCTCGGCATCCCTCGACGCGCCACTGCCCCGGGTGGTGCCGCAGCCGATAGGAGCGGCGCTCGGCGTCGATCGAGTCGTCCTCGAGGCCGCCGCGCACGATGTCCAGCGTCCCGCTGTCGCCATCGGCAGTGAGGCGCAGCTGCGTACGCCGCGCGCCCACGCCGTGCGAGACCAGGGCCTCTGCCACGAGCCACTCGACGCCCGCCGTGGTGTCGCATGCAGTGGCCCCCTCCGCAGCGAACGCATCCGGCCACAGGCTCCCCTCCGCGGGACGCAGGGCCAGTCCGATGCAATTGCCGAGGAGGAGGGACGCTAGGCACGCTCTCAGCGCACTGTGTCGCTTCTTTGCGGGAACCATGCCTGATGAAGATGCAAGGTTCGGACCACTCGGTACAGGTCGCAGCCCTGCGAGTGGATGGCGCTCAGCGAGAGAATCGCTCTTGCCAGAAGAGGGGGCGGGCAGGACGGAAGTGCTTCGCCCTCGCCCAGCGCGCGGGGGCCCCGGCCTGCGCGCCGCTCCGGGGATACACAGAGGGGGGTGTCAAGCCGAGTGCTGTGCGGAGCTAACGACAAACCTCGGGAGGTTTGAAAAGTCCCGAGGTTTGTAGCGTCGCACCGACCTGCCCCCGCTGAGCCCGCACGAGTGTGCTTTTCGGTGACCGCAACGCGGAGGACTTCGAGACGCATCGCCTGACTCAAACAGGCTCGCTCCCGAGGCTCCCCCGGAGCGCCGCGCAGGCCGGCGCCCCCTTGCGCTCGGCGCAGGCGACACGAACCCGTCCCGTCCGTCTCCCTTCCGAGCGCTGCGACAAGGACCGCGAGGCGCTCACGCCGCGCGCGCGTTCCCAGGCCTCTCGAGCGGCGCTTCCTTTGGCCCCAGGGTCCGCTCGATCAGGATGGCGAGCAGCGGGATGACGATCACATAGAGGTACTGCGTCCGCGCCACGCCGATGCCGAAGGGGAACCAGATGCCCGGCACGCCGAGCGGATCGAGCAACTCGCTGCCGAAGAGGGTGGCCATGATCGAGACCAGCGTGGCGAGCGCCAGGGTCCGCATCGAGCCGCTGCGAACGATGCGCGCGGCGAGCACGACGAACAGCGCGAGCGACCCGAGCCGGCAGACACTCGTCCAGGTCGCCGAGGGAGTGAGGGCGCCGATGATCCCAGCGACCGCCAGCACCACAGCCGCCACATCGACGCTGCGCCACGGAGGCAGGCACCAACGGTTCCAGGCCAGCACCCAGGCGGCGAAGGTCGGCACCCACATCACCGACGCCAGCCATCCATAAGTGGTCAGGCTCTGCAGGTCCGTCCACGCGACGATCGCATTGTTGCTGCGCCGGGCGGCCGTGAGCGCGAGCGCGATGCAGGCGAAGACCAGGAAGCCCTTGCGGCTGCTGCGCGCCCCATACCCGAGCGCCAGCCCGATGAGGGCCAGCATCGCGAGGGGCTCGACGGCATCGGCGATGTAACCCGCGATGGTCCGCTGCCATTGCGCGCGATGGAGCGCATCGCTCACGGGCCGCGGAGCCAGGAAGGGCGCGGTGTGCAGGCCGCCGCCGTCCGCGCTGCCCCCGGAGCCGGGAAGCATGTAGGCGCGGATGGCGAGCACGCCGCGGGTGCCTGCCGCGTCGGCGGGGAGGGCGAAGCGCAGCGGCCGCGTGCCGACGAGGCGCGGGTGCGGACCGAGCCGGCCCGAGCCACCGAGCAGCTGGCCGTTCCAGTACAGCTCATAGCCGTCCTCGACGAGCGTCGGCCCGAGGATGTCCCACGAGGCGCTTCCCGCAGGCACCGTCACCGCGCGCCGGTACCAGGCGTAGCCGTGGTAGCCGGGGTGACCGTGCGCCATCCATCCGCCCACGTAATCGGGCAGGCCCACGTCGCCGTCGTGGCTGCCGGGCGGCGCCGTCAGTTCGACCGTCTCCCAGCCGCTGTCGTCCCACGTGGCGCTCGCCCAGCGCGGGTCGTCACCGGTGCGGAACCGCCAGGAGCCGTCGAGCAGCGTGGCGGCGGCGCGCAGCGGCTGCGGGTCGGCGCGGCCACCGATGGCCAGGTCGGCCGTCACGATGACCAGGGTCACCGTCGCCACGATGAGGATCCCGACGATCCGTCTGCGCTGTGTCGCATCCATCGCCAGCCCTCACGGCCACTCGTTCGCCTTGCCGTCGAGCGGCCCGCGCTGCGGATTGATGACGCAGAAGCGCTGTCCGGTCGGCGCCTCCATCACCCACCAGCGCTTCACGAAGCCGATGCGCTTGGCCCCCAGCTTCTCGAGCCGCGCGACCTCCGCCTCCAGGTCATCCGACTCGATGTCCAGGTGGATGCGGCTGCCGTGCCCCACCTTCTGCACGAGCAAGAGCGGCTCGGTGTCCTCCGCCTCGAGCCCGCGGTAGTTCGGGTCCGCGGGGTCCGCGGGCACCTCCTTGCGCCCGAGCGCAGCGCTCCAGAAGCGGGTGGCCGCTTCCAGGTCCTCCACCTGGCAGTCGATGACGAAGTTGCTCAGCCTGCTGCGGTGCATGGCGCCTCCAGAGAGTGCAAGAGGGCACCGACGCTGGCGCGTGGGGGACGACGCTGTCCAGTCGCGCAGCAGGTTGCCCGCAGCCGTGTTAGCTCCCTGTCATGGACCTGCCCTCCCCCACTCCGCAGCCCGCACGCCGTCCGCCGGGCCCGCGCGGCGCCCCGCTGCTGGGCTGCCTGCGCGAGATGCAGAAGGACCCGCTCACCTTCCTCGTGAGCCAGGCGCGCGCGCACGGGGACGTGGTGCAGTTCCCCATCGGCCCGCGGCGCATCACGCTGCTCGTGGGCCCGGACGCCATCCGCCACGTGCTGCAGGACAACGCGCGCGGCTACGACAAGCAGACGCCGGGCTTCAACGTGGTGCGCGAGCTGCTCGGCCAGGGGCTGCTCACGAGCGAGGGGGACTTCTGGCTGCGCCAGCGCCGGCTCGCGCAGCCCGCCTTCCACCGCCAGCGCCTCGCGAGCTTCGCGCACACCATGGCATCCGAGGCCCAGACGCTCGCCGAGGCGCTGCTGCAGCGCCGCGGCCAGGGCCCCTTCGACGTGGCCGAGGGCCTGAGCCGGCTCGCGCTGCGCGTCGCGAGCCTCACCCTGTTCGGCGCGGAGATGGATGAGGAGGCCGCGGAGGTGGGGCGCGTGCTGCCGGAGATGCAGGAGCTGGCGAACGCGCGGATCATGAACCCGCTCTCGCCGCCGCGCGCGCTGCCCACGCCGGGCAACCGCCGCGCCGACCGGGCCATCGCCACGCTGGACCGCGTGGTGCACGGCATCATCGCCGAGCGCCGCAAGCAGGGCGCGGACGCGCGCGCGGACCTGCTCAGCCTCTTGATGGAGGCGCAGGACGCGGACACCGGCGAGCGCATGAGCGACGTGCAGCTGCGCGACGAGGTGATGACGCTGCTGCTCGCCGGGCACGAGACGAGCGCGAGCGGGCTCACCTGGGCGGTGGCGCTGCTCAGCCGCCACCCGGACGTGCGCCGCAGGCTGCAGCAGGAGGCCGCGGAGGTGTGCGCGGGCGGGAGACTGCCGGGCGTGGAGGACCTGCCCAGGCTCGCGTACACGCGGCGCGTGGTGGACGAGGTGCTGCGCCTCTTCCCGCCGGCGTGGATCTTCTCGCGCTCGGCGATCGCGGCGGACACGGTGGCGGGCTACGCGCTGCCCGCGCGCAGCCTCGTGCTGCTCAGCCCCTACGTGACGCACCGCCACCCGGGCCTCTGGGACAACCCCGAGGGCTTCGACCCGGAGCGGTTCCTTCCCGAGCGCGAGAGGGAGCGGCCGCGCTTCGCGTACTTCCCGTTCGGCGGCGGCCCGCGCCTGTGCATCGGCAACCAGTTCGCCCTGATGGAGATGGTGCTGGTGCTCGCCACGCTCGCCACGCGCGTGCGCCTGGACCTCGAGCCCGGGCGCCCCTTCTTCCCCGGCCCCGCCATCACGCTGCGGCCGCGTCCCGGCGTGTGGGTGACCGCGAGGGAGGCATGAGCGCGCAGGTGCTGCTCGTGGGCCACTACTGCCACGACCGGCTGCAGCGCGCGGAGGGCGAGCGCCACACGCTGGGAGGCTCCGCGGCCTACGTGTCGCGCGTGCTCGCGGCGGCCGGCGTCGAGCACAAAGTGGCCGGCCTCGTGGGCGAGGACTTCCGCTACGCGCACGAGGTGCTGCACCCCGCGCAGGTACAGGGCCCGCACACCACCGAGTTCGTCGCCCGCTTCGACGGCGAGGCGCGCACGCTGACGCTCGGCCACGTGGCGCCGCCGGTGAGCGCCGCCCAGGTGCGGGCGCTGGGAAGCGCGCCCCTGGGGCTCGCCTGCGGCATCGCGGGAGAGGTCCTGCCCGAGGCGCTCGAGGCGCTGCTCGGCGCGTGCGAGCGCGTGCTGGTGGATGCGCAGGCGCTGGTGCGCGAGCGCGGCCCCGCGGGCGAGGTGCGCCAACGCCGGCTCGAGGGCACGGCCTACGCGCCCCTGCTCGCGCGCGTGCACGTGCTCAAGGCGAGCGAGGAGGAGGCAGCGCTGCTCGACCTCGAGCGCCTGCGCGCGCGCAGCTGCGTGGTGGTGACGCGCGGAGAGCGCGGCTGCACGGTCCTGGAGGGCACGGCCGTGCACGAGGTGGCGGCGCCGCGCGTGCAGGCCGTGGACCCCACCGGCGCCGGGGACTGCTTCCTCGCGGGCTTTGCGCTGGGGCTCCTGCGTGGGCTCCCTCCTCGCGCGTGCGCAGAGCTCGCCTGCCGCTTCGGCGCGCAGGCAGTGACGCAGGTGGGGGTGCCCCGCCTGGATGCGGCGGCGGTGCAACGGCTGCTGTGAAAAATGCTGGCGCAGGGGCGCCCGAGTGCGCGATGGGTTGAGGCCGCGATGCTCCGCCAGCTGCTGCCCTCCCTCTTCTCTCCCCTCTCCCTGCTGCCCGAAGGCCCGCGGCGCGCCGTGGTGCGCCGCCTCCTGGACCGGGTCTGGGGCCACTACGCAGACATCCACGTGGAGGGGCTCTCGGAGGTGCCGGCGGACCCCGTGCTCTACGTCTGCAACCACCTCTCCAACGCGGACGGCCTCACCCTGCAGCGCGCGCTGCGGCCGCGCCGCGCGTGGTTCCTCGCGGGCGTGAAGCTGCAGCAGACCGCGATGACCCGGCTCGCCACCGAGACCGTGGACACCATCTTCATCCGCCCCGGCTCCCCGGACATCGAGGCGCTGCGCCGCAGCGTGGACACGCTGAAGGAGGGGCGAAGCGTGCTGGTGTTCCCCGAAGGGGGCCGCAGCCGCACCGCCAGCCTCATGCGCGCACAGAAGGGCGTGGCGCTCATCGCGCAGCGCGCCGGCGTGCCCATCGTGCCCATGGCCGTCACCGGCACCGAGAAGCTGATGCCCATCGACGACACGAACATGGGCGGCGAGCGCCTCTACCGCGCGCGCATCGACGTGAAGTTCGGCGCCCCGCTGCAGCTCGAGGCGCTCAAGGCCGAGGTGGAGGCCCAGGGCGCCGAGGACCCGCGCCAAGCGCTCGTGGACGCCGTGATGCGCCGCGTGGCCCGGCTGCTGCCCCCCTCCTACCGCGGCGTCTACGCGGACGAGGGGCCCGACGCGCAGGCTGGCGCGTAGGCGCAACGGGCGCGGTGGTCGTACCTGCGCCCCGCACCCACCTCACCCCACCGCCCGCAGGGCAGTGCGTCATTTGCAGCTGCTGTGGATTTGCACCCGCACAGCAATAAGCCTCATGATTCGTCCCCACACCCTGCACTTCTCTCTGGGAGGGGTCATGCGCCTCACGTTCGGACTCATCGTTTCGCTCCTCTTCGCCGCTGCCGGGTGCACCCCGTCGGACTCGCCCGCCAGCGCGTACGCTGCGTTCCGTGACGCCGTGCAGAAGCGCGACGGCGAGGCCGCCTGGGCCATGCACTCCACGCAGGGCGCCATGGCGTACGACGCCATGCTGCGGCCGCTGCTCAAGGAGCAGAAGCTCACCGCGTACGCGGCCACGACCATGTCGGTGCCGCCCGAGAAGTTCGGCGCCTTCAACGGCCACGACTTCTACGTCACCGCGATCAAGAAGGCCGACCTGCTCAGCTCGCGCGGCTTCCCCTACGCGGTGCACAACGTGGTGGGCACGCTCGGCGACGTCACCCTGATCGGCGACGACAAGGCCACCGCCCCGCTGCGCCTGCCCAACCAGGAGCTGCGCGAGGTGGACTTCCTGCGCGAGGACGGCAAGTGGAAGATCCACGCCGTGCGCGACCCGAGCAAGAACCCGCTCGCGCGCTGGGAGAACGTCCCCAGCTCCTCCGCCGTCGCCACCAACTCCGCGCGCTAGCCGCGCGGCAGGTGCGCCGTCACGGTGGTGCCCGCGTCCCGGGAGGAGCGCACCTCGATGCGCCCCCCGTGGGCCCGCACCACCTGGTCGCTGATGTAGAGGCCCAGCCCCAGCCCCGCCGCGTACGCGCCCTCCGCCGCGTCCTCGCCGCCCGCGCGGCGGAAGGGCTCGAAGAGGTGCGGCAGCAGCTCCGCGGGAATCGGCTCCCCGCCGTTGTGCACGAGCAGGCGCACCTCGCCGTCTGACTCCCCATCTGCGTCCTCATCCGCTTCCACGGTGACGCGCACCTCGCCCTGCGCGGGGCTGTACTTGAGCGCGTTGGCGAGCAGGTTGCCCACCACCTGCTCGAGCCGGTCGCGGTCCCACTGCCCGCGGGCGTGTGCGCAGCACTCGAGCTGCACGCTGCGGCCCGGGTGGCTCGCCTGCAGCTCCTCCACCGCGCCGCGCACGAGCGTGCACAGGTCCACCGGCGCGCGCACGAGCGGGAGCTGCCCGCCCAGCCGCGCCCGCGCGAAGTCCAGCAGCTGGCGGATCATGCGCTGCATGCGCCCGGTGGCCTGGGTGAGCCGCGCCTCGTGCTGCGGGTAGGCCGCGAAGGCGCCGAGCCTTCCGAGCTGCTGCACCGTCATGGAGACGGCGTTGAGCGGGTTTCGCAGGTCGTGGCCGAGGATGCCGATGAACTGCTCGCGGAACTCCTCCGCGCGCCGCTGCTCGGTCACGTCGCGGCTGATGACGATCATCGCCTCGACCTGGCCGTCCTCGCCGAGCGCCGGGGACATGAGGTACTCGGTGTAGCGCGGCCCCAGCGCCGAGCCCGGGCGCGGAAGCCTCGCGCGCCCGCGCAGCACGGCCCGGCTCTCGTAGGCCTGGTCCAGGTCGCGCGCGAAGGACTCGAGCGACGCCGGATCCAGCGGCAGCTCGCGCGCGGTGCGGCCCAGCAGCGCGTCCAGCGGCACGCCCGGGCGCCCCGCGGCGGACGGGTTGAGGAAGACGAGCCGGCGATCGCGGTCGTAGATGCTGAAGGCATCCGCCGCCGAGGCGAGCGCCGCGTCCAGCAGCTGCGCGCGCCGCGTGAGCTCGCTCGCGAGCACCCGCGCCTTCGCCTCCGCGCTTCCCAGGCGCACCAGCGTGCGCACCAGCGCGAGCAGCGGCCCCGCCCCCAGCGGCGGCGCCAGCACGGCGTCCGCGCCCGCGGGCGGCGGCGCCTCGAGCGCGGCCGCGTCCACCAGCGCGAGCCGCGGCGGCGCGCCCGGGGCCGTGAGCAGCGCGCGCGCCGCCCCGGGGGCGCCCCCCCGCAGGTCCAGCAGCAGGAGCGCCGCCTCCCCGAGCAGCGCCTGCACGGCTGGACCGGGAGCGGCCGCGTCCACGGCGTAGCCTGCCGGCTGCAGCACCGCGCGCAGCTGCGCGAGCAGGGCGGCATCGTCGCTGACGCACAGGAGGCGCGGGGAGGGGTCCGCCATCGAAATCCAAGGATATGGCACGAAAGGACGGGGGGCACATCCCCGTCCCCGGACGGGGGTGGGCGTGCCAGAATGCGCCCATGAGCCTTCCCACCCGTCCCTGCCGCCCCCTGCCCGCCGACGGCCGCTTCCTGCAGCAGGTGGGCCCCACGCCGCTGGTGCCGGTGCGGCTGCAGCCGGACGCGCCCACCATCTGGTGCAAGCTCGAGTTCCTCAACCCCAGCGGCTCCACCAAGGACCGCATCGCGCGCTACATGCTGGAGAAGGCGTGGCGGCTCGGGGAGCTGTGCCCGGGCGGCGAGGTCATCGAGGCGAGCAGCGGCTCCACCTCCATCGCGCTCGCGCTCGCCTCCGCGCAGATGGGCGTGCGCTTCACCGCGGTGATGCCCGAGGGCGTCAGCCGCGAGCGCGTGCTCACCATCCGCGCCTACGGCGGCGAGGTGCTGCTCACCCCGAAGAGCGAGGGCATGGCGGGCGCCATGGCGCGCGCCGCGAGCGAGGCGCGCGCGCGCAAGGCCTTCGCGCCGCTGCAGTTCGAGAACCCCGACAACGCCGAGGCCCACCGCGTGTGGACGGGCCAGGAGGTGCTCAGCCAGGTGCCCGGCGGGCTCGTGCACGGCGTGGTGAGCGGCGTGGGCACGGGCGGCACCATCGTGGGGCTCTACCAGGCCTTCCGCGAGGCGGGCTGCCCGGTGGTGCCCTTCGCGGCGCGGCCCATCGCGGGGCTCACCGGCTCGGACCTCGAGTGCTGCAGCTTCAGCGCGCGCGTGCCCGGCGTGGTGGACGGGATGAGCAAGCTGTACTGCGAGGAGCGGCTCGAGGGGCTGCAGGTGCTCAACGTCTCGGACGAGGTGGCGGTGTGCACCGCGCGCGCGCTCATCAAGCGCGGCTTCCCCGTGGGCCCCTCCAGCGGCCTCAACTACGCGGCCGCGGTGGAGGCCGCGCGGAGGCTCGGCCCCCACGCGCAGGTGGTGACGGTGTTCGCCGACCGCATGGAGCGCTACTTCTCCACCGAGCTCATCCAGGGGCTCGATGCCCCGGCGAAGGGCACCGCAGCCGCCTGAGCCGCGTCCTCCCTCAAGGCGCCGGCTTCATCGCCCAGATGTCCGCGCCCTCCGCGGGCGCGTAGTGCGGCACGAAGCGCTCGAAGAACTGCGCCCGCCCCTCGCGCCGCACCACGCGCTGCTCCAGGACCACGGCGAGCAGCACCGCGAGCGCCACCGCGCCCCTGCGGGCGAGCGCGAAGCGCCCTGCCCCCGCCCACAGCTGCGCCGCGCCGAGTGCCGCGAGGAGGCAGAGGAAGGGCGCGAGGAAGGCGTTGTACTGGTCCCAGTAGGTGGCCGCCGCGAGGAAGGCTCCGACGGTGAGCACCGCGCCGGTGAACGCGAAGCGCGCGGCGGCGTCCTCACGCCAGCGGCGCACGGCGAAGAGCGCCCCCACGGCCGCGAGGAGCGCGAGCCCCAGCGCGCCGCGGCCCACGAACATCTCCTGCATCCGCAGCAGCCGCGAGAGGTCTCCGTCCGGAGGCCTGCGCGCATGGAAGGCGAAGACCTGCTCGAGGAAGCGCCCCGGCGCCTGCAGCGCGAACGGCCCTACCAGGACCGCGAGCGCGAGCGCCAGCCCCGCGCCGAAGGCCCCCACGCGCAGCCGTCTCCCCGCCGCCGCGAGCACGCCCGCCACCGCGGCCAGGGCCCACAGCTTGATGCTCAGCGCGCCCCCCGCGAGCACGCCCGCCCAGAGGCCCACGCGCCTGCGGCCCTCCTGTAGCGCAGCGAGGCCCGCCCCCGCGCACAGCAGCCCGAAGAGGTTGAGCGAGGGCTCGAGGAACACCCCGTGCTCCGCCGCGACGCAGACCGGATGGAGCGCGTAGAGCGCGGCCGCGGCCAGCCCTGCCGCCCGTCCCCAGGCGCGCCACGCGAGCCGCCCGAGCAGCAGCACGTTCGCGCCGCCCACCGCCACGCTCGCCCACCGCGCGAGGGCGAAGACGGTCCCGGGCTCCACCGCGCGCGCCCACGCGGACACGGGGGCGAGCACGAGCAGCAGCCCCGGCGGATGGACGAAGACGAAGTCGCGGTAGGGCCACACCCCCTGCGTGAGCAGCGCGGAGGCGGAGAAGTAGACGCCCTCGTCGTAGTCCACCGGCAGCCCCCACGCGCCGGCGCGCAGCAAGGGGTACGCGCGCACGAGCACCGCGACGAGCGCGAGCGCGCCCAGCAGCCACGCGGGCCGCAGCCAGGGGGAGGGAGGGAGCGTGTCCGGTGCGGAAGGAGTCATCGGAGGAGGGCTCGCAGCGTCACACGCGCATCTTCACGCGCGTCTCGACCATGGTCTCCGCGGCGCTGCCGGGCTCCTGCTGCGCGGGGCGCCCGCGCTCGGCCTGCTGCAGCAGGCGCAGGATGGCGGGGCCGAGCACGTCCAGCTCGGTGGAGGCGTAGGCCTCGCTGCCGAAGTGGCGCAGCGTCTGGGCCTGGCGTTCGAGCACGCGCGCGTCCTGCCGGAAGATGTGCAGCGCCACCGGGGTGAGGAAGGGGCGCACGAGCCAGCCGGGCAGCGGGAGGCGGAAGGTGACGACGGCGTAGACGCGCGTGTCGAAGTCGGACACGGGGGTCATCGCCGAGGTGACGATGAGGTGGCTCTTGTCCCCGAGCCGGTACTCCACCTGCGCGATGGAGGGCATGAGGAAGCGGTCGAAGTGCTGCACCACGCCGCCGCCCGGCGCGAGCAGCTTTCCGGCGAGCCCGGGCGGCGCGGGCTCGCCGATGTACTCGGCCTCCACGCGCTCGCTGGTGCGGCGCACCGCGACCTCGATCTCCCCGCGCGCCTTCTCGGTGCGGAAGAGCCCGCCGTGCAGGAAGGCGGTGTGGGGCACGTCCAGCGTGTTCTCCAGCGTCGCGTGCAGCGTGCCGGGGGCGCGCACCTCGCGGCGCACGGTGGTGTAGCCGCGCGCATCCAGGAGGGGAAAGCGGAAGGGCTCGTGCGTGGGCTCGGCGCCAGCGGTGGAGTAGGCCCAGACGAAGCCGTCCTGCTCGCGCGTGGCGAACACCTGCGCGCAGCGGCTCTTCGCCCCCGGCTCTCCGACGAGCCCGGGCACGGCGCGGCAGGCGCCGCCTGTGTCGAAGCGCCAGCCGTGATAGCCGCACTCGAGCTCCCCGTCGCGCACGCGGCCCAAGCTCAGCGGCACGTTGCGGTGCGGGCAGCGGTCCAGCAGCGCCGCGGGGCGGCCGCGCGCATCGCGGAAGAGGACGAGGGGCGTGCCCTGCAGCGTGCGCGCGAGCGGCTTCGTGCCCAGCTCGCGCGAGGCGCAGAGGATGAACCAGCGGTGGGGCAGCTTCACCACGGTGACGTGGGGGCTGCGCGCGGTGGTGGTGTCCTCGGGGCGGGCCATGGGCGCCGCACAGTGTACATGTCCCCTCTCCCCCTGGGAGAGGGCCGGGTTGAGGGAAGTGGCCTCGCTCCCCGCCTGGGCTACAACGCGCGCGAGCTCCGTGCCCACCTCGACGTGGGTGGAGCGGCGCTCGAGGAGGGCCGGGCCGTGGAAGAGACCAGCGAGACGCACTTTCTGAACGTCGATCTCGAGTTGCGCAGCGATGCTGCGCTCGCCCCCCTGCTCCAAGCGCTCCAGGGTTTTGCTTTCGCGCTGCACCAGGAGGTGCACTGGGCGGTGCTCGAGCTCGACACACAACCAGCGACCGCTGAGGAAGCCGTGCTCCTCTTCGCCGATGCGGTGGCCTCGCTCCCCGCATCGGCACGGGCCCTCTGGTACGCGTGCCGCCAGCGGCGTCTGGACATCGGCATCCTGGCAGGGGAACGCCCCCACTCCCGGGACTTCGTCCTGTCGCCTGCCGCCGTCGCAGCTCTGAGCGAGATGGCTGCAGAGCTCGCCATCACCGTCTATGGCTCGGCCACCTCGCGCGAGAAGCCGCGCGTCCCCCAGACGCCCCCGAGCAGGTAGCCGGGCCGCCCCCTGGCCGCGCTCGACGACCGGAATGCCGTCCCCACCTCAGGGGCTTGGCCGCCCGCTCGCACTCACGAGACGAGCCGGGTACGCGCCCGATGCCTTCGCCGTCGCGTGGCGACTGCTGGGCACTGCGGAAGAACGCAGCGCCCCTGCGCGCGTCGGGAGCCGCTATCGTCGCGCGCCATGCGCCCTCTGCCCCCGCTGCTCCTGGCCCTCGCAGTCCTCGGCTGTCACCCGCGCGCGGACGAGACCCGCCCCGCGCCCGCCGCGCAGGCCCCCGCCCCCGCGCCCGAGTCTCCGCACTTCCAGGTGAGCGTGTCCCCGCAGCTGGCCACCGCGCCCGCCGATGGCCGCCTCCTCGTCGTCGTCGCGAAGGACGCGTCGATGGAGCCGCGCTTCCAGGTCTCCGGGGACAACGAGAGCGCGCAGCTCTTCGGCGTGGACGTGAACGGCCTCACCGCCGGGCAGGAGGTGCGCGTGGGGGCGGAGGTTCTCGGCTACCCGCTCGACTCCCTCTCCCAGCTGCCCGCGGGCGACTACGTGGTGCAGGCGGTGCTGCACCGCTACGAGACGTTCAAGCGCGCGGACGGGCACACGGTGAAGCTGCCGATGGACCGCGGCGAGGGCCAGCACTGGAACCTCGCGCCGGGCAACTGGGTGAGCGCGCCGCAGCGGGTGCACCTGGATCCGAAGTCGGGCGGCCCCATCTCCCTGGTGCTCGACCACGCGCTGCCCGAGCTGCCGCCCACGCCGGACACGAAGTACGTGAAGCACGTGCGCATCAAGAGCGAGCTGCTCTCGAAGTTCTGGGGGCGCGACATGGAGCTGGCGGCCATCGTCCTGCTGCCCGAGGGCTTCGACACGCACCCGCAGGCGCGCTACCCGCTGATGGTCGCGCACGGCCACTTCAGCCGCGAGCTCTCCGGCTGGCGCGAGACGCCGGCGGACGAGGGGCTTCCCCCGGTGGACAAGGCGGGGCTCGCGCAGGACTGCCCCAACGGCCACGGCAACAAGTGCAACGAGCACGGCTACAAGCGGATGGTGCAGGAGGCGGGCTACCGCTTCTTCCAGCAGTGGACCGGCAAGGGCTTCCCGCGGGTGCTGCTGATGGAGATCCAGCACGCGAACCCCTACTACGACGACTCCTACGCGGTGAACTCCGCGAACGTGGGCCCCTACGGCGACGCCATCGTGAAGGAGCTCATCCCTGCCATCGAGAAGCAGTTCCGCGGCCAGGGCGCCTGGGCGCGCGGCATGTACGGCGGCTCCACGGGCGGCTGGGAGTCCATCGCGGCGCAGGTGTTCTACCCGGACGACTTCAACGGCGCGGTGGCCAACTGCCCGGACCCGGTGGACTTCCGCGCCTACGAGACGGCGAACCTCTACGAGGAGCCCAACGCCTTCTTCTCGGAAGGGCCCTTCCGCCGCACGCCGCGCGCCTCCACGCGCAACGCCCTGGGGCAGACCAGCGGCACCATCGAGCAGGACAACCGCATGGAGCTGGTGCTGGGTGAGCACTCGCGCTCGGGCGAGCAGTTCGACATCTGGGAGGCGGTGTACTCGCCGGTCGGTCAGGACGGCTACCCGCAGCGCATCTTCGACAAGCGCACCGGCGCCATCGACCCGCAGGTCGCGGCCTACTGGCGCGAGCACTACGACCTGAGCCACATCCTCGCGCGCGACTGGGCCACGCTGGGCCCCAAGCTGCAGGGCAAGCTGCGGGTGAACGTGGGCACGCTGGACACCTACTACCTGGACGGCGCGGTGAAGCTGCTCGAGGAGCGGCTGCAGACCCTGAAGGACCCGAAGCCGGACGTGGTCTTCGCCTACGGGGCGCGCGACGGGCACTGCTGGAGCGGCGACGCGGAGCACCTCAACTTCGAGTCGCGGCTCACCTACCACGACCGCCATATCCGGCTGCTGGTGGAGCACTTCCTGCGCACGGCTCCGAAGGGCGCGGACACGCGCAGCTGGCGCTACTAGCGGGCCATGCTCACGCGCCGTCTCGTCGAGCACGCGAAGCAGGTGGCGCAGCTGGCCCCGGTGCGCCCGGCGGTCAAGGCGGGCGTGCGCGCGGCGGTGGCCACGCTCCTGCCCATGGCACTGGTGGGCCCCGCGCACGCGGCCGCGGGGCTGTGGATGTGCGTGGGCGGCTTCAACGCCTCCTTCGCGGACCGCGGCGGCGCCTACCAGGCCCGCGCGCGCGGCATGAGCGCGGTGGCGCTCGCGTGCGCGGTCTCGGTGGGCGTGGGCGCGCTCGCGGGGCAGGAGGCGTGGGTGGCCATCCCGGCGACGCTGCTCTGGGTGACGGCCTGCAGCTACCTGGGCGTGTACGGGGCCACCGCGGCCTTCGTGGGCAACATCGCCGCGAGCGCCTTCGTCATCTCGCTCGCGCTGCCGGTGACGACGCCGCGCGAGGCGCTCGTGCGCGCGGGCGCGCTGCTGGTGGGCGCGCTGTGGGCCATGCTGCTCTCGCTGCTCCTGTGGCCCATCCGCAGCTACCGTCCTGCGCGGCTCGCAGTGGCGCGCACCCTGCGGGCGGTGGCGGACTACGGCGCGGCGGTGGGCGCGCAGGCTCCGGGTGCGAGCGCGGAGGGGTGGGCGGCGCTCATCCCCGCGCACCACCCGGCCCTGCGCGCGACGCTGGAGGAGACGCGCCAGACGCTGGCGGACATCCGCCGCGGGCGCCAGGAGCGCGGCCGCGGCGAGGCGCTGCTCGTGCTGCTACAGAGCGCGGACCTCAGCTTCGCGGGGCTGATCGCGCTCGCGGACCTGCTGGAGAGCCTCTCCGCGGCTCCCGCGCTGACGGCCTGGCGCGAGCAGGTCGCGCGGGCGCTCGCGGAGCTCGCGCAGGCGCAGCGCGAGCTGGCCCGGGTGGCGGAGACGGAGGGACACCCGGCTCCGCCCGCGGCGCTCTCGCCCCTGCCGGAGGCGCTGCGCGCGGGGCTGCCCTCCAGCCTCGCCGAGGTGGACCGGGCGCGCGCGCAGCACGTGCTGCGGCTGCTGGGGCAGCTGCGCGGCTACGCGGAGACGGCACGCGAGGCGGCGCTGGGGCTCTCGAGCGGACACCTGCCCTCCCCTCCGGAGGCGCCGCCGGGGCCAGCCTCCGAGGCCCAGCGCCGGCCGCTGCTCGAGCCCCTGCGCGAGAACCTCACGGGCTCCTCCATGGTGCTGCGCCACGCGCTGCGGGTGGGTGTCACCACGGCGGCGGCGGTGGCGCTCACGCGCGCGCTGCACCAGAGCCACGGCTACTGGGTGACCATCACGGTGCTCACCATCATGCTGCCCAACACGGGCCCTACCTTCCTCAAGGGGCTGCAGCGCGTGGTGGGCACGGTAGTGGGCGGGGTGCTCGCGGCGCTGGTGGCCGCGTGGCTGCACGACCCGCGCGGGCTGATGGTGCTCTCCTTCTTCACCGTGGCCGCGAGCGTGGCGCTCATCGCGGTGAACTACGGGCTGTACACCATCTTCCTCACGGTGACCTTCGTGCTGCTCGCGGAGGTGGGCTCGGGGGACTGGAGCCTCGCGGGCGTGCGCATCGTCAACACGCTCATCGGCGGCACGCTCGCGCTCGCGGGGACGTGGCTCCTGTGGGAGCGCTCCGAGCACGAGCTGTTCCCCGAGCAGCTCGCCGGGGCGCTGCGCGCGGATGCCACCTACCTGCACGAGGCGCTGGCCGCCTGGCGCGGGGAGCCGCGCCCTGCGGCGCTCGGAGAGGCGCGGCGCGCGCTGGGGCTCGCGGCGATCAACGCGGAGGTCTCCTTCCAGCGCCTGCTCTCCGAGCCGCGCAGCCGCCGCGAGCGCATCGAGCCGTGGATGACGCTGATGATGTACACGCGGCGGCTCGCCACCTCCATCACCGCCATCGCCGCGAGTCCACCGGAGCGCGCGGACGCGCGGGCACCCGAGGGGCTCGCGCAGCTGGAGCAGGTGGCCACGGGCGTGCTGGAAGACGTGGCGAACGCCGTGCTGCACGACCGCACGCCGCAGCCCCTGCCCGAGCTGCCGGAGCTCGCCACTCCGCACGAGCCGCTGCTGCAGGCCCAGCTCGAGCGCGTGGCCCGGCAGCTGCGGGTGCTGCACGCCGCCGCGGCCCGGCGCGCGACCTGACGCTGCTCAGTTCGCCTCGAGCAGCTCCACGCGCTTGTCGAGCGGCGGCGGGATGGCCTTCTTGTCCACCAGGTTCATCACGTCGAAGGTCGCGATGGCCCCCTTCGCGCGGTAGGGCGAGCGGGCCATGAACTGGAAGGTCCAGAGGCTGGTGAACTCGGCGCGCCCGCGCACCACTTCGGGCGGAGGCCGCGGCAGGTCGTGCGCCGCGGCGCGCAGGTCCTGGATGAGTCCCTTGTCGATGTCGTCGTCGCTCGAGGAGAACACCAGCTCGATGGCGCGCAGCGCGCCGTCCGCGCCCTGCGTGAGCCGCACCTGGGCGCCGACGCGGCTCTTGCGGCGGTCCTCGCGCGCCACCCGGCGCACGTTCCACACGGCCTCCAGCACGTCGCGCAGCTGTCCGAAGTAGGCGTGCACGCTGCCGCGCGCCACGTTCTGCTGCCCCTGGGACTCGCGCAGGATGTTGCCCGCGACGTCCCCCCTGGGCCCGCGCGCCTGCAGCCCGCCCTCGCCTCCCTCCACGCGCACGCCGTCGTCGGGCGGTGGCGGAGGCGGCCGCAGCGTGGGGGTGAGCAGCGTGCCGCGGTCTGCGACGGGGGCATCCGCTGCGGGTGCGCGCGGGACGTCCGAGGCGCTGGGCGCAGCGGCGGGAGGCTGCGCGGCGGGAGGCGCGGCAGGGGCCTGCGCCGTGCGCTCCTCCTTGCGCTTGCGCACGCGCGAGGGCGCAGCGGCGGGCGCCGGGGGCGGCGCGGGCGCGGACGCCACCTGGGCCGGGGGCGAAGGAGGCAGGTGCACCACCTCCACCTCGAGCGCAGGGGGCCGGGGCGTCGGCGGTGCGGGGGCTTTCGCGTGCAGGGCGAAGAGCACCAGCAGGTGCAGGGCAAGGCTCACGCCCAGTGCCACCCACCCCGTCCGAGACCTGCGCGCCGCCATGCGGCGCAATGTACGGGCAGTGCGGGCACGGAGATAGCACTCAGGGAAGCGGGGGCTCCCTGCCGGGCGAGCGACCAGGCCCTGTCCGCCGGCACGCCCGCGGAGGCGGACGCATCTTCTCCGCCAGCCCGCAGCCCATTCCCGGAGGCACGATGCAGACGAGTCCCGCGTGGCAGCGCCGCTCGGCGGTGGGCCTGGGCACCTTCGCCGCTCTTACCGCCGGCGCGGCGACCCTCGGCGCCCGCTCCACGGACGGGGGTACCCAGCGCTGGTACCGCCGCCTGAAGAAGCCCCCCTTCCAGCCTCCCGCGGCTGCCTTCCCCATCGCATGGACGGCCCTCTACGGGCTCATCGCGCTCTCCGGCTGGCGCGTGTGGCGCAAGCCCTCGGGCGCCGCACGCTCGCTCGCGCTCGAGCTGTGGGGCGTGCAGCTGGGGCTCAACGCCGCCTGGAGCTGGCTCTTCTTCGGCAAGCGCCGCAAGCGCACCGCGCTCGCGGACCTGGGGCTCCTCTGGGTGAGCATCGCCGGCTACACCGCGGCCGCCCGGCGCGTGGACCGCCCGGCCGCACGGATGATGGTGCCCTACCTCGGGTGGGTGGCTTTCGCCGGCGTGCTCAACGCGGAGATCGTGCGCCGCAACCCGTAGCACCTTCGTCCAGCGCGGGGCACCCATTCCTGCGCAGCGCGGGCCGTGCAGGCGATGCACTCCTCGCGCGCTCCACCTGCCGCTCGCACACGGGCGCTCGCAGGCGCGCTGCGCACAGCGGCCCGCCGCGCGCGCTGGTACCGCGCGGGCGCTCCCCGCACGCGCGCGTCCTGCGCACCGTCCACCTCCGGGAGGGACCAACGCAGGAGGAGTGCACCATGGCCATCGACATCGGCGCGCAGGTGCGCCGCGCCTTCGACGAGATCTGGCACAAGGGCAACCTGAGCTTCATCGACCAGAACTGCAGCGCGGACTACGTGAACCACGACGCCTTCGCCGGCGACGTGGACCGCGAGGGCTTCAAGGGGATCGTGCAGCTGTTCCGCGGCGCCTTCCCGGACCTCCGCTTCCGCATCGACGACGTGCTCGTCAGCGGCTCCAACGCCACCGTGCGCTGGACCGCCACCGGCACGCACCGCGGGCAGCTCATGGACATTGCGCCCACCGGCCACCGGGTGGAGGTGCGCGGCATCGGCATCGCGCGCTTCGCGGGCGACAAGGAGGTGGAGAACTGGGAGATGTGGGACGTGATGGGGCTGATGCAGCAGCTGGGCGCCGCGCCCACCATGTCCGTGCCCACCTCGATGCACACGGCGCTGCCGCCGCGGCCCGAGCCGCGGCACTGAAGGCACGCGGCCTAGTCGTTGAGGGCGCCGGCGAGGATCCAGTTCTGCACCGAGTCCAGCTGGTCCTGCGGCAGCGGCACGCTCTGGCCCTGGTCGTTGAGGGGCATGCGGCGGCGCTGGGTGCTGCCGTCGCCCACCAGCATCAGCCACAGGTAGCTCTTCTCCGGCTGGCCGGGCTGCACGAGCTTCAGGTCGGGGCGGGCCACGCTCGCCTCGAGCAGGCGCTGGTAGGTGTTACCGGTGAGGTCCAGGTTGCCCGAGGGGTTGGGGCTCACGTGGCAGCCGGTGCAGTTCGCGTCGATGATCGGCTTGATGCGGCCGCTGAAGGTGACGCCCTGCCCCACCACGTTGAGCTCGTCCTGGCGGGTCTTGTACGAGCAGCTCTCGAAGTTGATGTCCGAGGCGAGGTTCCACGCGCCCTGCGAGCCGTCCCAGCCCTTGGGCAGCCCCTCGATGAAGCACACCAGGGCGAGCATGTCCGGCACGGAGGGCGGCTGGTTCGCGAGCGGCATGCGCGAGCCGGGGATGACCTGGCCCTCCATGTGCCCGCGCAGGCGCGCCACCAGGTAGCTCTGCTCGGGCACGCCCGGGCGGATGAGCGGCGTGGGAGCGCCCCCTTGCGCGCCGAAGTGGCCGTTGCGGTTGTGGTCTCCCTGCACCAGCCCGCTCACCGCGAGCGCCGCCGCGTCCTCGCGCTGCCACTCGGCCACCTGGCCGTAGAGGTGGCGCCGGTTGCCGGGCAGCGGCCACCACGTGGTGGTGTACTGCGCGAAGGCGAGCCCCTCGAGGTTGCCCTGCGCGTTGACGAAGTTGCGCACGAAGGTGCCGGTGAACCAGCGCTGGGTGAAGGTGCCGGGCACGGGGTCCGCGAGCACCACGTGCAGGCCCGGCATGGTCTCGTCCGGCAGGTGCGCGTCGTCCAGCGTCGGCGCGTCGCCCGGGACGTAGTCGAGCCAGCCCAGCTGGGAGGCGGCGCCGCCCTGGCCCTCGAGCCGAAACAGGTCCCCCACCCGCTCGCAGCGGTCGAACACGGTGGACCAGCTGCCGGGCTGCACGTTGCACGGCGCGTTCAGCAGGGTGCTGAAGGCGGCCGGCGTGTGCATGTCCGGGTACTCCTTCTGGTTGTGGCACACCCCGTTGGTGCCGCCGCAGGTGCGCATCACCAGCTTGCGGTGCAGGTCCAGCCCCGTGGGGTAGGTGGCCTGCGCCTCCTGCACCAGCGGGTCCGAGCCGGTGTAGCGCGGCGCGCTCACGGCCTCGGCGAGCGTGGGGCGCACGGGCGTGAAGGGGATGAGCCCCTCCACCTGGTGCACCTCGGGGCCGCGGCCGCCGCAGGCCGCGAGCAGGAGCGAGAGCGCGAGAGCAGAAGCGAGGGAGCGCGTGCGCATGGCGGTCACCGGAAGAGGTCCTGGATGGGGCTGTCGGCGGTGAAGACCTGGCTGTGGTCTGCGCCCAGCAGGTCCAGCAGCGTCTTGAGCACCGCGCGGTAGGAGTAGACGGGCCCTTGCGCCTTGAGGTCCGAGGCGCGGCAGCTCCCCAGGCTCTTGCCGCCCTTGCCCGCCTTCGCGATGACGCCGCCCATCAGGGGCATGGACATCCAGCGCGTGGCCAGGTCGCTGCCGTGGTCGCTGCCGTTGGCGGAGTTGAACTTCTGGCCGCCGGTGGTGCGGCCGAACTCGCTGCCCACCACGACCAGCGTGTGATCCCAGTAGGTGCCACCCGCCGGGTGCACCATCTTCTTCAGCGCGGCATTCACGCCCGCGAGCAGCCGGTTCGCGCCGTCCAGCGTGGTGGGCAGGTTGTCCTGCTCGTCCGAGTGCATGTCGTAGCCGCCCTGGTTCATGAAGACGGCGGGGCAGCCGAAGTGGAAGAGGCGCAGCGCGAGCGCGGCGCGGCGGCCGGTGGTGTCCGTGCCCAGCAGCACCGAGAGGTCGCGGTTGCTGATGCCGTCCACCTCGGTGGTGGCGTCGTTGGCCACCTTGAGCAGCGGGTCCTGGAAGATCTTCCCGTAGGCGCGCGTCTGGTCGCGCGACTGCTGGTAGGCCTCGGCGGGGCTGCGCAGCGCCGAGTGCAGGCGGGCCTGGTAGCGGCTCTGCAGGCCGCCCACCATGGCGTTCGCCCACGCGGGCAGGGTGTTCTCGGCGTCGAAGCCGAAGCGCTCGAAGCCCGCGCCGTCCAGCACCGGCGGGCGGTACGCGGCGAGGCTGCCTGCGCCCAGCGCCATCCCCGCCTCGCCGAGGCTGAAGGCGGGCAGCAGCGTCTGGCCCCCGGTGGGGCGGTCCTTGAGCCCCGCGTTCACGTAGGTGAGGAAGCTGGTGGTGCCGCCCACGAAGCCGGTGAGGAAGCGCTCGAGGCCGGTGCCGTGGTTGCCGTCCGCGCGCCCCGAGGCGGGCTCGTGGTCCACGCAGGGCAGCACGCACATGTCGCCCGAGAGCTCGGAGGCGCGCTTCATGCCCAGCGCCACCCGCTGCTTCGTGGCGTCGTCCTTGCCCGAGAGCCACGAGGCCTCGTCCAGGAGCTTGCCCACGCCCCACTCGGTGCCCGCGGCGCGGTGCTCCGAGCGGCCGAAGGGGTTGAAGCCCGAGTCCACGTCGCCGTTGAAGGCGGTGGTGAAGCGGAAGCCGCCGGCGAGCCGGATGTAGAGCAGGTGCTTCACGCTGCCGCGGCCGGCCGTCTGCGCGTACGCCGCGCGCGGCAGCCACAGCTGGGGAAAGGCCAGGGCCGCGGAGGCCGCGCCCAGGCCCTGCAGGAGGGCCCGTCGGCCGGGATTCTTGGGCTGGGAGTCGTCGCTCATGTGCGTGAAGGCTCCGGAGGCGCGCTAGTAGAAGAGGTGCTCGGCGCTGGTGAGCAGCGCGAAGCAGAGGGGACGGGCGAACTGCTCCGCGGTGCAGGTGCCCGCGGCGCAGGCGGCGCCCGCGGTCTGCAGCTCGCCGAGCTCGTCGGCGCTGGGGCTGCGGCCCAGGAGCGCGCGGTACTGCAGCGTGCCGATGGACTGCGCGAGCCCCGCGTCCAGCACGCGCGTCGCGGCGGTGCCCGCGGGCAGCAGGCGCTCGGCGGGGGCCGCGGCGTCCGCCGCCTCGCCCTTCTCCAGCGCCGGGTTGCACAGCGCGTTGACGAAGTCGAGCTGGGTGGCCGTGGTGAGGATGCTCACCACCTTGAAGCGCCCGCCGGCCACGTTCTCGGGGCAGCCGCCCAGCGTGCGCGCCACGGTGGCGTACGCGGTGTCCACGTTGCCCTTCGCGTCCAGGCGCCACTGGCTCGCCTGCAGCACGCGGTAGGCCGAGAGGCTCTTCGCGTCCAGGAAGGCCTGCGGGCGGCTGATGCGGTGGTCACAGCGGCCGGGGTCCTGGCCGGCGGCCGGCGACATCGAGTCGAGCCAGACCTCGGCCTCCATCTGCTTCAGCGGCCCGTAGGTCCAGCGGTAGCGCGCGCTGCTCTCGCCCGCGGTGGACTGCAGGTAGGCCACCGAGGTCACCACCGCGTGGTGCACGCTGCGGATGTCGCCGTTGTTCTGGAAGAGCCACTGCACCAGCTCCTCGCGCACCTCGGGCACCTGCGCGTCCAGGTTGTAGCCGAGGTACTGCTCCACCACGTCGTCCACCGCCTTCTCCCAGAAGGCGCGCTGGGAGGCGAGGATGCGGCCGGGCACCTGCAGCTTCTCCCACTCCTCGGGGCGCAAGAGCCCGCTCCAGGTGGTGAGCTGGTTCAGGTTGGGGTCGCGGCTCGCGCGCAGGTCCGGCGTGAAGGAGAGCTCGTGGTAGCCCCACAGGACGCTGGTGCACTCGCCGCGCAGCGTGTCGTCCACCTGCCCGTCGTCGCCGGCGCAGGGGAAGCGCACGAAGGCGTCCGGCAGGCGCATGTTGAGGTAGGCGTGGTCGTAGTAGCCGGAGTGCCAGGTGCGGTAGAGCCGCGCCATGTCCGCCTTCTCGCTCTCGAAGGGCGGGCGGCCGAGGAACTGGCGGAACAGGCTCTCTGCGCGGTCGCCGGGGTCCGCGTTGCGGCGCACCAGCACCGGGTGCGCGCTGGCCACCTCGGCGAACTGATCGTAGGGGACGAGGCCGCGGTAGAGCTTCGCGACCAGGTTGTCCATGTCGTAGATGCCCTGAACGCTCACCACCTCGTTGCTGTAGAGGAAGCGGTCCGCGGCGCGGCGCTGGTTGAGCGCCACGAAGGCGTCCTCGCCCATGAGCCTCTCCACCGTGGCGCCCCAGTCGCCGCCTGCGCCGCAGGCCGCCTCGCTCTCGTCCGCGGTGGGCACGCGCCCCACCAGGTCGATGAAGAGCCTGCGGCAGGCCTCCTGCGCCACGATGGGGCGCGGCGCGAGCCCCACGCCCCACAGGCTCCTGCACAGGCCGCGGTTCACCGGGTTCTGCAGCCCGGCGCCCGCGCAGTAGGCCTCGCAGTCCGCGTCGCAGTTGGGGGGCCGCGTGTCGTCCGCCACGCTGGCGCCCGCGCGCGGGGCGGGCAGCACGTCCTGGCCGCCCGCGAAGTGGCCGCTGGTCACGGGCTCGCCGTTGCCCACCATGGCGCCCGGCCCCACGGCGACGTTCTCGGGGCCGAAGGGCAGGTCGCCCGAGCACGCGGCGAGCAGGAGCAGCGGGAGGAGGGCCGCACGGGGGAGGCGTGGGAGCATCCGCAGGTCCATTTCTAGAGGGCGAACTCGGCGCCGAGCGTGAGCCCGAGCCGCAGCGTCCGGGTGGTCCAGTTCTTCTGGAAGTGCAGCCCCTCCACCTCCTGGTCGGTGGCGAAGAGGTACAGCCGCTCCATCTGCAGCCCGAGGTCCGCGCGCAGGCTGATGCGCTCGGTCATCTTGCGGCGCGCGCCCGCGCTCAGGCCCAGCGTCCAGCCGAAGCGCGGCACGTTCCACACGCCGGCGCCCTCGGTGCGCAGGCGGTTGATCTCGTCCGCGAGCGCGCCGCCGGGCAGCAGCATCGCGAGCCCGCCGCGCGCGCCCAGCACCGCCTCGTAGGGCCCGTGCACGGGCAGGCCGTACTCCGCGAGCGCGAGCGCCTCGGTGAGCACGCCGAAGGTGAAGGGGCGGTCGCCGCCGGCCGAGTAGTTGCCGAACACCCGCACGCCGGGCCCGAAGCGCAGCCGCTCGCTCCTCGCGAAGAGCAGCCACGCGCTGCCGGAGACGAACTTGCTGCTGCCGTACTCGAAGGACTCCTCGCGGTGGCTCGAGTCGATCCACTGCCCGCCGGACATCTGGCTGCCCTCGCCGAAGAGGTCCAGCCCCAGCCCGATGCGCGGCGGGGGCAGGCGCGCGGGGGGCTCCGCGGGGGCCTGTTCAGCGAGGCGCGCGCGCGCGGGCTCGGCCCTCGCGGCGGCGGTGCGCGCGGGCGCAGGCGCGGCGGCCGGCGCGCTGCTCTCGGCGGCCGGCGAAGGCGCCGCCTGCTGCTGCGCGGGCGCGCTCGCGGCCTCGGAAGGCTGCGGCTCGCTCGCCGGAGCGCTCGCGCGGCCCTTCTTCGAGGTGCTGCTGCGGGTCTTTCGCGGCGCGGCGTGGGCGCCGGGCGCGGCGAGCAGGACGAGGGCGAGCGTGGCGAGCAGGGCGCGGGGGCGGAGCATGCGGCGCGCAGCATAGGGGAAAGCGTGCGGGCAATTCCCCAATTGATCCAAAGGGTTGTGATGCCGTGGAGGTGGCACTCGCACTCCCGGTCCAACCCGTGCCGCCGCGCGGCAGCCTTGCAGTCCCGCTGCGCGAGAGCCCCAGCATCCGCCGCTCAACAGGCGCGGGGGCGGGCCTCTGCGGCCGCGGGCCGCGCGGGCGGAGGATGCGCACGCTTCACCGGACATCGCGACGTTCCCACGACGACAGGAGGCATGCGCCCCATGGACGCCCTGACGCTGCTGAAGCAGGACCACCGCACGGTGGAGGAGCTGTTCAAGAAGTTCGAGGCGCTCGGAGACCGCGCGCACAAGGCCAAGCGCAAGCTGGTGGACCAGATGGTGCGCGAGCTCTCGGTGCACGCGGTCATCGAGGAGCAGGTGTTCTACCCCGCGGTGCGCGAGCGCGTGCAGAAGCTCGAGGACGACGTGCTCGAGGCGCTCGAGGAGCACCACGTGGCCAAGTGGCTGCTCAGCGAGCTGGACGGGCTGCCGCCCGAGGCCGAGCGCTTCGATGCGAAGGTGAGCGTGCTGATGGAGAACGTGCGCCACCACGTGAAGGAGGAGGAGAAGACGCTCTTTCCCCAGGTGAAGCGCGCGCTGAAGCCCGCGGACCTCAAGAGCCTGGGCGAGCTGCTCGAGGCGGCGAAGAAGGCCGCCCCCACGCGCCCCCACCCGCGCAGCCCCGACACGCCGCCCGGCAACCTGGTGGCGGGCGCCGTCTCCAAGGTGCTGGACGTGGGCCGCGACGCGGTGCGCGCCGTCACCCGCACGCGCGACTGAGCGGCGTCAAGGCGCGCGCAGCAGCTTGAACGCGTGCGCCCAGTCGTTGCGCAGGAAGCCCGGGATGCACCAGAGCATGCACAGGGGCTCGATGGCCCGGGCGGCCTCCGCCCGGCCCATGTCGGCGGCCTCCCAGCCGAACTGCTCCAGCACGCCCTGCACCTGGCGCTTCGCCGCCTCGTCGTTGCCGCAGATGAACATGGTGGGCCGGCCGCCCTCGAGCCGGGGGTCCACCATCAGGTTGTTGCCCACCGAGCTGAAGGCCTTCACGAAGCGCACCCCCGCGTGAGCGCGCTGCAGCTGCTCGAGCAGCGAGTCGTTGGGGCCGGTGAAGAACTGCAGCACGCCGTTCACCGGCGGCGCCTCGGCGATGGGGTTGGTGGTGTCGATGACCGCCTTGCCCTCGAGGCTGCCGGGCCCCGCCTCGCGCAGCGCCTCGAGCGCCGCCGTGCCCTTCACCGACAGCACCGCGAGCTCGGCGTAGCGCGCGGCCTCCGCGAAGCTGCCCACCCTCGCGCCCGGGTTCGCCTTCGCCCACGCCGCGAGCTTCTCCGGGCTGCGGCTGCCCAGCATCACCTCGTGCCCATGCTTCAGGAAGCCAGTGCCCAGCGCCTGCGCCACGACTCCGGACCCCAGGATGCCCACCTTCATGTCCGTCTCTCCCGCGGCGCACTCGCCGCCGTGTGTTGGATGCCCAGAAGCTACGCGGCGGCGCCCTCGAACCGAAAGTCACGAGTTGTTGAAGGAAAGGTGACTTGCGGTTGAGAATCGCTCCATGAAGCAGCTCCAGGGGATGCTCGCCTTCGTGGAGACCGCCACCAGCGGCAGCCTGCGCGCGGCCGCCGAGCGGCTGGAGGTGACGCCGGCGGCCGTGAGCAAGAGCCTCGCGCGGCTCGAGTCGCAGCTGGGGGTGCGCCTGCTCAACCGCAGCACGCGGCGCGTGGCACTGACGGCGGAGGGCCAGCGCTTCCTCGGCAAGGCGCGCGCAGCGCTGCGCGCGCTGGACGAGGCGGTGGCGGACGTGACGCAGGCGGCGCTCGCGCCCTCGGGCCGCGTGCGCGTCTCGGTGGGCATGGCCTTCGGGCGCCGCTGGGTGCTGCCCGCGCTGCCTGCACTCGCTCAGCGCTACCCGGGCCTGAGCGTGGACGTGGACCTGGACAACCGCCCCGTGGACCTGGTGGCGAGCGGCTTCGACATCGGCATCCGCGGCGGGCTCATCGAGAACAGCAGCCTCGTGGCGCGCCGCATCTGTCACCTGCCCCTGGTGCTGGTGGCGAGCCCGCGCTACCTCGAGCAGGCAGGCGTGCCGCAGACCGTGGACGCGCTCGCCCAGCACCGCCTCCTGGCCGTGCACTTCGCCGGTGCCCCGCCCACCCCCTGGCGCTTCCGCAAGCCTGGCGCGCGCGGCGCCCGGCTGCACTTCACCCCCGAGCCCCGGCTCTCCGTGAGCGACCCGGAGGCGCTGGTGGACCTCGTCCTGGCGGACGCGGGCATCGCCCAGACGGGGCTGAGCCATGCGCTGCCCCACCTGCGCACCGGGCGCCTGCGGCTGCTGCTGCCCGAGCTGCACGACCCGGGCAGCCGCGAGATGGTGCTGCACTACCCGCACCGCCAGTTCCTCGCACCCCGCGTGCGCGCGGTCGTCGAGGCACTGCTGGAGCACTTCCGGCAGGCAGCCGACCTGCACCTCACGGTGGCCCAGGTGCTGGAGGCCCTGCCCGGCGCCGCCGCCGAGGCCTCCCCAGCGCGCAGGAGCCCCGCCCGCCCGCGCGCATCCGTTGAACGATAGGTCGCGACTGCGCAAGGCCGGGCAGTGGGCGACAAGCCTGCGCCGCGTCCGACTCAGGGACACGCGAGAGTGGCGCGAGAGACACGGCCTCGAGGAGGAGAGGCCGGGGAGGGAACGGGGCTTCTCCGGGTGGGTGAAGCCGTCCACGACGCGTGGACTGCCGTCTCGAAAGGAGACGCCCCTCCCGGGCGCGGACCGGCGCGCGATGCAAAAACGTAAAATCCTATTTTACGTATTTGCACGAGCCAGCCGGCGGCTCCCGAGGGGGCACACACGCAGAGTGAAGCGCGCTCCAGGGCCGACGCTGCGCGCGAGGAATGGACGTTTCGTTCCATGCGAAGGCCCGAGCAACGCGGGCGAGCGTGAAAGGAAGCTTCCTTCCAGAGGGTGCGCCGGGGCGGGGCGGCCCTCGTGCGCGGGGTGCAACCGTGTCACCCCTGAGCGCCGCGTCCCGGCAGCGCCCCACCGCGAGGAGCCGCAGCGCTCAGCCACCCTTCCCGCCTTGACGCCCCCACCGGCAAGCCAACACCCACGCATCAGGCAATGCACTCGCACCCACTCGCCGGGTTCACCTTGGCCTGCCTCGTCACGGGCGTCGGGCGGGCGTCGAGTCGCTGCGATCAATGCGTCTGATGCTCTGCTCGCGACCTGCCCGAGCGACGGAGCCGTGCGACCTGGCCTCTCTGCGGACGACGCGTGTGCCTTGGCCACCACCGCCACTGTCCCCGCGTTCGCACGCCCGCTCTCCGGCCCGGCGCGAACGCAGATTCCGGGGCATGCACATCGTTCTCCCCTGAGCGCCCCTTCACGGCGCGCACTCTGGGGAGAGGGACATGACCTTGTGGTACCTGTCGCGCCAGGCGGTGGCTGCCCTCCTCGGGCTCGCCGTGACCCTCGCCTTCCTCATCGCCTGCTCGCCCACGCAGCCGGACTTCCAGACCGCGGCCCGCGCCCCGGCCGCCGCCCCCGCCGCTGACGAGACCCAGGCGCTGCGCGAGGCCACCCTCACCCTGCTGCCCGCCCGCTGCCAGGGCGTGGTGGTGGAGGACCCGCAGAGCGCGCTCACCGCCGCCCACTGCGTCGGCGAGGAGGAGCGCAGCCTGCAGGTGCAGCTGAGCGATGGCCGGGTGGTGGAGGCCGAGGTCGCCCGGGTGGACCGCCCGCACGACGTGGCCTTCCTCCGGCTCGAGGCCCCCGCGGGCGTGGCGCCCTTGCGTGTCGCGAGCGCCCTGCCCTTCCCCGGCGCGCCCCTGCGCTTCATCAGCAGCCGCCACCACGCCGGTGAGCTGCAGCAGGTGAGCCTCGTGCGCCTGGGGCGCTGCCCCTCGCTTCCCGAGGTGCCCGCCGCGCTCTTCACCAGCCTGCGCGGCGCGCCCGGCGACTCGGGCGCGCCGGTGGTAGACGCGGCGCTGCAGGTGGTGGGGCTGGTGCACGGCGGCGCGCGCTGCGCCATCGCCGCGCCCACCGCGGGGCTCGCGCCGGCGATTGCCTCGCTCGCCGGCCCGCCTCCGGCCCGCCAGCTCGCGCGCCGCGGGCCGCCCGGCCGCTAGGAGGGCGTGGGAGCTCCAGAGGCCGCGGCGGCGGTCGCGGGCTTCGCGCGCAGCGCGAGCACCACGCCCAGCAGCGTCAGGAGCCCGCAGGAGAGCGCGCCACCCAGGACGAAGGCGGACGGCGCGGCCACGTACGCCGCGGCGAGCAGGAGCGCGGCGCCTCCCGACTGGAACGCGGCACCGGCCACGCCGACGCGGCGCTCGTAGTGCACCTCGCCCACCGCGCTCTCCGGGTGGCGCGCGATGCGGTCGAAGAGCCAGAGGTTGTGCAGGTGGCGCTGGATGATGTGCAGGCGCGAGAACACGAATGCGCCCAGCACCAGGTCCAGCGCCGCGAGGTCGTCGGGACGGCCCGTGGAGAGCATGCTCCAGCTGGCGACGTAGAAGACGGCGCCTCCCACCCCCAGCGTGAGCAGGAAGCGCCACGACCACCAGCGCCGCTCGTCCACCACCTTGCGGAACAGGGGGTTGAGCTCGTAGCTGCCGCTGATGCGAATCACCTGCGCCGCGCGGCGCTGGCGCACCCGCTCCCCGGCGATGGTGAGCAGGAAGTCCAGCGAGTGCAGCGTGCAGAAGAGGAGGCACGCCACGGGCGGGAGGCGCAGCAGGTCGAGCAGGTCCATGGGCGCGCAGCCTAGCGCAGGCCGCGCGCCCGCCCTTCGGCTCAGGGAGGCGTGGCGGCGCCCAGCGCGTCCTCGGCCTGCTTCACGTCCTTGCCGAACTCGTCCAGGTGCGCCTGCTTCTCCGGGCTCTGCCACTCGGCGTCCGAGAAGGCCGTGAGCGGGTAGCTGCGCGCGGTGTACACCGGGCCCAGCTGCGCGGAGAGCAGCTCGCGGTCGGGGTCTCCGGACTCGAGCAGGAGGAAGCCCTCCACGTCGCGCAGCCGCAGCGGCTGGCGCGGCGCCCCGTCGCGCAGCAGCTTGCCGAAGACGGTGAAGCGCGCCTCCTGCGCGCCCTGCGCGAGCTCCTCGTTGAAGGTGACGTACGCGAAGGGCTGGCCCGCCGCATCGTCCACGCGGCCCGCCAGCACGTAGCGGCCGGCCTTGCGGACCTGGAGGCCCACGTACAGCTGCAGCGAGCCGCCCTCGAGCGCCTCGCGCACCCGGCCGGTGAAGGTGGCCGGAGGGCTCGGCGTGTAGAGGATGTCGAAGCCTGCGGCCGCCTGCACGCCGGCGGCGCGCACCTGCAGCGCCACGCGCAGGTTGCCCGAGAACATGGCGAAGCCCTGGCGCGAGGGCTGGAAGCTCGCGCGCAGGGAGCCGTCGGGCGCCTCGGCGAAGGGCACCGGCACCGGGCTGAGCGCGGCGCTGCCCGCCACGTAGTCCGGCTCGCTCGCGAGCGCGGAGAGCACCTCGCAGCGCTGGGCCGCGCCGCGCGCGTCCTCGCACGCGACGCTCAGCTCCACGCTCTCCTCACCCGCCACGAAGACGCGGCTCTGGCGCAGGCGCAGTTGCAGGTTCGTCTCCTCGCCGGTGGCCGAGCGCACGGGCACCTCGCGCTCGGGGGCCGCCGGGTGCACCTGGTCCGGCTGCTCGGAGATGGGGCGCGACTGCGGCGGGTAGCGCGTGGCCTCGCGGTAGCTGTCCAGCGTGTGGCGCGCGCGCTCGAGCCGGCGCTGCCACAGCTCGCGCCGGGCCTCGGGTGAGGTGGGCTCGCCGTCCTCCGGTGCTCCACCGCTCGGGTCCGGTGAGGCGGGCGACGTGGCGAGCACGCCCGCGCCTACGGGCGCGAGCCGCGCCGGCCCCTTCCCCGGCGCAGGCGCAGGCGTCGCTGCGGTGGACGCGGCGCCGGCGCTCGCCTCCGCGCCGCCCTCCTCGGCGGGCGAGCTGCCCGTGAGGGAGAGGAAGCCCGCGAGCGCGCCCGCGAGCAGGAGGGCGCCGCCGAGGACGAGGGCGCCGCGGCGGCGAGAGGAGGGACGGGAGGACGGGCTCATGGCGCGGGGCTAGAGGGCGTAGGCAGCCGCGTCCGCGCGCACCTTGGAGACGATGCCCTCCCAGTTGCCGTTGGCGTAGTGGTTGTACGCCTCGTTGTCGTCGCGGAAGTCCACGGTGTGGAAGCTCCACTTCGCCGCGCCGCCCTCGCAGGCGTTGGTGCCCAGCGTCAGGTCGTTGCACAGCCAGTCGCTCGGGTTGCAGTAGCTGCCGCCGCTGCTGCCCGAGACGCCGCCGGTGGAGTGGTAGGCCACGGCCTCGTCGTCCTGGCCGGGGAGGATGCCGGAGTAGGCCGTGCCCTTGGCGCCCGCGAACATGTAGAACCACTTCGAGGTGGTCGCGTTGTGGTTGTAGAGGGCGCGCGCGTTGGTGGTCTTGAGGTCCGTCACCAGCGGGTCGCTCGTGGCCCAGGAGCCGCTGTCCGCGAGCTCGCTGCCGCCGCCCGCGCCGCTCGCCACGTCCACCCACTTGATGTTCCAGCCCGTCTGCGTGGTGCCATCCGTGTTGCCGCACACGCCGCTCGAGTTGGGCACCGCGTTCTTCTTGTAGCGGGCGCTGGTGCCGTAGAGGCTGAGCGCGTAGCCGATCTGCAGGTCGCCGGCCGAGTGCGCGGCGATGTAGCACCAGTTGCTCCCGGTGCAGAAGCAGTCGAGCGCGTCGCGGATGCGGTAGTTCTGCCCGCCGATGCGCTGGCGCCCGTCCCAGTTCACGGCCTTCTTGTTCACGCCGGCCGCGGTGGAGGCTGGCCCCCAGTAGCTGAAGTCCGCGTAGTTGCCCGCCTGCGTGCTGCCGCCGTTACGGCCGTGGATCCACAGCGTGTAGTTCGTGGCCGAGGCCTGCGAGGCGCTGAGCAGGGACACGGCGAGGACGGCGGCGAGGGGGAAGGCTCTCATGGCGACAGCTCCGGCGCTGCGTGGGGAGCTCCGCACCGGCCCGATGCCGGCCTGCGGAGCGGCGCGCAGTTTGACCCGGGAATCAGCGAGGTCCGAAGCCCTTCGCCGGGGCGCACGTCGCTTTCGCAACACAGTTGCAATGACGCAGCGCGGCCGACGCGCGGCGTCACAGAGGGAGAGGTGGAACCCGAGGGGGGAGGCAGTGTCGGGAAGGCGTCAGGCGCGCCGGCCGCTCTCGCCCTGCACCACCGCGCCGGCGACGAGGTGCGCGAGCCGCAGCGCCTCGGGCACGTGGCCGCGGTCGGTGAGGCGGGGCAGCGCGCGCGCCACGTCCTCCGGGGAGGCGCCCTGCACCTGGAACACGAAGCCGCCCAGGGAGTGGATGGGACCCGCGCGCGCGAGCAGCGCGCGCCGCCGCGCCGCGCCCGGCAGGTGCTCGAGCGCCCGGTGCACGGCGTCCAGGTCGGGCGCGCGCCGCATCAGCGCGACGCAGGGGCGCTGCACCCGCGCGGAGAGCTGCTGCAGGTCCACCACGTTGAAGCCGCCGAAGGCGAGCCCGTCCAGGAGCACCAGGTGCAGCTGGGGCAGGAACTTGCCGGGCAGCAGCAGCCGGCACAGCACGTCCGTGGCGTTCCACCCGTCGCGCCGCACGCGGCCCCAGACGAGGCCCTCGAAGCGGGTGGCGCTGCACACCGCGCCGGCGAGCGGCACGGAGGCGCCCGCGCGGTGCGGCGCGGGGCCGTCATCGAAGCCGATGACGCGGGGCTGGGGCGGCAGGCGCAGGGGGCGGGAGCGCTACTGGTTCGTGGTGGTGCTGCGCAGCGCGGTGGCGGTGGGCTTGGGCGCGTCCTCGTGCTTCAGCTCCTCGGCGAGCTCCGGCTCGAGGCGCTCCAGCAGGTGCCACTCCATGGCGAGGTCGCGCTGGTACCAGCCCTTGGCGGGGGCCGCGCCCTGCCCCTTCTTCGAGAAGATCATCCCGCCGCCGCCGCCTCCGCCCGAGGAGCCGCTGTCGCGCTGGTACTCGTGGTTGCCCATGGAGGGGTGCGAGTCCACGTTGCCCACGGTGGTGTAGTTGATGTTGTAGATGCGCACGATGAAGCGCCCCTGGCCCATGTCCTTGCCCACCACGAGGAAGCGGCGCAGCTGCGTGCCCATGTCCTCGGAGGCGTAGACCTCGGTCCACGGCGTGCTCATCACGTAGCGGCCGGCCTGGTCCTCGTTCACGGTGAAGCCGCGCGCCTTGAGCAGCGCCTTGGCCTCGGCCCACACCTTGGGGGGCGGCGCCACGTAGATGAACTTCGCCGCCTCCGCCTCCAGGCGCTGCTCCTGGCGGTTGCCTGCGCACCCGGCCGACAGCAGTCCCAGCGCGAGCAACAGCATCCGCGGTCGCAGCGAAGAGGGCCTCATGCTCAATCAACGCGGAGCGCGGGCGGCCCATATCGGCGCAAGGGGTGTACGGAGGTGCACCCTGGACTCCGGATTTGCCCCGCTTGCGGCTATGAAGGGGCGCCCCACCCTCAACACCCCACCACGCCTGGAGCGAGCGCCGCATGTCCACCCTGCGAGGAAAGACCCTGTTCATCACCGGCGCGAGCCGCGGCATCGGCAAGGCGATTGCGCTGAGGGCCGCGCGCGACGGGGCGAACATCGTCATCGCCGCGAAGACCACCGAGCCGCACCCGAAGCTGCCCGGCACCATCTACACGGCGGCCGAGGAGATCGAGCGGGCGGGCGGCAAGGCGCTGCCCTGCGTCGTGGACATCCGCAGCGAGGAGCAGATCCAGGCCGCGGTGGCGCGCGCCGTGGAGACCTTCGGCGGCATCGACATCCTGGTGAACAACGCGAGCGCCATCAGCCTCACCGGCACGCTGGACACGCCGCTCAAGCGCTTCGACCTGATGCACGGCATCAACACGCGCGGCACCTTCGCGTGCTCGCAGGCGTGCATCCCGCACCTCAAGCGCTCGAGCAACCCGCACATCCTCAACAACAGCCCGCCCCTCAACATGGAGGCGCGCTGGTTCGCCCCGCACGTGGCGTACACCATGGCGAAGTTCGGCATGAGCATGTGCGTGCTCGGCATGGCCGAGGAGCTGCGCTCGGACGGTATCGCGGTGAATGCCCTCTGGCCGCGCACCGTCATCGCCACCGCGGCGGTGCAGAACCTGCTCGGCGGCGACGACACCATCAAGGGCTGCCGGCTGCCGGAGATCATGGCCGACGCGGCCTACGCCATCCTCACCCGCCCCAGCCGCTCCTTCACCGGCAACTTCTGCATCGACGAGGACGTGCTGCGCTCGGAGGGCGTGACGGACTTCTCGAAGTACCAGGCCGTGCCCGGCGCCGAGCTGCTGCCCGACTACTTCCTCTGAGGCACGACCTGCCCCGCGCCGCTAGCTGCGGGGCTGCACGTGCAGCGAGTGGCCGTCCACGGTGAAGCGCGCGCGCTCGCGGGCCTCGGCGATGGCCTCCCGGTCCCCCACGTCCGCCTGGGTGAGGGCCACCAGGTCCGAGGGCTCCCAGGTGTAGGGCTGGCCGTCCAGGTGCACGCGCCCCTCGGCGACGAGGCGGGTGGCCTCGGCGAGGGGAAGCGCGGCGAGGTCGCGGCACAGGGCCTCGAAGCGGCCCTGGCGCTCGGGGTCGAGGAAGCGGTAGCGGCGGCGGGCGAGCGCCGCGAGGTGGACCCACATGGGCCGGAACGCCACCCCGAGCAGCCCCTGGCGCTCGGCGAGCACGGCGAGCATCGCGTCCATCTCGCGCGCGAGCCCCAGGCCCGGCACCTCCTGGCCCGGCAGCTGCGGGCGCACGGGGCTGAAGTGGGCGCGCGGGTGGCGCAGGGAGAGCCAGTTCACGAACAGCACCTCCCCTTGCGCGAAAGGCCGGCGCTCCAGCACGCAGTCGATGAGCAGGTGCTCCCGGCCCTCGGCCCACCCGAGCAGCTGCACGCGCGTGCCCGTGCCGGTGCCGCCCACCTCCACGCGCAGGCGGCCGTAGCCCAGGCGCTCCACCTGGGTGAGCAGCCCGTAGCGGTAGAGGATGTACTCGAGGCCCTGCGCGCTGTATCGCCCCAGCAGCAGCGGCTCGCCCCCGGAGTCCAGGCCGAGCGTGCCGTCCAGCTCCGCCTGGGTGATGAGCACCTCGTCCTTCGGCTGCTCCTGGCGCAGCAGGCGCGCGAGGTGCTGGTAGCGCGCGCTGAGCGGGTCGAAGCGCCGGCGGATGCGCTCGCGGCCGCGGCCGGTGAGCGCGAGCGCGGTGCCGGCGAGCACCCGCCACGCGTCCGCGTGGTAGCCGCCGCCCGGAAGCCACACGCTGGGCACCCCCGCGAGCGCCGCGGCCACCTGCAGGTCGCGCTGGCGCGCCCCGTCCAGGCTCAGGCCCAGCCGGCCGAAGCGGTCGTCGGCGAGCACGTCCCCACCGGCGAGCACGAAGGCGAGCGCGGGGCGCGGCATGCGCGAGAGCAGCCCCGCGAGCGCGCGCAGGTAGGTGGCATCGTCGCAGCGCTCCGGCAGCCGCGTCTCGTCCGCCCCCGGCAGCGCGCCCCAGTCGCTGCCGGACAGCGAGCCCACCCACGCGCGCGCGTCCCCGAGCGCGGCGAAGCACTCCACCGTGCCGTCCGGCGGGTGCGCGTCCAGGTCGAGCACCGCCACCTGCCCCTCGAAGCCCTCGGCGCGAAGCGCGGCCACCGCCACCGCCACGTCGTTGAGGACGCAGAAGCCCCCGCCGCGCGCGGGCGCCGCGTGGTGGAAGCCGCCGGCGAGGTTGAGCGCGGGCCCCTTGCGCGCGAGCGCGTGGCGCGCCGCCGCGAGCGTGCCCCCGCAGGCGAGCCGCACGCTCTTGAGCAGCTCGCCGCGCACCACGTCGCTGGGCTCCACCGCGTAGATGCGCGCGAGCGTCTCCGGGCGGCCGAGCGACTCGAGGTAGCCCTCGGTGTGCACGCGCGCCACGGCCTCCCAGGAGATGGGCTCGGGGCGGTGCACGTCCGGGGGCGCCACGGCGCCCGTCTCCAGCAGGTACCAGGCGGTGAAGTCCACCGTGCGCAGCTCGATGCCGATGCTGGACTCCAGCCCGTTGAGCGGGAGGCGGTAGGCCTCGTCGTAGAGCACCGGCAGGGGCACGCGCGCACGGGGCCACAGCCGCGCCGCGCCCCGGCGCAGGGCGTGCGCGAGCGCTGCGGGGCGGGAGGCGGCGGGCGGCATGGACGCGATGCTCCCTCGCAGGAGGGCACGGGGGAAGTGCGGTGTTCCCCACTGCTCGGCCGCGGTCTAGGTTCGCCGGACGCCATGCTCCTCCCGCTCCTGCTCGCCTCCGCCCTCGCCGCCCAAGCTCCTCTCACCACGGAGGCCGAGCGCAGCGGCTTCACGCGCACCGGCCGCTACGAGGAGGCCGCGCAGCTGTGCCGCGCCTTCGTGCGCGCCTACCCGGGCCGTGCCCGCTGCGACACCTTCGGCACGAGCCCCGAGGGCCGCGCGCTGCTCGCGCTCGTGGTGAGCGCGGACGGCACCCTCACCCCCAGGGCCGCGGCCGCGAAGCAGCGCCCCGTGGTGCTCTTCCAGGGCGGCATCCACGCCGGGGAGATCGACGGCAAGGACGCCGGCTTCTGGCTCCTGCGCGACCTGCTGGACGGCAAGGCCGCCCCCGGCGTGCTGAAGCAGGTGACGGCGGTGTTCGTGCCCATCTTCAACGTGGATGGCCACGAGCGGTTCGGGAAGAACAACCGCCCCAACCAGGTGGGCCCCGAGGAGATGGGCTGGCGCGCCACGCGGCAGAACCTCAACCTCAACCGCGACTACGTGAAGGCGGACGCGCCCGAGATGGTGGCGATGCTCGGCCTGCTGCACACGTGGGATCCGCTCGTGTACCTGGACCTGCACGTGACGGACGGCGCCAAGTTCCAGCCGGACGTGTCGGTGGGGCTCGAGCCCTCGCGCAGCGGCGCGGCCGGCCTGCGCCCCCTGGGGCTGAAGCTGCAGCAGGAGCTCTTCGCGCAGCTGAAGGAGCAGGGCCACCAGCCGCTGGACTTCTACCCCTCCTTCCGCGGCGAGCTGCCCGAGACGGGCTTCGCGTACAGCGTGGCCCCGCCGCGCTTCAGCCACGGCTACTGGGCGCAGCGCAACCGCTTCGGCATCCTGGTGGAGACGCACTCGTGGCGCCCCTACGCGCACCGGGTGAAGACCACGCGCGACATCCTGCAGGACCTCCTCGGGCTCGTCGCGCGCGAGGGCGCCGCGCTGCAGGCGACCACGGCGCAGGCGGACGCGGCGGAGCGCGCGGGCGAGGTGCGCGAGGCGGTGCTCGCCTGGGAGAACACCGAGAAGCAGGTGACGCTGCCCTACCTCGGCTACGCGTACACGAAGAGCCCCTCGGTGGTGACGGGCGAGACCGTGGTGTCCTACGACGACACGAAGCCCGAAGTGTGGAACGTCCCCTACTTCCCCGACGTGCGCCCCTCCGTCACGGTGAAGCTGCCGCGCGCGGGCTACCTCGTGCCGGCGGCGCACGCCGCGTGGGTGAGGCGCAAGCTGGAGGCGCACGGGCTGCAGTACCGGGTGCTCGCGCACGCGCTCGCGCCCCAGCCCTTCGAGGCCTTCCGGGCAAAGGAGGCGAAGTTCTCGCCCACCTCCTTCGAGTCCCACCAGCCGCTCAAGCTGGAGGGGCAGTGGGCGAAGGAAACGCGGGGCCTGCCCGCCGGCAGCCTCTTCGTGCCGGTGGCGCAGCCGGGCGCGCTGCTGGTGGCGCACCTCTTCGAGCCGCAGGGGGCGGACAGCCTCGTGGCCTGGGGCTTCTTCAACCCGCACTTCGAGCAGAAGGAGTACATCGAGGACTACGTGCTCGAGCCCTTCGCGCGCGAGCTGCTGGCGAAGGACCCCGCGGTGAAGGCCGAATGGGAGCAGAAGCTCAAGGACCCCGCCTTCGCCAAGGACGCGCGCGCCCGCACCCGCTTCTTCTTCAGCCGCCATCCCGCCTACGACGCCGAGCTGAACCTCTACCCGGTGCTGCGCACCGACGAGGCGCCGCGCTAGCGCGGGGGGGACGTTGGTTGCGAGACAGTGCACGGGCCGTGGGGGGCACACCCGCGGCTGATCGGGGAGAGTGCCCCGAGGAGCCAGGGGGCGGGCGAGCCCCCCGCGCGCCCCCACGACGATGCCCTTGCTGGACGAACTCCCCGAAGCCGCAGCCGCTCCCGTGACGCCCGCGCGCGCGGGCGCGCCGCGCGCCGTGCACGAGAACCTGCGCCGCATCTTCACCGAGGCGCCCGCGGCGATCGCCATCCTGCGCGCGCCGGACTTCCGCTACGAGCTGTCCAACGAGCGCAACGACTGGCTCGCCGGAGGCAAGCGGCTCGAGGGGCTCACCATCCGCGAGGCCCTGCCGGAGCTGGAGGCGCAAGGGCTCGTCGCACTGCTCGAGCAGGTGTGCGCGACGGGCCAGCCCTTCTACGCCCAGGCGCTGCCGGTGCAGGTGCGCCAGGCGGACGGCCACTTCAAGCAGCTCTACCTCAACGGCACCTACCAGCCCTTCACGGGCGAGGACGGCCGGGTGCAGGGCGTCATCGCCTTCGCCTACGAGGTGACGGACCAGGTGCTCGCGCGCCAGCGCGCCGAGGCCGCCGAGGCGAGCACCGCGCTGGTGGCCAACAGCGTGCCGCAGATCATCTGGACGGCCGGCGAGGCGGGCCAGGCCGACTTCGTCAACCAGCGCTGGTACGAGTACACGGGCCTGAGCCGCGAGGAGCCCTTCGAGGCGGGGCGCCTGCGCGCCATGCACCCGGACGACGCGGCAGGCGCGGAGGCCGAGTGGACGCGCTGCCTCGCAGCGGGGCGGCCCTACGAGGGCGAGCTGCGGCTGCGCCGCGGCTCGGACGGCAGCTACCGCTGGCACCTGGTGCGCTGCCATCCGCTGCAGGACGCCACGGGCCGGGTGGTGCGCTGGGTGGGCAGCAGCACGGACATCGACGACCGCAAGCGCGAGGAGGAGGACTCGCGCTTCCTCGCCGAGACCAGCGCCCTGCTGGGCGCGGCGCTGGACGTGCAGGCCACCCTGAAGACGCTCGCGGAGCGGGCGGTGCCGCGGCTCGCGGACTGGTGCCTCGTGGACCTGGTGGACGGCGCGGAAGGGGCGCCCCGGCGGCTCGCGCTCGCGAACGCGGACCCGGCCCGGGTGGCGGAGGCCGAGGCCTTCAGCCGCACCCATCCGCTCGTGCCCTCGGCGAGCGCAGGCGTGATGGCGGTGCTGCGCAGCGGCCGCGCCGAGCTCTACCCGGAGGTCACGGACGCGCTGCTCGGCGCGGTGGCGCGCGACGAGGTGCACCTGCAGGCGCTGCGCGCGGTGGGCGTGTGCTCGGTGATGGTGGTGCCGCTCACCCTGCGCGCGCGCACCTTCGGGGCGCTCACCTTCGTTTCCCTGCAGAACCCGCGCGGCTCGGGGCGGCGCTTCGCCGCGCGCGACCTCGCGCTCGCGCAGGCGCTCGCGGACCGCACGGCGGTGGCGGTGGAGAACGCGCGCCTGTACCGCGACGCGCAGGCCGCGGTGCAGCTGCGCGACGACTTCCTCTCGGTGGCGGCGCACGAGCTGCGCACGCCCCTCACCCCGCTGCAGCTGGGCCTGCAGAGCCTGCAGCGCAGCGCGCGCCGCGGCCTGCCCCCCGAGCAGCTCGACGAGAAGCTCGGCACCCTGGGGCGCCAGGTGGGCCGCCTGGAGCGCCTGGTGAGCAGCCTCCTGGACGTCTCGCGCATCAGCGAGGGGCGGCTCGCGCTGGAGCCGCGCGAGCTGGACCTGGGCGCGGTGGCGCGCGACGTGGCCGAGCGCTTCGCGGAGCAGGCGGCTCAGCTGGGCAGCACCCTGAGCGTGGAGGGCGAGGCGAGCGCCCCGGTGCACGCGGACCCCCTGCGCATGGACCAGGTGGTGGTGAACCTCGTCTCCAACGCCCTCAAGTTCGGCGAGGGGCGGCCCGTGCAGCTGCACCTCTCGCAGGACGCGAGCACCGTGGAGCTGCGCGTGCGCGACGAGGGCCTGGGCATCGCCCCCGAGGACCAGGAGCGCATCTTCGGCCGCTACGAGCGCGCCGTGCCCAGCCGCCACTACGGGGGCCTGGGCCTGGGGCTGTGGCTCAGCCGGCAGCTCGTGGAGGCCATGGGCGGCAGCATCGCGGTGCAGAGCGCGCCGGGCCAGGGCGCCACGTTCCGGGTGCGGCTGCCGCGCGCGACCGCGCCCTGAGCGCACGCGTCCGGCGCGCACAGGCTGGCAGGAATGTGTCAGCTTTGAGGGCATGCACCGCACCGAGCGCCTCTTCGCCCTCGCCGAGTACCTGCGCGCCCGCCGCACCGGCGTCACCGCCGAGGCGCTGGCCGAGCGCTTCGGCGTCACGGTGCGCACCATGTACCGGGACCTGGACGCGCTGCGCGCCGCCGCGCTGCCGCTGAGTGCGGAGCGGGGGCGCGGCGGCGGCTACGCGCTGGAGCGCAGCTACAGCCTGCCGCCGGTGAACTTCACTCCGCGCGAGGCGGCGCTGCTGTGCGCGCTGGGCCGCTTCGCGAGCGACATGCGCCTCATCCCCTTCACCGAGACGCTGGGCTCCGCGCTGGACAAGGTGCGCGCCGCGCTGTCCACCTCCGCGCAGCGCGAGCTGCTCGAGCGGCTGCGCGAGCTCGCCTTCCTCGGCGTGCCCGCCTTGCCCGCGTCCAAGGCGGTGCGCGAGGCGCTCGAGCGCGCCTGGTTCGAGCAGCAGCCGCTGCGCATCACCTACGTGGACGGCAACAAGCTGGAGACCACCCGCGAGGTGCAGGTGCAGGGGGTCATCATGGACCGCCACGAGACGCGCATCGACGCGCTGGACCTCGCCAAGGGCGAGCGCCGCCAGTTCCGCCTGGACCGCATCGCGCGCGCCGAGGTGCTGCGCCCCACCCCGCGCTGAGGCGTGCTACAGGCGCTGCATGTCGAACCGCTCCCCCTCCCCGCGGCCGCGCGCCGTGCTCGTCGGCGTGCAGCTGCCCGGCGTCTCCGACACGGAGCACGCCGCGGACCTCGCCGAGCTCGCCCGCCTGGTGAAGACCCTCGGCTACGACGCCGTGGCCACCGTGTCCCAGCGCCGCACCGCGCTCGCCGGAGGCACGGTGCTGGGCAGCGGCAAGCTCAAGGAGCTCGCCCAGCTCACCGGAGGCAGCGGCGTGGTCGCCCCGGCCGCACGCGCGGCGGCCTCCAAGGCGCGCGAGCGCTGGGAGGCGGCGGCGCACGGTGCAGCGTCGGGGGCGGCGTCCGGCGAGGCTCCTGCGGGCGAAGCGGAGGAGGACGGCGACGACCCGGACCCCTTCGGCTTCGATGCCGACCCGCACGACGAGGAGGACGAGGGGGTGCCCGGGGAGGGCGGGATGCTCGCGGCCACGGTGGATCCGGCCGAGCGCCCCACGGTGGTGGTGGTGGACCACGAGCTGTCGCCCAGCCAGCTGCGCAACCTCGAGAAGGCCACGGGCGCGCAGGTGCTCGACCGCACGGGCGTCATCGTGGACATCTTCCACCGCCACGCGCGCAGCCACGAGGCGCGCATGCAGGTGGAGATCGCCCGGCTCAACTACATCGCGCCGCGGCTGCGCGAGTCCACCGGCGGGCGCGAGCGGCAGCAGGGCCGCGGCGCAGGTGACTCCGCGGTGGAGCTGGACCGACGCAAGATCCGCGATCGCCTCGCCGAGCTGCGCGAGGGGCTCGCCGCCATCCAGAAGGACCAGGACCAGCGCCGCTACGCGCGGCGCGACCAGCTGCGCGTGGCGCTGGTGGGCTACACGAATGCGGGCAAGAGCTCGCTCATGCGCGCGCTCACCGGCAGCGAGGTGCTGGTGGCGGACCAGCTCTTCGCCACCCTGGACACCACCGTGCGCGCGATGCAGCCGGAGACGCGGCCCCGCGTGCTCGTCTCGGACACCGTGGGCTTCATCCAGAAGCTGCCGCACGACCTCGTCGCCTCCTTCCGGTCCACGCTGGACGAGGCGCTCGAGGCCTCGCTGTTGCTCTACGTGGTGGACGGCTCGGACCCCACCTGGGAGACGCAGCTGGGGGTGACGCGCTCGGTGCTGAAGGAAATCGGCGCGGACGCCGTGCCCAGCCAGCTCGTCTTCAACAAGGTGGACCGCCTCACGCCCGAGGCGGAAGGACTGCTGCGCGAGCGCCACCCCGAGGCCCTGCTGCTCTCCGCGCACCGCCCCGCGGACGTGGGCCTCCTGCGCGAGCACATCCTGCGCACCTTCGCCGCCTCCATGGTGGAGGCCGAGCTGCACATCCCCTACGCGAGCCAGGCGCGCCTCGGCGAGGTGTACGAGCACACCACCGTGCTCTCCGAGGCCTACGACGAGCACGGCCGCACCCTGCGCGTGCGCGGCCTGCCCGGCGCCATCGCCCGCCTCACCCGCGCCTTCGGCGCCCCGGCGCGCGGAGGCTGAGGCCGCGCGCGTCGGGGCGCTTCGCTAGAGTGGGCAGAGCTCTCTCTGGAGGTACACCCGATGAAGGTCGTGCGGACGAACGAGGTGCCCTGGGCTGACAACCTGAAGCGCGGCGCGTATGCGAACCGGCGCAAGGACCTGGGCGGCGAGCGGCTCAACTGCGGCCTGTGGGAGCTCGCCCCGGGCAAGAAGTCCTTCCCGCTGCACGCGCACCAGGTCACCGAGGAGGCCCTCTTCGTCATCAGCGGCCGCGCCCAGGTGCGCACCCCGGAGGGCCTCACCCCCATCGGCCCCGGCGACTACGTGTCCTTCCCCGCGGGCGGCGTCGCGCACCAGCTCATCAACGACGGCACCGAGCCGCTCGTCTACGTGGGCATGTCCGCGACGCAGGGCGTGGACGTGGTCGAGTACCCCGAGTCCGGCAAGGTGGCCGCCGCCGTGGGCCGCCCCGGCGCGTACAAGCGCTTCCTCGTGCGCACGAAGGACCAGCCCGACTACTTCGACGGGGACAAGGACGCGCAGGAGTAGTCAGGCGCGCAGGGCGACGGTGGAGCCGCGCGGACCGCGGCTCACCGTGAGCCGGGTGGGGATGCGCTCCTTCAGCTCGCTCACGTGGCTGATGAGCCCCACGAGCCGCCCACCCGCGCGCAGGTCCTCGAGCGTGCGCATCACCAGGTCCAGGGTCTCGTCGTCCAGCGTGCCGAAGCCCTCGTCGATGAAGAGCGCGTCCAGCTGCACGCCGCCCGAGCGCCGCGTCACCACGTCTGCGAGCCCCAGCGCGAGGCTCAGGGAGGCGAGGAACATCTCGCCGCCGGAGAGCGAGTGCACGAAGCGCTCGGTGCCCGCGTGCCGGTCCAGCACCTTGAGGTCCAGGCCGGACTGGCGCCCGCGGTGGCGCACGTCGTTGGTGCGCTGCAGCGCGTAGCGGCCGCGGCTCATGCGCAGCAGGCGCTCGGAGGCGGCCACCGCCACCTCGTCCATGCGGCTCGCGAGCACGAAGCGCTCCAGGCTCATCTTCAGCGCGTTCTCCCCGGCCACCATCTCCGCGAGGCGCCCCAGCACCCGCAGCCGTCCCTCCAGCTCCGCGTAGGAGGCGTCCTGCTCGCCGATGCGCGCGCGCGCCTCCTGGAGCTGGGTGAGCTCCGCGCGCGCTGCCTCGCGGGCGCCGAGCACGCCCTGCGCATGGGCCGCCGCCCGGGCCGCGCCTTGCGCGAGCGCCGCGAGGTCCGGCGCCTGCCGCCCCTCCACCCGCGCCGCCCCGTCCTGCACGCTCTGCTCCGCCGCGGCGAGCGCGCGCTCCAGCGCCTCGAGCTCGCCGCGCGCCCGCGCCTCCCCCTCGGGCGCAAGCCCCGCGCGCCGCGCCTCGGCCACGTCCGCGAAGCCCGCCCCCTTCGCGTCGCGCAGGAGTGCGGCGTCCAGCTCCGCGAGCTGCAGCACCGCCTCCGCCTCGTCCTGCGCCGCGCGCTCCAGCGCCGCGCGCGCCACCGCGAGCCCCTCCTCCACCCGGCGCTCGCGCGCCTCCAGCGCCTCCAGCTGCGAGGCCAGCGCCACCTGCTCGCGCTCGAGCGCCGCGCGCTGCGAGGCCACCGTGTGCCCGGGCAGCAGGTGCGCTTCCAGCCTGCGGCCCAGCTCCTCGCTGTGGTGGCGCGCCCCTTCCGCCTCGCGCGAGGCCTGGGCCTCCGCGTCGCGCGCCGCCGCGAGCGCGCCGTCCGCCGCCTCGCTCGCCGCGAGCACCTGGGCGCGGCGCGGGGCGAGGGTGCGCAGCGCCTCGGTGGCCGCCTGCGCGCTCGCGGCCTCCGCGACGCGCTCGCGGGCGAACTGCTCCACGTCCGCGAGGGGCAGCTCGGCAAGCGCCCCCAGCGCCGCCGCCAGCGCCTTGCCCTGCTCGAGCGTCACGTCGTGGGCGCTGCGCGCGCTCGCGAGCCCGGCCAGCGCCTCGGACTGCGCCTGCGCGGCGCGCTGGGCGGCCGTCTCGGCCGCCTGCACCTGCTCGGGGCCCGCGCCATCCGGCGCCGGCAGCGCAGGGGCCGGGTGCTCCGCGGAGCCGCACACGGGACAAGGGTGGCCGGGGGTGAGCGAGGCCGCGAGCTCCGAGGCGAGCCCCGCCTCGCGCGCCGCGCGCACCGCCAGGAGCGCCGCGTCCGCGCGCGCGGCCTCCTCCTGGGTGCGGCGCGCGGCCTCCTCGGCCGAGCGCATGGCGGTGCGAAGGCTGCGGATGCGCCCGCGCAGCTCCTCCAGCTGCCGCCGCTCCTTCGCCCGCGCCTCGGCCTCCTTCAGGGCCGCGGTGCGCTCGGCGGCGCCCGCGCTGCCCGCCTGCGCCGCCGTGAGCTGCACGTCCAGCGCGTGCAGCTCCGCGCGCAGGCGCTCGGCCTGCCCGCTCGCGCGGGTGAGGGCCTGGCGCGCGCCTTGCGCGCGGGCCTCGGCAGCCCGCGCCGCCTCGCGCGCCGCCGTGGCCTCGGCCTCGGTGTCCACCAGCCCCGCGAGCACGCTGTGCGCGGTGGTGAGGCGCGCGAGCTCCGCGCGCTGCGCGGGCACGCCCCGCATCTGGGCCGCCACCGCCTCGCGCTCGGCCTCCGCCTCGCGCAGGTGCCCGGAGGCCTCGGTGCGGCGCGCGCGCAGCTCCCCCTCGCGCTGCGCCTGGGCATCGCGCAGCGCGAGCGGCGCGAGCAGCGCCCGGGCCCGCTCCGCCTCGGCGAGCCGCCCGCGCAGCCGCGCGGCGTCGGGGGCGCGCTTGCGCTGCGCCTCGCGCTCGGCGAGCGCCCGCGCGTGCGCCGCGAAGGCCTCGGCGAGCTGCTTGCCTTGCGCGTGCGCCCCTTCCGCCTGGGCGCGCGCGGCCTCCGCCTCCTGCGCCTCGGCCTCGCGCGCGGCGAGCGCCGCCTCGAGCGCGAGGACGCGCGCCTCCAGCGCCTCCACCGTCTCCACCCCGCAGCGCTGCAGCTCGACGCCCCGGCGCGCCTGCGCCCCGCGCGCCCCGTCCTCCAGCTTGCGCCGCTGCGCGCGCAGCTCGTCCTGCACGTCCTCGTAGAGGCCCGTCTTGAAGAGGCGCTGCAAGAGCTCCGCCTTCGCGTCCGAGCTGGCGAGCAGGAACTCGCGGAACTCCCCCTGCGGCAGGAGCAGCACCTGCTTGAACTGCTCCATGCTCAGGCCGATGAGCCGCTCCACGTGCTGGGTGACCTCCTTCACCCCGCTCGCCAGCAGCGCGCGCTCCTCGTCCCCCTCCAGCGCGTAGAGGAAGGCCTGCGCCGCCTGCTCCACCGTGCCCTCGCCGCGCTTCTTCGGCCGCTCCTGGGTGGGCACGCGCCGGGCGCGGTAGGCCTGGCCCGCGAACTCGAAGTCGAAGCTCACCTGGCACAGGTCCTCCTGGGCCTGGGTGCAGCGCAGCTCCGGCTGCTTCGCCTCGGCGCGCGCGCCGGGCAGCCCCCCGAAGAGGGCGAAGCACATGGCGTCCAGGAGCGTGGTCTTCCCAGCGCCCGTGGGCCCCTCGATGAGCACGAGGTTCTGGCCCTGCAGGCGCCGGAAGTCCACCTCCACCGGCCCCGCGAAGGGGCCGAAGGCGCACAGCTTGAGCAGCCGCGGCTTCATCGCGTGGGCTCCGCGCCGGCGCCGCGGCTGCGCAGCAGGTTCCCCACCGCCTCCTCGAAGGCGCGCAGGTGCTCCGGGTCCGGCTCGCTCGAGGGGTCCACGTACTTCCAGAAGCCCGAGAGCAGCGCGTGGGTGTCCTCGAGGCGCGCCACCTCGCGCGGCGCGGGGCCCGCCTCGGGGTTGCCCACCCCCACGAGGTAGCGCGGCATCGCGGTGAGCAGCAGCGGGAAGCGCTGGCGCAGCCGGCTCGCCACGTCGATGAGGTAGCCGGTGTCCGTGTACGTGGCCTCCACGTAGGCGCCTTCCGCGAAGGCGAACTGCGGGTCCTTGAGCAGCGCGTCGAAGGAGCCCTCCAGGCGCACCACGTCCCGCAGGGGGTTGAGCGCGAGCTGCTGCACGCGCGCGCGGCCGCCCTCGATCTCCACGAGGCTCAAGCCCTTCTGCTGGCGCGCCTCGCTGAAGGCGTACTTGAGGGGGCTGCCCGAGTAGCGGATGTCCTCGCGGCCGCCCACGCCCTGCGGCGCGTGCAGGTGTCCGAGCGCCACGTAGCTGAAGCCCTCCAGCGCCTCCACGGACACGTGCGCGGCGCCGCCCACCACCAGCGGCCGCTCCGAGTCCTGCGACTCCTGGCCTCCGGCGGCGAAGAGGTGGCCTACCAGTACGCTGTTCTGCACCCCCGAGGCGGCGCAGGTAGCGCGCGCCGCCTCGAGCGCCGCGCGCACGGCCGCGTCGTGCGTGCGCAGCGAGTCGTCCCCCAGCTCCAGCCGCGCCGCCTCCGGCTCGGTGTAGGGCAGGCAGTACACGTGGCCCGCGTGCGCGCCCTGCCCCACCGGGATGGGCCGCGCGCGCGCGCCGAAGCCCGTGCGCAAAAAGAGCCGCCCCTGCTCGAGCAGCGCCGCGCCGAAGCCCAGGCGCTCGGCGCTGTCGTGGTTGCCGCTGATGGCGATGAGCGGCACGCCCAGCCCCTGGGTGATGCGGGCCGCGAAGTCGCTGAGCAGCCGCACCGCCTCCTCGGGGGGAATGGCGCGGTCGTAGACGTCCCCGGCGATGACCAGCGCGTCGACCCGCTCGCTCCGGCAGGCCTCGTAGACCTGCTCGAGGACGTGCTCCTGGTCCGCGAGCAGCGAGACGTCACACAGCCGCCGCCCCAGGTGCCAATCCGACGTGTGCAGCAGTCGCATCCGGTGTCGCTCCCTCAGTCCCGCCCTGCACGCCCGTTCATATCCCGCCTCCGGGGTCCGGGGGCAGGCTCCACGCACGCCCAGCCGCTCTCCTACCGGGCAGGTCCGACATGTCGCAGAGGAGCGCCCTGAGTGCCCGACTTCCCAGCAATGCCTGTTTCACATAGGTTCCCGGGCAATGCCGCACCTGCCCCCCCTCCTCGCGGCCCTCGCGCCCCGCTCTCCCCTCTGGCTGCTCGGCGTCGCCCTCTCCTCCCTCGTCGCGCTCGCGCTGCAGGCGTACCGCGCGCGCCAGCGCCGCCAGCGCACGCGCCAAGTGGCGGACTTCGGACGGCGGCTGGGGCTGAGCGCCTCGACGGACGGCCACGGCGCCGAGGGGGAGCTCGCCGGGCGGCGGGTGGCGCTGCGCTTCGAGTCCGACCCGGTGGCCGGCGACGACGAGTGCGTGGTGCAGCTGCGGGTGGACCTGCGCGAGGTGCTGGGCGCCTCCACGGAGCTCGCGGCCTGGCTGCTTCCCGCGTGGGTGGAGGAGGCCCGGGCGCACGCGTCCGGCGAGCCACCCCTGCACAGCAGTGCGCGCAGCGCCCGCCTCGAGCGCCTCCCCGCGCGGCTGCGCACCCTGCTCGGCGCTCCCGAGGTGCTCCCGCTGCTCGGCGCCTTCGTGCGCACCAACAAGCGCACCTGGCTGGAGAAGGGCGCGCTGCGCGCCTCCCGGCGCTGGCGCCGCGGCGAGCCCGCGCTGCAGGACTTCCTGGAGCAGGGGCTCGCGCTGGGTGCGGCGCTCACCTCGGCGGCCCACGCCCCCCGCCCCTCCTTCCCGGCCGAGGCGAAGGCGGGCTGAGGCGCTCAGCCCAGCCGCAGCGTGCCCTCGAGGTAGAGCGCCGCGTGGCCCGCGATGCGCACGCGCTCTCCCTGCGCCTCGCAGTGCAGCTCGCCGCCGCGCGCGGAGACCTGGCGCGCGAAGAGCTGCGGCTTGCCCAACACCCGCGCCCAGTAGGGCACCAGCGTGCAGTGCGAGGAGCCGGTCACCGGGTCCTCGGGCACGCCCACGCGCGGGCCGAAGAAGCGGCTGACGAAGTCGCAGTCCTCCCCGCGCGCCGTGGGCACCACCGCGAACACGTCCAGTGCCGCGAGCCGCGCCATGTCCGGGCGCAAGGAGCGCACCTCGGCCTCCGAGTCGAACACCGCGAGCAGGTCCCGGCTGCCCTTCAGCGTGCCCAGGGGCGCGGCGCCCAGCGCCTCGGCGAGCCCCTCGGGCGGGGCGCACGCGGTGGGCGGGCGCGCGGGGAAGTCCATCGCGAGCAGCCCTCCCTCCTCGCGCGTCACGGTGAGGGTGCCCGAGCGGGTGGCGAACTCCACCCGGGTGAGCCCCGGCTCCAGCCGCTCGAAGAGCACCCACGCGCTCGCGAGCGTGGCGTGGCCGCACAGGTCCACCTCCTGCGTGGGGGTGAACCAGCGCAGGTGGTGGCCGGCCGGCTCGCGCACGAAGAAGGCCGTCTCCGAGAGGTTGTTCTCCAGCGCGATGCTCTGCAGCGTCGCGTCCGGCAGCCACGTGTCCAGCGGCACCACGGCGGCGGGGTTTCCGCCGAAGACGCGCGGCGTGAAGGCATCGACCTGGAAGAGCGGCAGGCGCATGGACACGGCAGACCTCCCTCGCAGCCCGGGGACGGTGCGGCGCGCGCTACTTGCGCGGCGTGCTGAGCCCCACGGCGAAGTTCATCGCGTAGTTCACCTCGAGCCCGCCGTCGACGACGATCGTCTGCCCATTCACGTACGCCGCCCCCTCGGAGCACAGCCACTCGATGGGGCGCGCCACCTCGTCCGCGCTCGCGATGTGGCCCGCCGGCACGTGGCTGCCCACCTGGCGCTCGAGCGCGTCCCAGGCCTCGCCCATGTAGAAGCGGCTCGAGTCCGTGTCGATGTAGCCCGGGTTCACCGCGTTCACCCGGATGCCCGCGCCCGAGAGCTCCGCGGCGAGGTACTTCACGAGAATCTCGAGGCTCCCCTTCATCGCGCCGAGGAAGCCGTGGAAGGGCAAGGGCATGCGGCTGTCCATGCCGCTCACCGCGACGATGCGCCCGCGGCGCGGGAGCGGGAGGCGCTCCATCAGCGGCGCGGCCTGCTGCGCCATCAGCACGAAGCTCTTCACCGTCACGTTGAAGGTCTTGTCCATCTGGTGCGCCTTCATCTGCATCAGCGGCAGGAACGCGGTGGAGGCGGCGTTGGCCACCAGCACGTCGAGGCAGCCGTACTCGCGCTCCACGAGCGCGAAGGCCGCCTGCAGGCTCTCGGGCTCCAGCTGGTCCGCGGCCACGGTGTGGCAGCGCCGGCCCAGGGCCTCCACCTCCTGCACCAGGCTGCGCGCCGCGTCCGCGTCTCGCCGGTAGGTGGAGACGATGTCGTAGCCGGCGCGCGCGAGCCGCACGCTGACGGCGCGGCCCACGCCGCGCGAGCCACCGGTGATGAGCGCCACGGGGCGCGAGGGGTTGTCCGCAGCAGGGGTCATGGGCAGCGAGGCTAGCACCGCGGGGCGCGGCTCCGGTGCTAAGGGTAGAGGGCCCATCCCCTCTGGAGGTCCCCCCGCGATGATGGTCCACGTCCCCCACGTCCTCACGAAGGAGCAGGTCGCGCACTGCCAGGCGGTGTTCGCGCGCGCCGCGTGGGAGGACGGGCGCTCCACGGCCGGGCACCAGTCCGCCCAGGTGAAGAGGAACCTGCAGCTGCCGGTGGACGGCCCCGAGGCGCGCGAGCTCGGGGAGCGGGTGCTGAGGGGCCTCGAGAAGAGCCCCCTCTTCATCTCCGCGGTGCTCCCGCAGCGCGTCTTCCCGCCGCTCTTCAACCGCTACGAGGGCGGGATGACCTTCGGCAGCCACGTGGACAACGCGCTGCGCGGCAGCTCCAGCGGCCTGCGCATCCGCACGGACGTGTCCTGCACCCTCTTCCTCAGCGACCCGGAGAGCTACGAGGGCGGCGAGCTGGTGGTGGAGGACACCTACGGCAGCCACGAGGTGAAGCTGCCGGCCGGAGACCTCATCGTCTACCCGGCCTCGAGCCTGCACCACGTGACGCCGGTGACGCGCGGCGTGCGGCTCGCGTCCTTCTTCTGGGTGCAGAGCCTGGTGCGCGACGTGTCCCAGCGCGCCCTGCTCTTCGACCTGGACACCGCCATCCAGCAGCTCTCGCCCACCGTGCCGGGAAACCCCGCGCTGGTGATGCTCACCGGCTGCTACCACAACCTGCTGCGCCAGTGGGCCGAGCCCTGAGCGGGCGCACGGGGCGCAAACCCATGTCGAAATCCCGCCTGCCCGGACGTCGCAGCAGCGAACCCCCGATAGGAGTCCCCATGCTCGAAGCACCGCAGCTCCTGACCACCCGCCCCCAGCCCGCCGCCATCATCCGCTTCACCATCCCGCGCGCGCAGATGCCGCAGATCATGGGCCCCGCGGTGCAGGAGCTGATGGCGGCCGTGAAGGCGCAGGGCGCGGGGCCCGCAGGCCCGCTCTTCGCGCACCACCTGCGCATGTCCCCGGACACCTTCGACTTCGAGCTGGGCCTGCCCGTCACCCGGCCCGTCACGCCCGTGGGCCGCGTGCAGCCCGGCGCGCTGCCGGCCACGCGCGTGGCGCGCACCGTGTACCGCGGCCCCTACGAGGGGCTCGGCGGCGCGTGGGGTGAGTTCCGCGCGTGGATCGCCCAGCAGGGGCACACCGCCACCGAGGGGCTCTGGGAGTGCTACGTGTCCGGCCCCGAGGCGAGCCCGGACCCGAGCCAGTGGCGCACCGAGCTCAACCAGCCGCTCGTGGGCTAGCGGCGAGGCGGGACGCGCTCAGCGCAGCGTGCGCAGCCAGGCCCGCGGGCGGCGGCGGCGGCGCGCCGCCACCGCCTCGTAGAGCGCCGCGCAGCTGCCGGCGATTCCCAGCGCGCCGAGCCAGCCGCCCACCACGTCCAGCAGCCAGTGCCGCTCGCCGGACACCTGCACGCCGCCGATGAGCAGCGGCACGCCGAGCGCGAGCGGCAGCACGGCCGCGCCCGGCACCAGGCCCTCGCGCCACAGCAGGTAGCCGCTGGTGAGGGCGAAGGTGCTGGTCTGCAGGGTGTGGCCGCTGGGGAAGGCCGGCTCGTCCGGGTCATGGCGGCCGGGGGGCGGGCTGCGGTTGGGCAGCCACGTCTCGGTCCCCTCGGCGCTCGCCGCGGCGAGCAGTCCCGCGAGCGCGAGCGGCGCGCCCGCGCCCAGCCCGCGCCGCCAGCCCAGCAGCGCGGCGCTGGCGAGCGAGACGGGCACCAGGGTGAACCACTTGCCCACCGCCCAGAGCGGGCGGTGCGCGTGGCGCGCCGCGGGCCCGCTGTTCTCGAGCGCCAACTTGCGCGCCTTCGTGTCCACGGGGTTGCGCGGGCGGCGGTGCGCCACGCGGGCGAGCCCGGAGAAGGCAACGAGGGACGAGGTGGCGACGGCAGCGGGGAGCAGCGGAGCAGGAGCGCGGGCCATGGTCCGCACACGGTGGCCCTCGCCCCCGCGGGCCGCAGCGCCCCGGCCCCTGCCCTGCTGCAGGGCGGGCGGGCGCGGCGGCTCGCCCCCCTCGCGCAGAGGGTGCCCTCAGCGACGAACGGGCCCCCGGCATTTCGACAAAGTCCCTTTTCCCTGAATCCCCGTTCAGCCCTGGGTCCTGATCCGACGGACGGGTCCCGCTGCGGTTGACGCCGCCACCGGGGCCGCGCTAAGTCGTCGCCCGTGGAAATGAGAACGATTCTCAATATCGATTTCGAGATGCTCGGTGGGACTGCTGCCCCTTCGGCGGCGCGCCAGCCCCCCGCCCAGCTCTTCCAGCTCGGGGCGGCGCCGGCGGGCGCGCCCTCGGAGTGGCGCCGCTGGGGCGCAGCGCTCGCCGTCGCCGCGGTCGTCCACGCCGGGCTCTTCGCCGCGCTGCTCGCCGTGCGCCCCGCGCCCCGCGAGGCCGTGGCCCCGGACGCGCCCGAGCTCGTGCTCTACGCCTTCGCGCCCCCGCCGCCTCCGCCCGCGGGCGGCCCGGCAGGCCACGCGCTCGCAGCGCCGCGCCCCGTGGTGCACGCGCGCGCGGCGCCGCGGCCGCTCGTCCCCAAGAAGCTCGCCCAGGCCGCGCCGGTGAAGGCGCCCGAGCCCGAGCCGGTGAAGGCGCCCGAGCCCGAGCCCGCCGCCCCCGCGCAGGTGGCGGCGGCCACCGCGGCGCCCACGCTGGGCGCAGGTGGCAGCAGCAGCGCGCTGGGGATGGCCGGCGGGGCGCAGGGAGGCGTCGTCGGCGGTCAGCTGGGCGGCGTCGCCGGAGCGCCGCTGCAGCTCAAGCAGGTGAAGCAGCGGCCGCAGCTGCTCGCGCAGCTCGCGCTGAGGTACCCGCGCCAGGCGAAGGCGGACGGCATCACCGGCACGGTGCTGGTGAGCTTCATCATCGGCGCGGACGGGCACGTGGAGGAGGCGCACACGCGCGTGCTGCGCTCCATCCCCGCGCTCGACGCGGCCGCGGTGGAGGCGGTGAATCGCCTGCGCTTCACGCCGGGCCTCGGCCCCGAGGGCCGCCCGGTGCGCGTGCTCGCCACCCTCCCCATCGACTTCTCGCTCCGCTGACGCACCCCTGAGCCGCCCCGTGTCCCGCCCTCCCCTGCGCTCCCTCCTCTTCTGGCCCCACCTCGTCTCCGGCGTGCTCGCCGGGCTCGTCATCGCGGTGATGTCGCTCACCGGCGTGGCGCTCGCCTTCGCGCCGCAGCTGCTCGCGCGCGCGGACCGCCAGGCGCGCGAGGTGGCGGCCCCCGCGCCCGGCGCGCAGCGCCTCCCGGTGGACGCGCTCGTGGCCCGCGCGAAGGCCGAGCGCCCCGGGATGCAGGTCTCCGGCGTCACGCTCTACCCCGATGCCACCAGCGCGGTGCTGGTGAGCAGCGGGCGCACCGAGGGCGTCTACGTGAACCCGTACACGGGCGCGCTGCAGCCCCTGGGCGCCGAGGGCCTGCGCGCCACGCTGCACACGCTCGAGGAATGGCACCGCTACCTCGGCGCCGGCGGCGAGAGCCGCGCCGTCGGCAAGGCCGTCACGGGCGCCTCCAACGCGCTCTTCCTCTTCCTCGCGCTCAGTGGCCTCTACCTGTGGTGGCCGCGGCGCTGGAGCCGCGCCGCGCTGCGCTCGACGCTGTGGTTTCGCGGCGGGCTGCGCGGCAAGGCGCGCGACTTCAACTGGCACAACACCCTTGGCTTCTGGATGCTGCCGGTGCTCGTCGTGCTGACGGCCTCGGGCGTGGTGATGTCGTACCGGTGGGCCTCGAACCTGGTCTTCACGCTCGCCGGCAGCCCCGTGCCCGCGGCAGGCGGCCCGGGCGCCGCTCCCGCCGTGCCCGTGCACGCGCCGCCGCCGGGCACGCAGCTGCTCGCGCTGGACGCCGCCTTCGCCCGCGCCGCGCGCGAGGTGCCCGCCTGGGAGAGCGTCACGCTGCGGCTGGGCGGCGCGCCGCAGGCTCCGCGCCCCGAGGGCGGTGGTGAGCGCGGCGCGAGCGCCGGGAGCGAGCGCAGTGCACCTGGCGAGCGCGCCGACGCAGCTCGCAGTGCCGACGCCCCGCGGGGTGAGGGCACGGAGCGCCGCGCAGGCGCCGAGCCCAGGGGTGGCGAGCCCCGTCCGGGCGCGTCCGGCCGTGGCCCGCAGGCGCTCACCTTCAGCGTGCGCGAGCGCGACGCGTGGCCCCGCTTCTCCTCCGTGCAGCTCTCGCTCGATCCCTTCACCGGCGCGGTGCTCAAGCGCGAGGGCTACGCGGACGGCACCGCCGGGCGCCGCGCGCGCACCTGGCTGCGCTTCCTGCACACGGGTGAAGCACTCGGCCTTCCCGGCCAGCTGCTCGCGGCCCTCGCCTCACTGGGCGCCGCCTTCCTCGTCTGGACGGGCCTCGCGCTCGCCTGGCGCCGCTTCTTCCCGCGCCGGCGCGCCGCCGGTGCCGCCGCGAGCGCCGCGGCGCCCAGCGCCGACTCCTCCGACTCGAGGTCCAGCGCCGCCTGAGGGCAGCGCCCCGCTTGCACCTGCCCTTCGCGAGGTGCTACTCCGCCCGCCAACTGATTTTGACTTTGCAAACCATTTTCAACTGACCGCATTGCCCGGTTCGCCGGGCCCGCACCACCCTAGGGAGGGACTCCATGTCGTCGTCGTCCACGCAGGGCCGCAGCCAGCACGCGGGCATCCGCGCCACGAAGGGCCAGGGCGGAGGCCTGCGCGCCTCGCTGCGCCCGCTCGCGCAGGCCGCGCTCGCCTCCGCCATGGCCGCGAGCGGCAGCGCCGCGGCCCAGGCGGCTGCTGCGGCGCCGGCTCCCGTGCAGCAGGCGCCGCAGCCCGCGGCCCCTGCGCAGCAGCAGCCCTCGAGCGAGGCGCAGCCGGACGCCTCCGCGCAGGACGCCGCGCAGGGCAACCTGCTGCAGGCGCCCGAGGACCAGCTCGCCCTGCCCACGGTGCGCGTGGAGGAGGAGCGCGACCCCGGCTACAACCCGCCCACGAGCAACCTCAAGCGCCTGCCCAAGCCGCTGGTGGACACGCCGCAGACGGTGACGGTGGTGCCCGAGAAAGTCATGGAGCAGCAGGTGGCCACCACCCTGGCGGACGCCCTGCGCAACGTGTCCGGCATCACGGTGGCGGCGGGCGAGGGCGGCCGTCAGGGCGACGCCTTCGTGCTGCGCGGCTTCTCGGCGCAGACGGACACCACGCGCGACGGCGTGCGCGACCTCGGCTGGTTCACGCGCGACACCTTCAACGTGCAGAACGTGGAGGTGTTCTTCGGCCCCTCCGCGGTGCTCTTCGGGCGCGGCAGCACGGGCGGCGCGGTGAACCTGGCCACGAAGAGGCCGCTCACCGAGTCCTTCCAGGAGCTCAAGCTCATCGGCGGCACGGCGCCCATGGGCCGCGTGGAGGCGGACGTCAACGAGGCGCTGAGCGAGAAGCTGCAGCTGCGGCTCAACGCGATGGGGCAGCTGGACAACGTGGCGGGCCGCGACGTCACCGACCGCAACCGCGCGGGCGTCGCGCCTTCGGTGCACGTGAAGCTGGGGGACAAGACCGCGCTGGACGTGGACTACCTCTGGCAGCACGAGGACGGGGTGCCGGACTACGGGCAGCCCTACCTCAACGGCCGGCCCCTCTCGATCAGCCTGGGCGTCCCGCGTGACACCTTCTACGGCCTCGAGGCGGACCAGACCCTGGTCAACGCGCACATCGCCACCGGCACGCTCGAGCACCGCTTCAGCGAGCACCTGCGGCTCAGCAACACGCTGCGCTACGGGCACGTGAACCGCTTCTCGCGCCCCACCAGCCCCCGCTTCGCCACTCCCGTCCCCGCCGCGCCCACCGTGCTCGGGCGCCAGCGCTACGAGACGAGCACCGACAACACCAACCTCATCAACCAGACGGACCTGCGTGCGGAGCTGGCCACCGGCCCCGCGAAGCACACGCTGAACTTCGGCGTGGAGCTCGCGCGCGAGACGCGCGACCAGTACCGGGACGACCTGCGGGTGGCAGGGGCACCGGGCTTCAACTCGCCTGCGGACCTCTACTCGCCGGATCCCTCCGAGACGCCCGGCCCGATGAGCCGCTTCTTCAGGACCACCAACGACACCCTGCAGCGCTCGGCGGGCGTCTATGCCTCCGACCAGGTGGCGCTCACCAAGTACCTGGAGCTGCTCGGCTCGCTGCGCCTGGACACCTTCGACACCCTGTACGTCGCCACCAACGTGGCGACGAACGGCGCCGCCACGGATCTCTACCTCCCCGCCAAGGACACCTTCCTCAACTGGCGCGCAGGGCTCGTGCTGCACCCGCTCGAGGCCACCAGCCTCTACGCGATGTACGGCACCTCGAAGAACCCCTCCGCCGAGGCGGGCACCCTCACCAACGACACGGTGAGCCTCGAGCCCGAGGACAACCACACCTACGAGGTGGGCGCGAAGGCAGACCTGCTCGAGGAGCGCCTCAGCCTCAGCGCTGCGGTGTTCCGCATCGAGAAGACGAACGCGCGCGTGGCCAACGCCGAGCCGCCGCCCGCGCCTCCGACCATCCTCGGCGGCGAGAACCGCGTGCAGGGCTTCAACGTGGGCATCGCGGGTCAGCCGGTGCGCTGGCTCAACGTGCTCGCCAACTACACCTTCATGGACGCGGAGGTGCTCAGCAACCCGAACCCCGCGGATCCCTCCATCGGTGCGCGCCTGCCGCAGACCCCGAAGCACAGCCTCTCGCTGTGGTCCACGGTGAACCCCGTAAAGGGCCTGAGCCTCGGCGGCGGCGCCGTGTACCAGGACGTCACCGCGGTGAACGTCCCGACCGTGGCGAGCCCCAGCATCAATTACGTGCCCAACTTCTGGCGCTTCGACGCGGTGGCCATCTACGCGTGGCGCAACACCGAGCTGCAGCTGAACCTCAACAACCTCACCAACACGCTCTACTACGCGCAGTACTACGCGGGGCACGCGGTGCCGGCGGACGGCCGCTCCGCCACGCTCAGCGCGCGCGTGCGCTTCTAGCGCGCGCCGCCCCTTGCCGCAGGTGCACGGAGGGCCCTTCTCCCGGGAGGGCCCTCCGTGCCCCGGGGGGGCTCAAGTGTTCGCCGTCACCAGATCGCCGCGGGTGCCGCGCCGCGTCACGGCGATCCTCTTGCAACGCTGTGGCAATAATGGGCCGACCGACCCTGCCGCACCGCGGCGGTGCAGCACTCGCGTTCACCCATCCGTTCCCACAGACGAGGCGGCGATGAAGAGAGTCCTGTTGAGCATCACGGCGGCGCTCCTGTTCGCGGTACCGGCCAGCGCGCAGATCAAGGTGGGCGTGTACGGCCCCTTCACGGGAGGCTCCGCGGGCATGGGCGTGTCCATGCGCAACGGCGCCACGCTCGCGGCGGAGGAGATCAACAAGAGCGGCGGCATCCTCGGCAAGCAGGTGGTGCTGGTCGCCCGCGACGACGAGGCCAAGAACGAGCGCGGCGGGCAGATCATGCAGGAGTTCGTGGACAAGGAGAAGGTGGTGGCGGTGCTCGGCCCCATCAACACCGGCGTCGCGGACTCCTCCACGCGCTACGCGAACGAGGCCAAGGTGCCGGTCATCATCAACGCGAGCGCCGGCGCGAAGGTGAACGAGCTGTTCCCGCAGTACCCGGAGAACTACATCTTCCGCATCGCGGCCAATGACCTCGTGCAGACCGAGATGGTGGTGAAGGAGGCGGTGGACGTGCGCGGGCACAAGAAGCCCGCCATCCTCGCGGACGACACCAACTACGGCCAGGGCGGCCGCGCGAAGCTGGAGGCGGCGCTGCAGAAGCGCGGCGTGAAGCCGGTGTACGTGGGCAAGTTCAAGATCAAGGACACGGACATGACCGCGCAGCTGCAGGAGGCCAAGGCCGCCGGCGCGGACGCGCTGCTGGTCTACGGCATCGGCCCCGAGCTCGCCGCCATCGCCAACTCGCTGGACCGGCTCGGCTGGAAGCCGGACATGATCGGCGGCTGGACCCTGTCCATGCAGGCCTTCATGAAGAACGCGGGCAAGAACGGCAACGGCGCGGTGGCGCCCGTGACCTTCATCGAGGGTGACCTCACCAACCCGAAGCAGCAGAAGTTCGTCGAGGCCTACTACAAGCGCTTCAACGAGAAGCCCATGTCCGTGGCCGTGGCGGCCGCGCAGGGCTACGACTCGCTGTACCTGCTCAAGCAGGCCATCGAGCAGGCCAAGAGCACGGACGGCGACAAGATCCGCCTCGCGCTCGAGGACCTGCAGAAGCCCTTCGAGGGCATCACCGCCACCTACACCAAGCCCTTCAACAGCAAGAACCACGAGGCGGTCACCGAGAAGACCGTGCGCATGGGCGTGGTGAAGGACGGCACCGTGGTGCCCAAGAGCGCGGCCGGCGCACCCAAGAAGTAGCGCCCTCCCGGAGTGCAGCAAGGGCCCTCCCGTGCACGCGCGCGGGGGGCCCGCAGTCCCCGTGGCACCGGTAACGGAGGCGGGATGCAGACGCTGCAGCTGCTGCTGAGCGGAGTGGCCCAGGGGATGATCTACGCCCTGGTCGCGTTCGGCTACAACATCACCTTCAGCACCTCGCGGACGATCAACTTCTCCCTCGGCAACTTCCTCATGCTGGGCGGGGTCATCGCCTTCGTGCTGTACATGACCCGCGAGCTGCCCTTCGCGCTCGCGCTCGCGGCGGTGGTGCTCGTGGGCGCGGTGGGCGGCGCCATCCTGCTGAAGGTCGCGGTGGAGCCCTCCCTGCGGCAGCGCTCCGCGTACGGGTGGATCCTCGCCACGCTCGCGGTCTCCATCGTGCTGCGCAACGCGGTCGAGGTGTTCTGGAGCACGGACGACTTCCGCTTCAACTCCCCGCTCGGCGACAGCCCCTTGCGCTTCTTCGGCGAGAAGGACGCCGAGGGCGTGGTGCAGGGCGGCGTGGGCGTGTACCCGCAGGAGCTGCTGGTCATCGGGGTGTCGCTCGCGATCGTGGCGGCGGTGGAGCTGTTCAAGCGCCGCACCATGTTCGGGCGCGCGGTGCTCGCGGTGAGCGAGGACAAGGACGCGGCGAGCCTGATGGGCATCGACCAGCGCTTCGTCATCCTCTTCTCCTTCATGCTCTCCACCGCCATCGCCTGCGTGGCGGGCGTGCTGGTGGCGCCGCTCACCCTGGTGAGCGCCACCATGGGCACGGTGCTGGGCGTGAAGGCCTACGCGGTGTCCATCGTGGGAGGCCTCGAGTCCGGCTTCGGCGTCGTGGTGGGTGGGCTGCTCTTCGGGCTCTCCGAGGCGCTCACCGCGCGCTACCTCTCCACCGGCTACAAGGACGTGCCCGGCTTCGTGCTGCTCATCCTCGTGCTGCTGTTCCGCCCCTCGGGCCTGTTCGGCCGCACCGTCGTCAGGAAGGTGTGAGCGTGTCGAAGCTGCCCCTGCTCCCCAAGCCGCTGTGGCGCCGGCTCCTCCCGCTGGTGCTGGTGCTGCTGCCGCTGCTGGTGCCCAGCCAGCTGGACAACCGCTACTACGTGGGCATCCTCAGCCGCATCTGCGTGTACGCCATCCTGGTGGCGAGCCTGGACCTGGTGGTGGGCTACATCGGGGACGTGTCCATCGGGCACGCGGGGCTCTTCGCCATCGGCGCCTATGCCGTCGCGGTGCTCACGGCGACGCCGGACCTGAACTCGGGCGCCGCCATGCAGCACTTCCCGCAGCTGGGCTTCCTGCCGGCGCTCGCGGTGGCGGCGCTCTTGGGCGCGCTCGCGGGCTTCCTGCTCGGCTTTCCCGCGCTGCGCTCGAGTGGGCCCTACCTGGCGGTCATCACCATCGTGTACGGGCTCATCATCTACACCATCATCAACGAGCAGGACACGGTCACCAACGGCACCATGGGCATCACGCTGGAGCCGGTGCGCTGGGGCAAGGTGCGCCTGAGCGGGCCCAGCTACTTCTACCTGGTGTACCCGGCGCTCGTGCTCAGCCTGTACATGGTGCACAACCTGGCGCGCAGCTACTGGGGCCGCGCCTTCGAGGCCATCAAGTACAGCAGCGTGGCGGCCGAGTGCTGCGGCATCAGCCGCTCGCACTACAAGATCGCCGCCTTCGTGCTCTCCGCGGCGCTCGCGGCCTTCGCCGGAGGCCTCTTCGTCCACCTGGACAACTACGTCGCGCCCAACACCTTCGCGTACAACTTCTCCGTCGAGTTCCTCATCGCGCTCATCTTCGGCGGGGTGCGCAGCGTGGCGGGCAACGTCATCGGCGTGGCGCTCTTCGTCATCCTCCCGGACGTGTTCAGCGGCTTCAACGACTACCGGCTCATGGCCTACGGCCTGCTCCTGCTGGTGGTGCTCTACTTCATGCCCGAGGGGCTGATGGGGGTCGCGCGCGGGGTGTGGCGGCGGCTGCGCGCCTACGACCCCGCCCCCGAGCTCGCGCTGCTCGCGCAGGAGGCGGCCGGGGTGGACGTGTTCGCGGGCGCGCGCAGCAGCGCGGCGGGCGGCGAGGGCGCGGCGCTGCAGCTCGAGGGGCTGGAGATGCGCTTCGGCGGCCTCTACGCCGTGCGCGACCTGAGCCTGCAGATTCCGCGCGGCGCGGTGCGTGGGCTCATCGGGCCCAATGGCAGCGGCAAGAGCACCACCGTGAACGTGCTCACCGGGCTGTACACGCCCACGCAGGGGCGCGTGGTCTCCTTCGGTCAGGAGCTCAACCGGCTGCGCCCGCACGAGCGCGCGCGCAAGGGGCTCGCGCGCACCTTCCAGAACCTGCAGCTGTTCAGCGACCTCACCGTGCTGGAGAACGTGATGGTGGGGCTGCACCCCTCCTTCAAGGCCACGCTGTGGGAGGTGGCGCTGCGGCTGCCGCGCGCCCGGCGCGAGGAGCGCGAGGCCCGGGCGCGCGCCTTCGCGCTCCTGCAGTTCGTGGGGCTCGAGCGCCTCGCGCTCGAGCGCGCGCGAAACCTCGCCTACGGCCAGGCGCGGCTCCTGGAGATCGCCCGCGCGCTCGCGCTCGCGCCCAGCCTGCTGCTGCTGGACGAGCCGGCCGCCGGGCTCACCGCCTCCGAGATCGAGAGCATCAACGCGCTCATCCGCCGCATCAAGGCCGCCGGCGTCTCCATCCTCCTCATCGAGCACCACATGGACATGGTGATGGCCATCTCGGACGACGTGACGGTGCTCGACTTCGGCAAGAAGATCGCCGAGGGCAGCCCCCGCACCATCCAGGCGGACCCCACCGTCATCCAGGCCTACCTGGGCACGCACTCCACGGCCACCGGTGCCATGGGCCCGAGCGGGGGTGCGGCGTGAGCGCCCCGCTGCTCGAGGTGCAGGAGCTGGTGGTGGACTACGGCGCCATCCGCGCGCTCAAGGGCATCAGCCTGCAGGTGGGCCAGGGCGAGCTGGTGGCCGTCATCGGCAGCAACGGCGCGGGGAAGACCACGCTCCTGCGCACGCTCTCGGGCCTGCAGCGGGCCACCAGCGGGCGCGCGAGCTTCGCGGGGGAGTCCCTGCTCGGGCGCTCGGCCCACAAGGTGGTGGCGGCGGGGGTCGCGCACGTGCCGGAGGGCCGACGCGTGTTCGCGCAGCAGTCGGTGAAGGACAACCTGCTCTTGGGGGCCTACCTGCGGCTGCGCAAGGGGGACAAGGCGGGCGTGCAGGAGGACCTGGAGCGCATGTTCCAGACCTTCCCCCGGCTGCGCGAGCGCCAGGCGCAGGCGGCCGGCACGCTCTCGGGCGGCGAGCAGCAGATGCTCGCGCTCGCGCGCGCCCTGCTCAGCCGCCCCAAGCTCCTGCTCCTGGACGAGCCGTCCATGGGGCTCGCCCCGGTCATCATCGACGAGGTGTTCCGCCTCATCGAGCAGCTCAAGGCGCGCCGCGAGACCACGCTGCTGCTGGTGGAGCAGCTCGCCTTCCGCGCCCTGGAGGTGGCCGACCGCGCCTACGTCATCGAGCAGGGCAGCATCCAGCTCTCCGGCACCGCGAAGGAGGTGCTCGCCGACCCCGGCGTGCGCCGCGCCTACCTGGGCGCGGCCGCCGCCCACTGACGCCGCGCGTCACATCGTTGCCTCTTGCTGAAAACTGAATCACCGTTCATGTTCACGCCGCACCGCAGCCCACCCCGGAGCACCTGATGGCGGAAGACGACATCATCCTGGAGACGCGAGGGCTCACGAAGGAGTTCCGCGGCTTCGTCGCGGTGAAGGGCGTGAACCTGCGGGTGCGCCGCGGCACGGTGCACGCGCTCATCGGCCCCAACGGCGCGGGCAAGACCACCTGCTTCAACCTGCTCACCAAGTTCCTGCCGGTGACGCGCGGCACCATCCACTACAAGGGCCGGGACATCACGCGCGCGCGCCCCGCGGACGTGGCGCGCCTGGGCATGGTGCGCAGCTTCCAGATCTCCGCCACCTTCCCGCACCTGAGCGTGCTGGAGAACGTGCGCGTGGCGCTGCAGCGCGGGCGCGGCGCGTCCTTCGACTTCTGGCGCTCGGACCGGGTGCTGCACCAGTACGACGCGCGGGCGCGCGAGCTGCTCGAGGCCGTGGGGCTCTCGCAGCAGGCGCACCTGCCCGCGGTGGAGCTCTCCTACGGGCGCAAGCGCGCGCTGGAGATCGCCACCACGCTGGCGCTGGACCCCGAGCTGCTGCTGCTCGACGAGCCCACCGCGGGCATGGGCCACGAGGACGTGGACCGCATCGCGGAGCTGATCAAGCGCGTGGCCCGGCAGCGCACCGTGCTGATGGTGGAGCACAACCTCAGCGTGGTCGCGAACCTCTGCCACACCATCACCGTGCTCGCGCGCGGGGAGATCCTCGCCGAGGGCGACTACGCCCAGGTGAGCCAGAACCCGGACGTGGTCACCGCCTACATGGGAGCCGCGCATGCCTGAGAGCACCGCTGCCGCCACGCAGGGCGCCACCGCCCCGCTGCTCGAGGTGCGCAGCCTGCAGGCCTGGTACGGCGAGAGCCACATCCTGCACGGGGTGGACCTGGAGGTGCGCCCCGGCGAGCTGGTCACCATCCTGGGGCGCAACGGCGCAGGCAAGACGACCACGCTGCGCAGCCTGATGGGCATGTGCCTCAAGCGCACGGGCTCGGTGCGGCTCGGCGGCGAGGAGACCATCCGCCTGCCCTCGCACCGCATCGCGCGGCTCGGCATGGCGCTGTGCCCCGAGGAGCGCGGCATCTTCGCGAGCCTGGACGTGGAGGAGAACCTGCTCCTGCCGCCGCGGGTGCGCGAGGGGGGACTGAGCCAGGAGGCCATCCTCGAGCTGTTCCCCAACCTCAAGGAGCGGCTGCACAGCCCGGGCACCAAGCTCTCCGGCGGCGAGCAGCAGATGCTGGCCATCGGGCGCATCCTGCGCACCGGGGCGCGCCTGCTGCTCCTGGACGAGCCCACCGAGGGGCTCGCGCCGGTCATCGTGCAGCAGATCGGCGCCACCATCCGCCGCCTCAAGCAGGAGGGCTTCACCATCCTGCTCGTGGAGCAGAACCTGCGCTTCGCCGGGTCCATCGCGGACCACCACTACGTCATGGAGCACGGGCGCATCATCGACCGCATCCCCAACGCGGAGCTCGAGCGCAGCATGGACAAGCTCAAGGGCTACCTCGGGGTCTGACCGTCTCTCTCACGCACTCTCTGGGTTGTGCTGTCAGTCGTAGCTTTCCCTCACCTGAAGGAGCAGCAATGACGTCCAGCCGGATCCTCAAGATGGTGGCGCTCGCGGGGCTTGCCGCGGGCGCGGCGTATGCGCAGACGCAGGCGGACGCGGGGGCCAAGGCGCCCGCGGCCGCGGCCGCACCCGCCGCAGGCGCGGGCAAGATCACCGACGGGGTGATCAAGATCGGCGTGCTCAACGACCAGTCCGGCCTCTACGCGGACCTGAGCGGCCAGGGCTCGGTGCTCGCCGCGAAGATGGCGGTGGAGGACTTCGGCGCCATCCCCGGCGCCAAGGTGGAGGTCATCTTCGCGGACCACCAGAACAAGCCGGACATCGGCTCGAACATCGCGCGCCAGTGGTTCGACGTGGACAAGGTGGACGCCATCGTGGACGTGCCCACCTCGTCCGTGGCGCTCGCGGTGAACGAGGTGGCGCGCGCGAAGAACAAGGTGTTCCTGGACTCCGGCGCGGGCAGCACGGACCTCACCGGCAAGGCCTGCAGCCCGAACACGGTGCACTGGACCTATGACACCTACGCGCTCGCGCACGGCACGGGCAGCGCGGTGGTGGCCAACGGCGGCAAGAGCTGGTTCTTCCTCACCGCGGACTACGCCTTCGGCCAGTCGCTCGAGAAGAACACCTCGGACGTGGTGAAGGCGGCCGGCGGCAAGGTGGTGGGCAGCGTGCGCCACCCGCTCAACACCGCGGACTTCAGCTCCTTCCTGCTGCAGGCGCAGAGCTCGGGCGCGCAGGTGATCGGCCTGGCGAACGCGGGCGGCGACACCATCAACGCCATCAAGGCGGCCAACGAGTTCGGCATCACGCAGGGCGGGCAGAAGCTCGCGGGCCTGCTGGTGTTCATCTCGGACGTGCACGCGCTGGGGCTGCCCACGGCGAAGGGCCTGCTGCTCACCGAGGCCTTCTACTGGGACCGCGACGACAAGACGCGCGCCTTCTCCAAGCGCTTCGCGGACCGCAACGGCGGCAAGATGCCCACCATGGTGCACGCGGGCGTGTACTCCGCCGTCACGCACTACCTGAAGGCGGTGAAGGCGCTCAAGAGCGACGCGGACGGCAAGGCGGTGGTGACGCAGATGAAGGCCACCCCCACGGACGACCCGCTCTTCGGCAAGGGCAGCATCCGCGCCGACGGCCGCAAGATCCACCCCATGTACCTGTACCAGGTGAAGGCGCCCAACGAGTCGAAGAAGCCCTGGGACTACTACAAGCTGGTGCGCACCATCCCCGCCGAGCAGGCGTGGAGCCCGCTCGACAAGAGCGAGTGCCCGCTGGTGAAGAAGTAGCCGCTCCCCCTTCCGCCGTCCTCCGCGAGGAGCGCGCGTGCGCTCCTCGCGGAGCCAGGAGCTCCATGCACACCGTCTTCGGCGTCCCGCTCCAGGCCCTGTTCGGCCAGCTCCTCGTGGGGCTGATCAACGGCTCGTTCTACGCGCTGCTCAGCCTGGGGCTCGCCATCATCTTCGGCCTGCTCAACGTGGTGAACTTCGCCCACGGCGCCTTCTACACGGTGGGCGCCTTCGCCGCGTGGTTCCTGCTGCAGTTCGCGGGCGTGGGCTACTGGGGCGCGCTGGTGCTCAGCCCGCTGGTGGTGGGGCTGCTGGGGGCGCTGGTGGAGCGCACGATGATCAAGCGGCTCGCGGGGCTGGACCCCATCTACGGGCTCTTGCTCACCTTCGGGCTCGCGCTGGTCATCCAGGGGCTGTTCCAGAACAAGTACGGCAGCAGCGGGCAGCCCTACGAGATGCCCGAGGCGCTGAGCGGCGGCTACGCGCTGGGCTTCATGTTCCTGCCCAAGTACCGCGCCTGGGTGGTGGGCTTCTCGGTGCTGCTGTGCGCCGCCACCTGGTTCGTCACCGAGCGCACGCGGCTGGGCAGCTACCTGCGCGCGGCCACCGAGAACCCGGCGCTGGTGCAGGCCTTCGGCGTGAACGTGCCGCGCCTCATCACCGTCACCTACGGCCTGGGCGTGGCGCTCGCGGCGGTGGCCGGCGTGCTCGCGGCGCCGGTGTACCGGGTGAGCCCGCTGATGGGCTCGGACCTGATCATCGTGGTCTTCGCGGTGGTGGTCATCGGCGGCATGGGCAGCATCATGGGCTCCATCGTGACCGGCTTCGCGCTGGGGGTCATCGAGGGGCTGACCAAGGTCTTCTATCCAGAGGCCAGCAACACGGTGATCTTCGTGGTGATGGCGGTGGTGCTGATGATCAAGCCTTCGGGTCTCTTCGGAAGGACCGCGTGAGCGCGATGGCCGAGTCCACCTCCACGCCGCCCCCGGCACTGGCCCAGCGCGCGAGCCCCCGCCAGCGCCAGTGGGTGCCCCTCGCGGTGCTCGCGGCGCTGCTGGTGGTGGCGCCCTTCGCGGGCATCTACCCGGTGTTCCTGATGAAGGCGCTGTGCTTCGCGCTCTTCGCCTGCGCCTTCAACCTGCTGCTGGGCTACGTGGGGCTCCTGTCCTTCGGGCACGCGCTGTTCTTCGGCTCGGCGGGCTACGCGGCGGCGCACGCGGCGAAGGTGTGGGGCTGGAACCCGCTGCTCGCCATCGCGTTCGGCGCGCTCGTGGCCGCGGCGTACGGCCTGGTGGTGGGGGCGCTCGCCATCCGGCGCCAGGGCATCTACTTCGCCATGGTCACGCTGGCGCTCGCGCAGATGGCCTTCTTCTTCTACCTGCAGACGCCCTTCACGGGCGGCGAGGACGGCATCCAGGCGGTGCCGCGCGGGAGCATCCTGGGCGTGGACCTGGACCAGATGCTGCCGCTCTACTTCTTCGTGCTGGCCATCTTCCTCGCGGGCTTCCTGCTCATCTACCGCACCGTGCACTCGCCCTTCGGGCAGGTGCTCACGGCGGTGCGCGAGAACGAGCCGCGCACGGTGTCGCTCGGCTACAAGCCGGACCACTACAAGCTCATCGCCTTCGTGCTCTCGGCGGCGCTCGCCGGGGTCGCGGGCGGCACCAAGGCGCTGGTGTTCCAGCTCGCGAGCCTCACGGACGTGCACTGGCACACCTCGGGCGCGGTCATCTTGATGACGCTCCTGGGCGGCCTGGGCACCATCCTGGGCCCGGTGGTGGGAGCCTTCATCGTGGTGGCGCTGGAGAACTACCTGGCGCAGCTGGGCTCGTGGGTGACGGTGGTGGAGGGCGGCATCTTCGTCGTCTGCGTGCTCACCTTCCGCCGGGGCGTCATCGGCGAGCTGAGCCGCTTGCTCAAGAGGCCGCTGTAGCCGGCCTGTCGCAGTGCAAAGGGAGAGGGAAGACGTCATGCGGATGAAGGACCAGGTGGCGATCGTGACGGGTGCGGCCAGTGGCATCGGCCGCGAGATCGCCCATGCCTACGCGCGCGAGGGCGCGAAGGTGGCGGTGGCGGACCTGCGGCTGGACGCCGCGCAGGTGGTGGTGAGCGAGCTGCAGGCACAAGGCGCCACGGCGATGGCCGTGGCCATGGACGTGTCCAGCGAGGCGCAGGTGGACGCGGGCGTCGCCGACGTCGTGCAGCGGCTCGGCGGCGTGGACGTGCTGGTGAGCAACGCCGGCATCCAGATCATCGCCCCGGTGGACGAGCTCACCTTCGAGCAGTGGCGGCGCATGCTGGGCATCCACCTGGACGGCGCCTTCCTCACCACGCGCGCCTGCCTGCGCCACATGTACAAGAGCGGGCGCGGCGGCAGCATCCTCTACATGGGTTCGGTGCACTCCAAGGAGGCCAGCCCCCTCAAGGCGCCCTACGTCGCCGCGAAGCACGGCCTGCTGGGGCTCGCGCGCGCGGTGGCCAAGGAGGGCGCGAAGCACAACGTGCGCGCCAACGTGCTCTGCCCGGGCTTCGTGCGCACCCCGCTCGTCGACAAGCAGATTCCGGAGCAGGCCAAGGAGCTCGGCATCAGCGAGGCCGAGGTCATCAAGAACGTCATGCTCAAGAACACGGTGGACGGCGAGTTCACCACCATGGCCGACGTGGCCGAGGCCGCCGTGTTCTTCGCCTCCTTCGCCTCCAAGGCCCTCACCGGCCAGTCGCTGATCATCAGTCACGGCTGGCACATGGAGTAGCAGCCCCCCACGCAGTACTCCCCCCGCAGTCCCCCGAAGAGGTCGTTCCGATGCGAAACCTTGCAAGAGCGGTCGCTGTCGTGCTGGGCCTGAGCTCTACCCTCGCAGGCGCCACGAAGATTCCGCTGGGCACCGAGGGCCAGGCGCTCACCGTGAACTTCCAGCTGCAGACCTGGGCCGGCCTCACCCAGGATGCGAACCCGGCCGGAGACGGGCTGGGCTACGACTTCCGCCTGCGCCGCGTGCGCGCGGTCATCAGCGCGGAGCCCACGGACAAGTGGGCCTTCCTGCTGCAGCTGGATGCCGCGAACTTCGGCACCGGCCAGGACTACAGCCCGCGCTTCCTGCCGCAGGACGCGTGGGTGAGCTACTCGCCCACGGGGCGCAGCGCGAAGAACGTGTTCATGGTGGACGCGGGCTTCCTGCTCGTGCCGCTCAGCCGCCAGGCGCTCTCGAGCACCACCAGCTTCACCACCATCGACGTGCACCTGGACGCGGTGCGCGGCTTCCGCGAGGGCCCGGGCATCCGCGACCTCGGCGTGCAGGTGCGCGGCTGGGCGCTGGACAAGAAGATCGGCTACCGCGGCGGCATCTACCGCGGCGTGACGGGCACCCAGGGTGACCTCTCCGCGGCCAACCCGCGCGCGGGCCTCAACCCCAGCTCCCACCCGCGCCTCGGCGGCTTCGTGAACTTCAACATCCTGGGCACCGAGGAGGGCAACTGGCTCTACCAGGGCATCTACTTCCAGGAGAAGCCGGTGGTGAGCGTGGGCGTGGGCGGCGGCTACCAGTCCAAGGCGGTGCGCGGCCCCAGCGGCCTCACCGATACCCGCGTCTTCTCCGGCGACTTCTTCGCGGACCTCCCCACGGGCGCGGAGGGCGAGGGCGTGGTCCACGCCACCGCCTACCGCAATGACTTCGGCGGCGGCTCGGCCAACACCGGCTGGGGCTACTTCGTGGACGCGGGCTACCGCTTCGGGTTCGTGATGCCCTACGCGTCCTACGAGGGCTTCAACGCGGACAGCTGCCCGGACGGGCTCGTCGCGCCGGCCTGCACCGCGGACACCCAGAACAGCAGCATCATCAAGGCGGGCCTGCACTTCTACATCAACAAGAACGCGAACCACATCGACGTGGAGTACGCGAACGCCCGCAGCCTCAAGCCGAGCGACGCGGACCGCGTGAACTCCGTGCTCGTGCAGTGGAACACGGTGTTCTAGGCCTCGGCTGACACGCTGGAAACACGAGGGGCGCGGTGCCTTCGCGGGCGCCGCGCCCTTCGTTTTGAAGCACGCGACGCCGCGACGCTTCAGGGGTTCGCGAGAGTGGCGCGAGGGGCACGGCCTCGAGAAGGAGAGGCCGGGAGGGAACGGGGCTGCTCCGAGTGGGAGAGGCCGTCCACGACGCGTGGACGGCTGTCTCGAAAAGAGACGCCCCTCCCGGGCGCGGAAGGGCGCGTGATGCAAAAACGTAAAATCCTATTTTACGTTTTTGCGCGACGCAGGCCGCCGCTCCCGAGCGGGGACACACGCAGAGTGAAGTGCTCCGCTCCGTGTCTCCCCTGCGCGCGGCGCACTGGCAGCGCCCTCCCGCGAGGAGCCGAAGCGCTCCGTCACCCTTCCGGTTCTGACGCCCCTTCAGGCTGGCGCAACGACACAGCTCGGATCCGAGGCAGGCGAGCTCTCGGCGGTAGAGCTCACGCTGCGCCGATGCCAGCCGCCCCGCTCGACGGCCTCAGGCGTCGAGCACCTGCTGGTACGCGCGAAGGTCCGCCTCGCTGAAGAGCACCACCGTCACCCGCTCGAGCTGCGGCAGGCGCTCGAGTCCCGCCCGCAGCTCGCGCAGCGCCACGGGCGCCGCAAGCGCGATCGGATAGCCGTAGGCGCCTGTGGAAATGGATGGGAAGGCCAGCGTACGCAGGCCGTGCACCCGCGCGAGCTCGAGCGCGTTGCGGTAGCAGCTCGCGAGCAGCTCGGGCTCTCCGGCCTCGCCGCCCCACCACGTGGATGACGTGATGCGCCGGGAGCCGGTAGCCGCGGGTGAGGCGCGCCTCGCCCGTGGGGCAGCGGCCCAGGCTGCGGCACTCCGCGAGCAGCTCCGGTCCGGCCGCGCGGTGGATGGCACCGTCGACCCCGCCGCCGCCGCTCAGGGCGGAGTTCGCTGCGTTCACGATGGCATCCACCGCCAGCGTGGTGAGGTCTCCGCGCAGCAGGTGCAGCCGCTCCTCGCCCATCGCAGCGCTCCCTTCGGAACCGAGGGCCGGAGCGCCAGCGCGCTCCGGCCTCACCCGCGTGCGCGGACTACAGCCGCACCTGGATCTCGTAGCGGCGGTTCTTCGCGCGCTTCGCCTCGGTGTCGTCCGGCTTCACCAGCATCTTCTCGCTGCCGCGACCCACGGCGATGATCTCGCCGCGCGGCACGCCGCGCGCCACCATCTCCTTCACGATGACCTCGGCGCGCTTGAGGCTCAGCGCCTTGTTCTTCGCCGCGTCGCCCACCGAGTCGGTGTGGCCGCTCACCTCGAACTTGTAGGCCTTGGCTCCGGACGAATCGAGCTGCTTCTTCGCCTCGATGAGCTGGCCCGCCAGGTTCTTGAGCTTCTGCTCGCAGCCGGGCGCGAGCACGTCCGTGCCCGACTTGAAGCTGCACTGGTTCTTCTGGCCCTCGGCCAGCAGCTTCGAGTTGATGCGCTTCTCCAGCTCGCCCTTGCCCGCCGAGCTCGCCTTCTTCGCGAGATCGCCGAAGGGGTTCTGCGCGAGCGCCACGCTCGGCACGACGAGGGTCAGCGACAGCGCGGTCAACAAGGCCTTCATGTACGTACCTCCGGAAAACAGGGGGTCACTTCTCAGGGCCGCTACGCTGCGAGAGCCGGCCCCGCGCGTCCACCCCTTATTGCACTGCGAGGGCCCCGCTGCCCGTCTGCTCGCCCCGCCACAGCTCCCACATCAGCGCCACCGTCGACCACAGCAGCAGAAAGTTGCGGGCGTTGAGCACGAGCAGGTGCAGCGGGGCGTAGCCGACCTTGTACGTGTCCGTGGTGTAGACGAGCCGGGTGAGCAGCACGGCCGCGAACACGGCCGCCGGCACGCCCCAGCGCCCCCGCGTGAGCGCGAGCGCCGCGGGGCCCATCAGCCACACGAGGTACTGCGGGCTGAGCACCGGGTTGAGCGCCACGAAGGCGAGCAGCGGCAGCAGCGCCACGCGCGCCTGGCCCGCCACGTCCCCCGGCGCGAGTCTGCGCACCGCGCGCGCCGCGACCCCCGCCGCCGCGAGCGAGCCCGCCACCCACACCCAGCGGCTCCAGCCGCGCACGGCCTCCGCCGCCGCGCCGTGCAGTTCGTACGCAGCCACCGCCTGCGTCCACTGCACCTGCGCGACCCACCCGAGCCGGTGCAGCCCCCAGAGCACCGAGGCCCACACGGACTCCACCTGCAGCCCGCGCTCGACGTGGAAGGAGGCAAAGCGCCACCAGGGCCACAGCGCGCTCAGGGGCACGAGCGGCAAGAGCCCCAGCGCGAGCCCTCCGCAGAACCTGCGCCCCTGTCCCCGCTGCAGCGCCCACGCGAGCGCCGCGGGCAGCACCACCACCGGGTACAGCTTCGTCATCACCCCGGCCGAGAGCAGCGCGCCCGCGAGCACCATGCGCCCGCCCGCGAGCCCCCGCAGCGCGAAGAAGACGAGGAAGGCCGGCACCAGGTCGAAGCGCTTGAGGTAGTGCAGGCTCTCCACCCACGCCGCGAGCGCGTAGAGCACGAGCGGCAGCCAGCGCCGCGCGCCCTCCTCGCGCAGGAGCGCCCACTTGAGCGCCGCGTCCAGCAGCAGCAGCTGCAGCACGAAGGCGAAGGCGAAGCGCGCGGCATCGCCTCCTGCAAGCCCCGCGGGCACGAAGGCGAGCAGCGCGTAGGGCGGGTACTCGAAGCGGAAGTCCACGTTGGGCACGCCGCCCGCGAGCAGCGCGTGCACGGTGTCCGCGTAGAGGCGCAGGTCGTTGAGCCGCGCCCTGCCCGTCCACGCGTAGAGCAGCAAGGGCAGCACCGCCAGTGCGAGCCCCCACCGCTGCCGTCCTGTGAGCGCTCGCGTCATGCGCCCCCTCCCTTAGCCCATTTCCCGCCGCTTGCCCCGATGCGCCCGCTCGGGGAATGTGGAGCCCCGCTCCCCGTTCGAGGTGGGGGGCCGCACCCGCTCATTCCGGAGACCTCATGCGCAGGCTGTTCGCCGCATCGCTGTGGAGCACGCTGTTCGCCCTGCCCGCCGTGGCCCACGCGGCGGACCAGGCCGAGACCGCCCGGAAGGTGGCCGCGCCGAAGGAGGCCGCGGGGGAGGCCACGCAAGAGGACCCCTTCCTCTGGCTCGAGGACGTGCACGGCGAGCGCGCGCTCGCGTGGGTGAAGGCGCAGAACGCGCGCACCCTGAAGGTGCTGGAGGGCGACCCGCGCTTCGAGCCCTTCCGCGCGCAAGCGCTCGCGCTGCTCACGGCGACCGACCGCATCCCCGCCCCCGACTTCCGCGCCGGCGGCGTGGACAACTTCTGGCAGGACCAGCAGAACCCGCGCGGCCTGTGGCGCCACACCACGCTGGAGAGCTACGCGAGCCCCACGCCCACCTGGAAGACGGTGCTGGACGTGGACGCGCTGGGCAAGCTCGAGGGCAAGAGCTGGGTGTTCAAGGGCGAGAGCTGCCTGCCTCCCGCGGACACGCGCTGCCTCGTGCGCCTGAGCAACGGCGGGCAGGACGCGGTGGAGGTGCGCGAGCTGGACGTGGCGGCAGGGGCCTTCGTGCCGGACGGCCTGCGCCTGCCCGAGGGCAAGGGCGACGTGGAGTGGGAGGACGCGGACACGCTCATCGCGGGGCGCGAGTGGGGCGGCAACGGCGCCCCGAGCACGCTCACCGAGTCCGGCTACCCCTTCGTGCTCAAGCGCGTGCGGCGCGGCCAGCCGTTCGAGAAGGCCGAGGAGGTGTTCCGCGGGAAGCCGACGGACGTGTCCGCGAGCGCCACGGCCCTGCGCGATGCGGAAGGCGCGCTGCAGGCGATGCTCGTGCAGCGCGGCGTCACCTTCTTCGAGAGCGAGTTCTATCTGCTCGGGGGCGCAGGCAACGTGCGGATCCCGCTTCCGCCCAAGGCCACCCTGCAGGCCTTCGTGGACGGGCAGCTGGTGTTCACGCTGGAGCAGGACTGGGGCGCCTTCCGGCAGGGGGCGCTGGTGGCGCTCTCGCTCGCGGACCTGAAGAGGGACGCCGCGCACGCGAAGGCGCAGCTGGTGCTGCAGCCCACGGCGCGCCAGGCCATCGAGGCGGTGTCCGCCACGCGCGCGCACCTGGTGGTGAACCTGTACGAGGACGTGAAGGGCGCCATCGACGTGTACGCGCACGCGGGCGGGCGCTGGACGCGCCGGCGCCTCGCGCTGCCGAAGGACGCCCCGCTGAGCATCAGCATCGTGGCCACCTCGCACGCGCACGAGCAGCTCTTCGTGGAGTCGCAGGGCTTCCTCGCTCCCACGGCGCTGTGGCTCGCGGACGCGGGCACCGGCAGCGTGAAGCAGGTGAAGAGCCTGCCGGCGCGCTTCGATGCGTCCACGCACCGGGTGCAGCAGCTCTGGACGAAGAGCAAGGACGGCACGCGCATCCCCTACTTCCTCGTGGCCCCGCGCAGCCTGAAGAAGGGGCAGCCCGTGCCCACGCTGGTGTACGGCTACGGCGGCTTCCAGGTGGCCAAGCCGCCCGTGTACCTGCCCGAGGTGGGCAAGCTGTGGCTCGAGCGGGGCAACGCCTACGTCATCGCCAACATCCGCGGCGGCGGCGAGTTCGGCCCGCGCTGGCACCAGGCGGTGCTGCGCGAGAACCGGCAGAAGGCCTTCGACGACTACGCCGCGGTGCTGCAGGACCTGGTGCGCCGCGGGGTGAGCAGCCCGCGGCGCCTCGGCATCTACGGGCGCTCCAATGGCGGCGTGCTCACCAGCGTGACGCTGACGCAGCACCCGGAGCTGCTCAACGCGGCCGTCATCGAGAGCCCGCTCATCGACATGCTGCGCTACCACAAGCTGCCGGCCGGGGCCTCCTGGGTGGGCGAGTACGGCAACCCGGACGTGCCCGCGGACGCGGCCTTCATCGCGAAGTACTCCGCCTACCAGCACCTGCAGCCGGGCGTGAAGTACCCGCGCGCCTACATCACCACCAACACGCGCGACGACCGCGTGCACCCGGGCCACGCGCGCAAGTTCGCCGCGAAGCTGGAGGCGCTGGGCGCCCCGTACCTCTACTTCGAGAACACCGAGGGCGGGCACTCCAACGACTCCGACCCGGTGCTCAACGCGCGCCGCTGGGCGCTGCACTACGTGTACCTGATGCAGCAGCTGGTGGACTGAGCGCCCGCGCACCGTTGGGCGGTGAAAAGAGCCCTGCGACCGCGGGCGACCGTGGCCGGGCGCCATCGTTTGCATCTTTCCTGGAGGCGGGGCGAGTGAGCCCTGCCTCCAGGAGGCTGCGATGCGGACGACAGGGCTGTGGGCTGTGGCAGTGACGGGGTGGCTGGTGCTCTCGGCGTGCGGGGGCAGCAGCTACGGAGGCGGCAACCCCAGCCCCTCGCCGAGCAACCCCAACGAGGCGGTGCTCACCATCCAGAACATGGCCTTCAGCCCGGCGAACCTCGCCGTCGTCCCGGGGCAGACCGTGCGGGTGCGCAACCTGGACGCGATGGCGCACTCGGTCACGAGCCAGTCCGCGCCCAACCAGTTCCGCCCCGGGGCCGTGAACGGCATCTCCTTCGACACCGGGGCCTTCACCGGCGAGCGCACCTTCGTCATCCCCACGAGCGCCGCGGTGGGCACGCTGGTGCCCTACTTCTGCACCGTGCACCCGGGCACCATGGCGAACACCGGGGTCATCACCGTGCGCGCGGCGGGCGACACCACGCCCCCGCCCACGGACCCGCCGCCCGGCTACTGACGCGCGCGCCCGCCCCGCCCTGCCCCGCCGCTCCCCTGCCCGTGCTCCCGCCTTGCGAGCGCACGGGAGGCCCCGGCCGCGCCGGCCGCCCTTAGCTTGCCCCCATTGGTCTGCCCCAACGACCTGCCCCAACACTGTGCGCGCCCTTTTGACGCGCGCCCCGGGGCGGCCCGTTAGGGTTGGCCCGGACGGGACACCGGCAGCGATCAAGGAGCGTGCACGTGGACGGCCTGCGCATCGAGACCCACCCCCACCCCGGAGAGCCGCTGCTGCGCGCGGGGCGCCCGGACCCCTGCGCCCTGGTGCTGTTCGGCGCCACCGGGGACCTCGCGCAGCGCAAGCTGTTCCCCGCGCTCTACGAGCTGGCGCGCGCGGACCTGCTGCCTCCCCAGTTCGCCGTGGCCTGCTTCAGCCGCTCGGCGCGCGACGACGCGGCCTTCCGCGCCACCGTGCGCAAGAGCCTGGACACCTTCGCGCGCACCCAGCCGGTGGACGAGAAGGTGTGGGAGCGGCTCGCCGAGCGGCTCGAGTGCGTGAGCGGCAGCTACGACGACCCGGCGGCCTTCGAGCAGCTGGCACGCAAGCTGGAGAGCTTCGAGCAGCGCTTCGGCACCGGCGGCAACCAGCTGTACTACCTGGCCACCCCGGCGAGCACCTTCGAGCAGCTGCTCACGGGGCTCTCGAAGGCGAAGCTGCTGCCGCGCGAGACGCAGGCGGGGCAGCACCCGTGGCGGCGGCTGGTCATCGAGAAGCCCTTCGGCCACGACCTGGCGAGCGCGCAGGAGCTCAACCAGCGCCTGAGCGCGGTGCTCAGCGAGCGGCAGATCTTCCGCATCGACCACTACCTGGGCAAGGAGACGGTGCAGAACATCCTCGTCTTCCGCTTCGCCAACGCCATCTTCGAGCCGCTGTGGAACCGCAGCCACATCGACCACGTGGAGATCACGGCCGCGGAGAAGCTGGGCATCGACGGGCGCGGCCGCTTCTACGACGAGACAGGCGTCTTGCGCGACATGGTGCAGAACCACCTGCTGCAAGTGCTCGCGCTGTGCGCGATGGAGCCGCCCACCTCCTTCGGCGCCGAGGACATCCGCGACGAGAAGGCCAAGGTGTTCCGCGCGCTGCGCCCGCTCGCGGGCCGCGAGGTGGCCGAGGCCGTGGTGCAGGGGCAGTTCCAGGGATACCGCGACGAGGAGGGCGTGGCGAAGGACAGCCGCACCCCCACCTTCGTGGCGATGAAGCTCAACGTGGACAACTGGCGCTGGCAGGGCGTGCCCTTCTACCTGCGTGCGGGCAAGAGCCTGCGCGCGCGCCTCACCGAGGTGAGCATCCACTTCAAGAGCGCGCCCATCTGCCTCTTCGGCGGAGACGACACCTGCCAGCGCCTGCAGCCCAACGTGCTCACCCTGCGCATCCAGCCGCAGGAGGGCATCGGCCTGCGCATCGAGACGAAGGTCCCCGGCGAGGACCTGAGCATCAGCGGGGTGAGCATGGAGTTCGGCTACGCGGGCGCCTTCAAGAAGCCCGTGCCCGAGGCCTACGAGCGCCTGCTGCTGGACTGCATGCGCGGCAACGCCACGCTCTTCGCGCGCAAGGACAGCGTGGAGCAGGCGTGGGCGTGGGTGACCCCCATCCTGCAGGCGCTGGAGAAGGGCGAGGGCGGCCCGCTGCTCCCCTACGCGCCCGGCGGCAACGGCCCGGCCGAGGCGGACGCGCTCATCGCGAAGGACGGGCGCAGCTGGACGAGGCTGCCGTGAGGGTGGCCGCGGTGCTCGAGAAGGAGCAGCTGGTGCAGGAGGCGGCGCGCCGGCTCGCGCGCGCCCTGCAGGAGGCCGTGCAGGCGCGGGGGAAGGCGAGCTTCGCCACCAGCGGCGGCAGCACCCCGGGCCCCATCCACCAGGCGCTCGTCGCGCTGGGGCCGGACGCCGTGCCCTGGCGCCAGGTGTCCTTCTTCTTCGCGGACGAGCGCTGCGTGCCCCCCTCCTCCCCGGACAGCAACTACCGGCTCGCGCGCCAGACGCTGCTGGACCCGCTGGGCATCCTCAACGCGCGCGTGCACCGCATGGAGGGCGAGCGCGAGGACCGCGACGCCGCGGCGCGCGACTACGCCGCGCGGCTTCCCGAGCAGCTCGACGTGGTGCTGCTGGGGATGGGCGAGGACGGGCACACCGCCTCGCTCTTTCCGGGCGCGCCCTCGCTCGAGGAGCAGAGCGCGCGCGTGCTCGCGGTGAAGGGCCCCAAGCCTCCGCCCTGGCGCCTCACGCTGACGCTCCCGGTGCTGCAGGCCGCGCGCACCGTGCTCGGCGTGGCGGTGGGCGCGGGCAAGCGGGACGCGGTGCAGCGCATCCGCGCAGGCGAGGCGCTGCCCGCCTCGCGCGTGCCGCAGGCCGAGTGGCTGCTGGACCCCGCGGCGGCGGGGCAGTAATCCCGCAGCCCGACACCCTCACCCCGACCCTCTGCCTCCGTGAAAAGGGAGAGGGAGGACCTGGAGACTCAGATGGCGGAGAACTTGGCGCAGTTCGGCGTGGCCGGCATGGGCGTGATGGGCCAGAACCTCGCCCTCAACCTCGCAGACCACGGCTTCCAGGTGGCCACCTGGGACATCCGCCCGGAGGCGCTCAAGGCCTTCCTGGGCAAGAACGCGCGGCCGGACCTGCGCGGAGACCCCTCGCTCGAGGGCTTCGTGCGCTCGCTCGCGCGCCCGCGCCGCATCCTGCTGATGGTGACGGCGGGCGCGCCCGTGGACTCGATGCTGGAGAAGCTCGCCCCGCTGCTGGAGTCCGGGGACATCGTGCTGGACGGCGGCAACAGCTTCTTCGAGGACACGCGCCGGCGCGAGAAGGGCTACCGCGAGCGCGGCCTCAACTTCCTGGGCATGGGCGTGTCCGGCGGCGAGGAGGGCGCGCGCCACGGCCCCAGCCTCATGCCCGGCGGCCCCGCCGAGGGCTACGCGAGCGTGCGCCCCTTCCTCGAGGCCATCGCCGCGCGCGTGCCGGGCGGCGACGGCGCCTGCGTCACGCACGTGGGGCCGGACGGCGCCGGGCACTTCGTGAAGATGGTGCACAACGGCATCGAGTACGCGGACATGCAGCTGCTCGCCGAGTCCTACGACTTGCTGCGCCGCGGCCTCGGCATGTCCGCGGACCAGATTGCGGACCTCTGGGCGAAGTGGAACGAGGGCATCGCCGAGTCCTTCCTGCTCGAGACCAGCGTGCGCGTGCTGCGCAAGAAGGACCCGGAGACGGGCCTGCCGCTGGTGGACCTGGTGCTGGACAAGGCAGGCAGCAAGGGCACCGGCAAGTGGACGGTGCAGGTGGCGCTCGACCTCGCCGTGCCCGTGCCCTCCATCGCTGCGGCGCTGGATGCGCGCATCCTCTCCTCGCTCAAGGAGCAGCGGCTGAAGGCCGCCCGCGTGCTGCCCGCGCCCGCGCTGCAGCTCTCCGCCGAGGAGCGCACGCAGCTCGCCCAGCAGGTGCACGACGCGCTCTACGCCGCGCGCATCACCACCTACGCGCAAGGCCTCGCGCTGATCCAGGCGGCGAGTGCGCAGTACAAATGGGACATCTCCATCGCGGAGCTGGCGCGCATCTGGCGGGGCGGCTGCATCATCCGCGCGCGCCTCCTCACCCCGCTGCGCGAGGCCTTCCTCAAGGAGCCCGGGCTCGCGAACCTGATGGTGGCGGACAGCTTCGCGCGCGAGCTCACGCAGAAGGCTCCCGCGTGGCGCGCCGCCCTCTCGCTCGCGGTGCGCGGCGGCGTGCCGGCCCCCTGCCTCTCGGCGAGCCTCGCCTACTTCGACAGCTACCGCAGCCCCGAGCTGCCCCAGAACCTCACCCAGGCCCAGCGCGACGCCTTCGGCGCCCACACCTACCAGCGCAAGGACCGGCCCGAGGCCGGCTTCGTGCACACCGAGTGGTAGGGGCGCCCGGCGGCGCGCGCGCAGGGCAGACGGCCGGGGGCGCCTCTCCCCGGGAGCCGGGTGCCTGCGCCGCGTGAGCGCACACCGTTGGGGTGACCCCGGGATTGCCGGGGCGCTCACCCGAACGACGGAGGCGCAGCCATGGCGAACGAGAACGAGAAGCGCACCGCAGGCCGGCTCGACGAGCCCGGTGCCCCTAACGTGCCGCAGGCCGAGGGCAAGGGCGCAGCGCCGGGTGACGAGCGCACCCGCAGCGCGAGCACGCAGGAGGCGCCCGAGCACCGCCCGCGCTCGATGCGCCAGGACCTGGCGGATGGGGACCCCGCCGGCACGCCCTTCTCCGAGGAGATGGGCCACACGCCCACCCGCGAGACCTGAGCCCGCGGGCTCCATCCCTCACCCCGACCCTCTCCCTCCATGAAGAGGGGGAGGGACGGGGGCGCGGGGCTCAGGCGGGGCGGTCCGCCACGCGGCGCGCCGCGGCCCAGGTGGACTTGAGGTCCGCGGGCAGCTCGCTCTGGATCTGCGTGGCCACGCCATCGGTGATCTGCCCGTGCAGCGCGGCGAACACGCCGTGCAGCACGCGGCGCGCGTCCTGCTGCTGGTCGATGTCCAGGTGCTCGGAGACGTTGAGGTAGAAGTCGTTCTTGCCGCGCGCCTCGGGGTCGCGCTTCGGGTGGGCGCGGCAGCTGATGAAGAGCTCGCGCACCTCGGGCGACAGCTGCTCGAAGAGGTCGCGCGCGGTGCCGCCCGAGAGCCGCTCGGAGAGCGCGCAGAACACGGCCTCGGCCAGCTCCTCGGGCGGCCCCAGGCCCACCACGCGGTCGGAGATCTTGCGCAGGAAGGCCTCGAGGCTGATGCCCTGGCCCAGTCCCGTCCAGCTCTGGGTGTCCTGCGGCGAGTGGTTCGACATGGGTGTTCCTCCGGCTTCGGGTGGGGGTGGGGAGTGCGGCGTCTTCGAGGCCCGGGTGTGAGGCTGGGCGCTGTGGGCGGACGGCGCAGCGGGCGTGCGAACGGGCGGTGCGGCGCGCGGCCACTGCGACGTGCGGTGCACCCGCGCATTCCGCGGCCGGCGGTCGGGCGGGCAGCGGCCCATACCTTCCCCCGTGCACCCGGCAGAGGCCGCGAGCGCGCGTTGCGCCTGCGCGCCCCGGCCGCAGCTTCGTGTGCAGGAGGCCCCATGGCTGCACACACGCATTCCACCGATACGTTGGTGTCGTTCTTCCAGGAGGAGCTGGCGGCAGCGCAGGTCTACGAGCAGGCGCTCTCGAAGCTGGAGCACGCGCGGGCGCGCGACCGGCTGCGCGAGTGCGGCAAGGATCACCAGCGCCGCGCCCAGCTGCTGCGCGAGCGCCTCGAGCTGCTGGGCCGCACCCCGCCGGACACGCAGGGCCGCGGCACCGGCTTCTCGAAGCTGAGCAACCTCGGCTCGAGCGACCTCGGCATCTCGGCGGCGAGCGTGGTGCAGTCGCTCGCGGAGGGCGAGGAGTACGAGCTGCAGGACTACGTGAACAAGCTGGACCGGCTCGACGAGGAGAGCCGCCGCTTCGTGGAGGAGCAGCTGCTCAGCGCCCAGCGGCAGACGCACGCCTCGGTGAGCGCGCTGCACCGCACGCTGCACTGAGGCGCTGCGCGCGCCGGCTAGCCCGCGAGCTGGGCCCAGTCGTCCGCGCCGCGGAAGAGGCGCACGTCCGCCGCGGCGCACGCCTCCGCGTGGCGCTGCGCGGCGCGCCCGCCCACCCACAGCTGCGGCGTCTCGGGGCCGCGGGGCAGCAGCGTGCGCAGCTCCTCCAGCGTGCGCGTGAAGGCCTCCGCGCCCGGGTCGTGCACGCACGAGAGCCCCACCCGCTGCGCGCCCAGGTGGCGCGCCACGCGGGCCAGCTCCGCGAGCGGCGTGCGCTGGCCGAGCACCGTCACGCGGTAGCCCGCGTGGTGCAGCTGCACCGCCGCGCCCAGCAGCCCCAGCTCGTGCTGCTCCTCGGGGAAGCACGCGAGCACCGCGCGCGCGCTGCCGTAGGAGGGCGCCGCGTGCAGCAGGCCCACGAGGCGCGCGCGCACCACCTGCGTCACCAGGTGCTCCTGGCCGATGGACAGCCGCCCCTCCTCCCAGCGCGTGCCCACCTCCTGCTGCAGGGGCATGAGCACGTCCGCGCAGGCGCGCAGCGGGCTCAGGGCCGCGAAGGCCTCGTCGAGGATGCGCGAGACGCGCGCCTGGTCCCACGCCTCCGCCGCGGCGAGCACGGCGCGCCGCCAGGCCTCGGCGCCCGCGTCCCCGTTCGCCCCCGGGGTGGGGGCGCTCTCGCGCTGGGCGAGCTCCTCGCGCAGCTGGGGCAGCAGCCGGGCGGCCTCGCTGATGGAGACGCCCTCCTCGGTGAGCTGCTTCAGGCGGCGCAGCAGCGCCACGTCCTGGTCGGTGTAGACGCGGTAGCCCGCGGCGTTGCGCTGGGGGGAGAGCACCTGGTGGCGGCGCTCCCAAGCACGGATGAGCTCCTGGCGAACCCCCGAGAGCTCGGCTGCGACATGAATGCGGTAGGTGCGCTCGGCCATGGACAGTCCCGGGACGGTGCCGGTCCGGTCCTGTTTACGGCTGGGGGTGCGCCGCGCGCAACTGCGGAAGCAGGGCGCGCAGCTCGCCTGCCGAGTCGGCGTACTGGGCCCCGGCGGCGAACACCGCGCGCAGCTGCTCGCGGGCCGCCGGCCCCCCCACCACCACGGGGACGGGCGAGCAGGCAGCCACGGCCGCCTGCAGCAGGGGCAGCAGCTCCTCGGCGTCCCGGCGGCGCACGCAGGAGAGCGCCACCACGTCCGGGTGCAGCTGGGCGCAGGCGCTGCGCAGCGCCTCGGCGGGCGTGTCCGCGCCCAGCAGGGTGAGGCGCCAGCCCTCGCGCTTGAGGTGCAGGGCGAGCGCGAGCAGCCCTCCCTCGTGGTGGTCCAGAGGCGCACATGCGAGCACCGCCCGGGGGCCCGCGGGCGCCCGGGGGCCGGCCTCGGCGTGCAGCAGGGCGCGCAGCCGGGTGCGGATGAGGGCGCTGGCCAGGTGCTCGCGCGCCACGTCCAGCCGGCTGCTCATCTCGCGCAGCAGCGGCATCAGCACCTCGTCGCAGGCGGCGAGCGCGTCCATCCCGGAGAGCCCCTCCTCCAGCACGGCCTCCGCCCCTTCCGCGTCCATCACCGCCACCGCGCTCCAGAAGCGCTCGGCGAGCTGCTCGCGCACGGGCAGGGTGCGCAGGGGCGTGGTGCGCACCTGGGCGATGGCCTCGCTCGCGCTCAGGCCCTCCTCGATGAGGCGCGCCACGCGCCGCACCCCCTCCACCTCCTCGCGGCCGTACACGCGGTAGTTGTTCTCGCTGCGGTGCGGGCGGGGGAAGCCGTAGCGGCGCTCCCACGCGCGCAGCGTGGCCTCGCGGATGCCCGTGAGGCGGGCGATGGTGCGGATGCGCAGCGTCACGCGCGCGCCTCCCCGCGGGCGCTGCGCCCACGGACGGCATCCCAGCGCTCGGCCACCCCGCGCGCGCCGGCCACCTGCAGGCGGAAGCCCGCGGTGCTGCTCGCGGCCGAGAGGCGGTCCACGCCCCCCTGCAGCGCGCGCTCGAAGTGCGCGAGCGGCGCAGGCGGGTGCGCCCTGCCCACGTCCAGCAGGATGTCCGGGCGCTCGTGCTCGAGGAGGACGTAGCGCACGGCCACCGGCAGGCACTCGGCGCCGGCCGCCCGCGCGAGCAGCGCCACCCCGCCCTCCAGGCGCAGGGGGCCGCCGCCGAAGGGGCGCTGCTCGCCCTCGGGGAAGACGAAGACGGCCGTGCGGGGCCGGGAGAAGAGCGCCTTCGCGTAGCGCAGGCTCTCCAGCGCGCTCGCACCCTCGCCGCGCCGCACGCTGAAGGCCCCCAGCCGCGCGAGGAAGGGGTAGCGGCGCAGGTTCTGCTCCTCCATCAGTGCGTACGCGTCCCAGCCGGCGCTCTTCGCGAGCTGGTGCAGCATGAAGCCGTCCCACCAGCTGCAGTGGTTCATGTAGACGAGCCGCGCGCGGGTGGGCGGCGGCAGGGGCTCGCCCTGCACCCAGAGGCCGCGGAAGGCGCCGCGCACCTTGTGGCCCACGTAGCGGTCCAGCACCCAGCCCGCGGGGCCGCCCTTTCGCGCGGGGATCATCGCGCGCCTCCCCGCGAAGGCGCCTGGCGCACCTCCAGCAGCGCGGTGAACAGCGCGATGCCGAGGGCCACCAGCAGGCTGGTGACGAAGAAGAAGAGCACCTCCTCGAGCGGCACCGCGCCCACGTAGACGCCCACGTGGCGCGCGTCTCCGAACACCCAGATGCCGCGGCGGATGGCCACGTGGTCCGCCGCGCTCAGGTAGGTGCCCACCGCGAGCGCCGGCGGCAGCACCGCGCGCAGCACCCGCCCCGTGCGGGCGCGGTAGTGCGAGGCGAGCGCCGCGAGCTGCAGCGCGAGCACGGGCAGCCCCCAGCCCAGCAGGTGCACGAGGTAGGCGTAGCGGGTGTCCATCATGGGCGCTGCTCTCCCAGGGCCCGCGCGAGCCGCGCGCGCGCCCACAGCCCGACGAGCAGCGTCTGCAGCCCGAAGAAGAGGTACTCCTCGAGCGGCAGGTAGCCCACGAACACGCCCCAGGTCTGCGCGCGCGCGAAGCCCCACAGCCCGCGCGCCACCGCGTAGTTGTCCCACGGCGTGGTGGCCACGTAGACCACCGGCAAGAGCAGCCACAGCGGCGCGAGCGCGCGCCGGTCCAGCACGCGCCGGTAGCGCCACGCGAGCGCGAGCACCGGCACGCAGACGAAGAGCGCGAGGAAGCGCGCGTAGGTGAGCGTCATCGGGCGTCTCCCACCGGAGCGTGCGCAGCCTCGGGAGCCCCCGTCGCCAGCGGCCGCATCCGCCCCCCGGCCGACAGCTGGAAGCGGCGCCCGCGCCAGGTGACCCGTCCCCCGCGCAGCAGCGAGTCCACGAAGGCCGCGAGCAGCAGCCCCTCTCCGGCGAGCCACCCGAAGGCCCTCATGCCCCCGCGCTCCCCCTCCCCGCTGAGCTGGCCGAGCCGCAGCGAGAGCGCGCAGCGCACGGCCCCGAGCGGGAGCAGCGCGAGCCAGAGCGGCGCCGCATCGAGCAGCAGCGCGAGCAGCAGCAGCACGGGGGTGGGCGCGAAGAGCAGGGGCACCGTGGGGTAGAGCGCGGGGCGGTGGCTGCGCAGCACCTGCATCCAGCGCGAGATGCGCGCGAGCGCGGGGCGCAGGGCGAGCGGGTCGAGCAGCGGAACCCGGGCGACGGCCGGGGCGAGCGCAGGGCGAAGTCCGCGCGCGTGCAGGCGGCTCGAGAGCTCCAGGTCCTCCCCGATGTGCTCGCCCAGGCCGGGAAGGAGCGCCATCGCCTCGGGGGAGAGCGCGAGCGCCTTGCCCGAGATGGCAGGCGCGCCGGCGCTCATCGCGTGCAGGGCGTGGAAGCTGTGGTGCGTGTGGCGCAGCAGCCCCTCGAGCGCGAGCCCTCCCACGCCCCGGGGACCGGCCGCTGCCACGGGCGTCCAGGCCGCGCTGCACAGCGGGGCCCCCGCAGCCACCGGCCGGGCCAGCGCCTCCACCAGCGCGCCCGTCACGGCCACGTCGGCATCCACCGCGAGCACCACCCGCCCCCCATCCGATGAGGGGCGCAGCACCCGCAGCGCGTGCTGCAGGTGGCCCACCTTGCGGTTGGGGGTGAGCGGCTCCGAGGCGAGCCAGCGCATCCCCTGCGGCAGCGGCACGCCGGGGGGCTCGGGGCTGAGCACCACCTGCTCCAGCGCGCCCGCGTAGTCCACCGGGTGCACGAGCGCGCGCAGCTCGGCGGGCGTGGGCGCATCCACCGGGCGCAGGAGCAGCACCGGGGGCGGCTCCCCGGGCGCCCGTGCACCGGAGGCCTGCGCGCGCAGCCGCAGCAGCGCCACCGCGCTGAACAGCGCCGCGGCGAGCGCCCAGAGGCAGGAGAGCAGCAGGACCCCGCTCACGCGGCACGCTCCACGCGGGTGCGGAAGTGCGCCATCCAGCGGATGAAGGGTGAGTGGAAGCGGCGGAAGTCGGCCACCTCGCCCAGCGCGTCCACGCCCTGCCCCCGCGCCTCCACCCGCGCGTAGAAGGGGCTGCTCTCCAGCAGGCGCGGGCTGACCGCCTCGCCCCCGTGCAGCTGCCGCGGCACGCGCAGGCCCCAGCCGGTGAGGCCGGTGCGGCCGTCGCCCGGCGCCGCGTGGCGCTCGAGGCTCACGCCCCGCTCGCTCGCATCCAGGCGCAGCGCGAGCGTGCCGTCCGGCAGGCGGTAGTCCACGAGGGTGCGGTCCTCGAGGTGGGTGCGGGTCCAGGCCCAGCGCTGCAGCCTGCGTCCCAGCGGCTCCTCGCCGTGGTTCGTGTCGTGGTAGCCGAGGCCCTCGAGCTCCAGCCCGTCCACCTGCAGCCGGGCGCGGGCGCGCGGGGCGAGCGCCTGCCACGCGTGCGGCAGCCCCTCCACCAGCCGCACCTCCTCGCCCGGGGGCGTGAGGGGCTCGAGCCGCAGCTGCGCGCGCACGGGGCGGCCCCACGGCGCGCTGCGCTCGTCCACCTCCATGCGCACGCTGCCGTCCGGCTCGCGCACCAGCTGCGAGCGCCCGATGGCGAGGTGCGTGCCGCCGCTCACGCGCGCCTGCGGGTACTCGCTCAGCACCCAGCAGCGGCGCTGGCCGCGGTGGTAGAGGGCGAAGTTCACCGCGCAGTGCTCGAGCGGCAGCCCGCCGCGCGAGGCGCGCACCGCGTAGCGGGGGCTGAAGAGGCTGCCCAGCATGAAGATGCACACCGCGCTGTAGTCCCCCGCGCTCACGTCCGCGTAGAACCAGCGGTAGGCGCCGGCCGCGCGCGGCAGCTCCGGCAGGGGCGGGAGGCAGGCCCTCATGCGCCTCTCCGCAGGTGCTCGCCCGCGAGCTGCGCGGCGAAGCGGCCGGAGAGCATCACCAGCGGCACGCCGCCACCCGGGTGGGTGCCGCCGCCGGCGAAGAAGAGGCCCGGGGTGCTGCCGCGGATGCGCGGGCGGCGGAAGGGCCCGAAGCGCCCGTGCGGCAGGAAGCCGTAGATGGAGCCGCCCGGGGCGCCCTGCTTCGCGAAGTCCACGGGGCCGCGCGTGCCCAGCAGCTTGAGCCGTCCCTTGAGCGCGGGAAAGTGGGTGAGCAGCTTCTCGAGCATCTGCCCCTGCACGGCCTCCGCGTGCGCGCCCCAGGCGTTGAGGGCCGCGTCCTGGGCGGCGAGCCCCTGCGGCAGCGCGGGCGCGTTCACCATCACGAAGAGGCCGCTGCGGTTCGCGGGCGCCACCGTGGGGTCGCTCGCGGCCGGGTGGCACACGTACACGGTGGGGTCGTCGGCGAGCTCGCCGTCGAAGAGCTGGGCGAACTCGCGCCGGTAGTCCGCGCCGAAGAGCACGCTGTGGTGGGGCAGCGCCGCGCGTCCCTCCACGCCCAGCAGCATCACGTAGCCGGAGAGCGCGAGCGGCTCGCTGCGCTGCAGGGCCTGCAGCGGATCCGCGTTCACCACCACCGCGTCGTAGGGCTCGGCCTCCCCCACCGGGCCCACGCGGTAGCCTCCGCGCGGCTCGCGCTCGAAGCGGGCGCGCTGCCCCAGGCGCACCTGCACGCCGGCGCGCATCACGGCCCGGGCGAGCGCGTCCACCAGCGCGCCGATGCCGCCCTGGACGTGGTGCACCCCGTAGGCGCGCTCGATGTGCGGGATGAGCGCGAAGGCGCTGCTCGTCTCGTACGGCGAGGCACCCGCGTAGGTGGCGAAGCGGCCCACGAACTGGCGCAGGTGCTCCGTCTTGAAGTGCGCGCGCGCCAGCTCGTCCAGCGTGCCCATGCGCACGCCGGTGGCCACCGCGCCCATGCCCCGCCGGGCGACGCGCGCCATGAAGCCGGCCATGCCCTCGAAGGGGGCCTCGAGGTAGGGCTCGCCCGCGGCGCGGTAGAGCGCCGCGGCCTCCGCATAGAACGACCGGATGCCCTTCGCCTCGCTGGGGCGCAGCTCGTACGCGCTCTCGGCGCTCTTCTCCACGTCGCGCCAGGCGGTGAAGCCGCACCCGTCCGCGAAGTGGTAGCTGCACTGCGGCTCCAGCTCGGTGAAGGGGGGCAGCAGGTCCAGCGCGTCCAGCTGCGCGAAGGTGTCCTTCACCAGGTGCGGCAGGGTGAGCAGCGTGGGGCCCAGGTCCAGGGTGAGCCCCTCGAGCGTCACCGCCTGCGCCTTGCCGCCGAGCCGATCCGTGCCCTCGTAGAGCGTGACAGCGTGGCCCTCGCGCGCGAGCAGGCCCGCGGCGGTGAGCCCGCCCAGGCCGCCGCCCACCACGGCGATGCGGCGCGCGGCGCTCACGGCGCACCTCCGGAGGGCAGCAGCGGCGCGGGCAGCGCGGCCTCGGGCAGGGCCGAGCGCGGGGCGAGCAGCGTGCCCGCCGCGAGCGCGAGCTTGCGCGAGCCCGTGGTGTGGGCGCGCGCGGAGAAGACGTCGTAGTCGCGCCGCTCGATGTCGCGCAGGATGTCCCCGTACAGCGCGCCCATCAGCCGCACCATGGGGCGGCTGCCCGCGCCAGTGAGCAGGGGCACGCCGCGGGCGGCGCGCGCGTAGAGGCCGCGGGCGCGCGCGACCTGGTGGCGCATGAAGGCGCGCCAGCGCTCGTCCACCCGGCCCGCCTGCAGGTCCTCCTCGCTCAGGCCGAAGTGCGCGAGCTCGTCCTGGGGCAGGTACACGCGGCCGCGCTCGAGGTCCTCGCGCACGTCGCGCAGGATGTTGGTCAGCTGCATCGCGAGCCCCAGGTCCGCGGCGGGGCGCGAGGCCTCGGGGTCCGCGCAGCCCAGCACCGGGGTGAGCATCAGCCCCACCACCCCGGCCACCCGGTAGCAGTACAGCTCCAGCTCCTCCCACGAGGCGTAGCGCGAGCGGGTGAGGTCCATCTCCATGCCGGAGATGAGGTCCTGGAAGGGCTGCTCGGGGATGCGGTAGTGGCGGATGCAGTACTCGAGCGCGGCGAGCTCCCCTGCGTCCCAGGGGCTCTGCGCCTGGGCGGACACGAGCCGCTGCGCGGGGCTCTCCAGCGTGGGCGCGGCGAGCTCGGGCAAGGGCAGGTACACCTCGGCCACGCGCTGGCGCGCGCGGGCGAGGCGCTCGGGCAGGTCCACCCCGTCCCCCTCGTCCACCATGTCGTCGAGCCGGCGGCAGAAGGCGTAGAGCGCGAAGGCCGCCTTGCGGCGCAGGCCGAAGAGCAGATAGCTCGCGAAGAAGAAGCTCTTCGCGTGCGCGCGCGTCACCGCCTTCGCGCGGCGGAAGCCCTGGCGCACCCGGCGCATGTCCTGCCACTCGTTCACGCCGCGTCCTCCACGGCTGCTGCCGCCGCCGTTGCTGCTGTGGGAAGGGGGGCCTGCGCGGGCGCGAGCCCGGTGCGCCGGGCCCAGGCCGCCACGCGCTCTGCCGCGAGGCGCGCGGAGATGAGCACCGTGGGAAGCCCCGTGCCAGGCCGGGTGCTCGCGCCCACGAAGAAGAGGCCGCTCACGTTCGGGTCCTCGTTCGCCGGGCGGAAGGGGCCCACCTGGAAGAAGTTCTGCGCGAGCCCGAAGGCGCTGCCGCGCGCGAGGTTGAAGGTGCCCACCCAGTCGTCCGGGGTGAGGATGCGCTCGTAGGCGAGGTCCTCCTCGGCCAGGGGGAAGCCCTCCTCGGCGAGCCGCGCGAGCACCTGCGCGCGCACCCGCGGCGCCTCGGTGCGCCAGTCCGGGCTCTGGCCCTCCTTCTGGTGCGGCACCGGCACCAGCACGTAGAGCCCGTCCTGCCCCTCCGGGGCGAGCGAGGGGTCGGTGCGGCAGGGCACGTTCACGTAGAAGCTCGGGTCCTCGGGCACGCGGAAGCGCTCGAAGATGTCCTCGAAGCTCTGGCGGTAGCCGCGGCCGAGGAACACCGTGTGGTGACCGAGCCCCGGCACGCGGCGCTCGAGGCCCCAGTAGAAGAGCAGCCCGCTCGAGGTGTAGCGCAGCTTCTCGGGCGCCTTCAGGCGCGTGGCCGCGGGGTCCAGCAGCCGCTCGTACGCGTACGGGAGGTCCGCGTTGCACAGCACCAGGTCCGCGCGCTCCTCGCGGCCTCCCGCGAGCCGCACGCCCACCGCGCGCCCCCCTTCCGTGAGGATGCGCTCCACGGGGCTCTCGTAGTGCAGGCTCACGCCCTCCTCGCGCGCCACCCTCTCCAGCGCGAGGGGAATGGCGTAGAGGCCGCCCTTCGGAAACCACACCCCCACGCCCAGCTCGGTGAAGGGCAGGAGCGCGTACACCGCGGGGCAGTGGAAGGGGCTCACCCCCAGGTACATCGTCTGGAAGGTGAGCGCCGCGCGCAGCCGCTCGTCCTGGAAGAAGCGGCTCACCTCGGCATAGGCGCGCCGGTGCGCGCGCACCTTGAGGATGTTGCGCAGCATCGCGGGGCGCAGATAGTCGAGCACCGACGTGAAGTCGCGCCCCACGAAGTGCGCGAGGCTCACCTCGTACTGGGTGCGCCCCTGCGCGAGGAAGGCGAGGTAGCGCTGGAAGCTGCCGGGCTCGATGCGCTCGAGCTCCCGCCCCATCGCGGTGAGCTCGGAGGTGAAGGTGATGTCGGAGCCGTCCCGGTAGTGGATGCGGTAGTTGGGCTCGCAGCGCTCGAGCGTGAGGTAGTCCTCGAGCCTGCGGCCCAGGGCGCGGAAGGTCTCCTCGAACACCTCGGGCATCAGCACGATGGTGGGGCCCAGGTCGAAGCGGAAGCCGCCCAGCGCGAGCTGCCCGCAGCGGCCGCCGGGCCCGCCCGTCTTCTCGTGCACGCGCACCCGGAAGCCCTGGCGCGCGAGCCGCGCCGCCGCGGCGAGCCCGCCCACGCCCGCGCCCACCACCAGCGCGGTGGGTGCCTCGCCCTTCGTCCGCTTCGCTGTGCCCGGTGCGCTCATGGCCTCAGGTCCTCACGCCACGCGCCGGGCGAGCCGGCCCACCAGCTCGGTGAGCAGCTGCCGCATCCCGCCCGCCTCGGGCAGGCGCTCCAGGGTGCGCTGGCCGCTGCGGCTCGCGAGCGCCACCGCGCGCTCGCACGCGGCGAGCCCGCCGCACTTCTCCACCAGGCCGCGCGCCCGCGCGAGCGCCTCCGCGTCCTTCTCCTCGGCGGGCAGCGCCCACAGCCGCTCGAGCTCGGCGCGCTCGGGCGCGCTCGCGCGCACGTACGCCGCCACCACCGGGTAGGTGCGCTTGCCCTGCTGGAAGTCCCCCTCCCCCGGCTTGCCGCTGAGGCTCGCGTCCCCGAAGAGGCCGAGCAGGTCGTCGCGCAGCTGGTAGGCGCGGCCCACCTGGCGCCCCACGCGCTCGAGCGAGGCGAGCAGCGCGCGGCCCTCGAGCGGGCTCGCCGCGCCCGCGAGCATCGCGCCGCACACCAGCGGCGCGCAGAAGCCGTAGCGGGCCGTCTTCAGGTGGGCCACCTTCAGCGTGCGCCACAGCCCCACGTGCGCGAGCGGCAGCCGGCCGAGGTCCAGGTCCAGGTACTGGCCCGCGGCCGTGTGCCGGCACACGCCCAGGTAGTAGCGGCTGGTGCGCGCCGCGCCCGGCAGCCCCGAGGAGAGCATCACCTCCAGCGAGCGGGCGAAGAGGTGGTCGCCCAGCACCACGGCCAGGTCCTCCCCGGCGCGACCGGGCGCCAACATCCTGTGCAGGGCAGGCCCGCCGCGGCGCAGGTCCGCGCGGTCCGCCACGTCGTCGTGGATGAGGAGGAAGGTGTGCAGCAGCTCGAGCGCCGCCGCGAAGCGCCACAGCCCCGGGGGCACCTGCCCGTCGTCGCGCGCGAGCGCGTAGCCCGCCACCAGCAGCGCGGGCCGCAGGCGCTTCGCCGGGCGCAGGGCATAGCTGCGCACCTGCGCGAGCGCCCCCGCCCAGCGCGGATCGAGGCACTCCTCGTCCGGCAGGTGCAGCACCTCGTCCAGGGCCTCCTCCACCTGCGCCTGCACGTGCAGCAGCCAGCTGTGCACGGGCGGCAGGGCCGGGGGCGTCCCTTCGAGAGGCTGCGGAGAGGTCGAGACAGCCATGGGGCGCTCCAGTGCGGGGCCAGCGGGACAGAGCTAACGATTGCGTCGAAGCATTGTCAAGGCTATGTATAACCCCTGTTCCACGTTTGCGCAAAGGAGGGCCGCATGCGGAGCCCACGCAGCACGGTGACGGCGCTGACCCTCGGCTGGGGGCTGGCGGCGGGGGCGGTGGCGGCGGAGGGCCCCGCCCGGGAAGGTACGAAGCCCACGGTCCCGGTGGACTCCGCCCGGAGGGCCATGCCCGATGCCCGGCTCCAACGCTCCGACGGGCAGCCGGTGCAGCTGTCGCGCTGGCGCGGCCGCCCGGTCGTCCTCATCTACGAGGATCGCCACTCGGTGCAGCTGAACCAGCCGCTGAAGGAGGCGCTCTTTGAGCGCGGGCGCGCGAGCGGCGCGCTCGACGCCGTGGCGCTGGTGGCGGTGGCGAACCTGGAGTCCTTCAACTTCTTTCCGGCGCGCGGCATCGCGCTCTCCTTCGTGCGCGACGCGGAGAAGAAGGCCGGGGTGCCCATCTTCGTGGACCTCCAGGGGGCGCTGGGCGAGGCGCCCTGGGGACTGCCGGATCGCACCTCCTCCGTGCTGCTGCTGGACCGCCAGGGTGCGGAGGTGTTCCGCGCCTCGGGCGCGCTGAGCGCCGCGGACACCGAGCGCTTCTTCGCGGTGCTCGGCGCGCTGGTGGGCCGGGACCTCGGGGAGCAGGCGGAGGCCGTCCACACCGCGCCGCCCCCCGCTGCGCGCCCAGCGCCCGAGGAGCGCGCGCCCGCGGACCGCTCCGGGACGCGGCGGTCGATGGAGGATTGGCCATGAGGGTGGCGCTCACCGGGGCGAGCGGCTTTCTCGGGCCCGAGCTCGTGCGCGCGCTGCTCGAGCGCGGACATGCCGTGCACGTGCTCGCGCGTGACGTGCCGCGCGCGCTCTCGCGGCTTCCGGCGGGGGTGACGGGGGCGCGCTTCGATGCGCTGCAGGGCGCGGAGGTGGGGGCGCTGCAGGGTGTGGACGCGGTGGTGCACCTGGCCGGAGAGCCGGTGAGCCAGCGCTGGACGCGCGAGGTGCGCCAGCGCATCTACGACAGCCGCGCGGTGGGCACGCGCGCGGTGGTGGCTGCGATGGCCGAGGCGAAGGTGAAGGGCCCGCTCGTGAGCGCGTCCGCCGTGGGCTACTACGGCGACCGCGGCGCCGAGCCCCTCACGGAGGCGAGCGCGCCGGGGCGAGGGTTCCTCGCGGACGTGTGCCGGGCATGGGAAGGCGAGGCGCTCAAAGCGCGGGTGTGGGGCGTGCGGGTCGCGTGCGTGCGCATCGGGCTGGTGCTGCACCCGGAGGGCGGCGTGCTGCACAAGGTGCTGCCCACATTCAAGGTGGGCGCGGGCGGGAGGCTGGGCAGCGGGCAGCAGTTCTTCCCTTGGATCCACCGCGCGGACGCGCTGGGGCTCTTGCTCCTCGCGCTCGAGCGCCCGGAGGTGGAGGGCGCGCTCAACGCCGTGGCCCCCGAGCAGGTGACGAACGCGCAGTTCACCCACGTGCTGGGCGAGGTGCTGCACCGGCCCAGCGTGATGCACGTGCCGGCCTTCGCGCTGAAGCTGGCCTTCGGCGAGATGGCGAGCGCGGCGCTCGAGGGCCAGCGCGTGGTGCCCGAGCGGGCGCTCGCCCTGGGCTACGCGTTCCAGTTCCCGCACCTGCGCGACGCGCTCGAGGAACTGGTGGGCCACCACCGCGAGGCCGCCCACACCGGCTCCTGAAAGAGGGAGCCAGTGAGCGAAGCCGTCCCCTCTCTCTCTGGGAGAGGGTCGGGGTGAGGGACGCGCGCACAGGCTTCTTCACACAATCGAGGTTGCACCGTGCCCGCGCTCCGAAAGGATTGGAGCCATGGGTCTGCGCCTTTCGTTCTTCCTCCTCGTCACCACCCTGCTCGCGCTGGCGGGCCACGTGTACCTCTACCGCCGGCTCGTGCGGGACACGGGGAGCAGCCAGCGCTGGCGTCGCGCGGGGCTGCTCGCGCTCGGGCTCGTCTTCACCGCGATGCCCTTCGGCCGCCTGCTCTCGCGCAGCGTGGAGGGGCCGCTGAGCGCAGCGCTCGCCTCCTTCGGCTGGGCGTGGATGGCGGTCGCCGTGTACCTGGTCCTCTCGCTTGCGGCGCTGGGCGGCCTGCAGCGTGCGCGCGCGTGGCTGCAGCGCCGGCGTGCGCCCTCCCCGCCCGCACCCGTGTCCGCCGAGCGCCGCGAGTTCCTCGCGCAGGTCACGGCCGGCTCCGCAGTGGCGCTCACGGCAGGCTTCACGGGCTACGGGGCCTATCGCGCCTTCAGCCCGCCGGTGGTGAACGAGGTGCAGGTGCGGCTGCGCGGGCTGCCGCGCGCACTCGACGGGCTCACGCTCTTGCAACTCAGTGACATCCACGTGGCGCCGCTGGTGCAGCGCCGCTTCATGGACGCGGTGGTGCAGCAGTGCAACGGCCTGCGCCCGGACCTGGTGGTGGTGACGGGAGACCTGGTGGACGGCAGCGTTCGCGAGCTCGCGCCGCACGTGGCCGCGCTGCAGAACCTGCGCACGCGCTACGGCACGTACTTCTGCACGGGCAACCACGAGTACTACTCGGGCGACGTCGCGTGGGCGCAGGCGCTCGAGCGCATGGGCATCGGCGTGCTGCGCAACCGCCACGTGACCGTGGGTCAGGAGAAGGACTCGCTGGACCTGGTAGGCGTGGACGACTGGAGCCAGGACTACGACCTGGAGCGCGCGGTGGCAGGGCGCGATCCGGAACGCGCGGCGGTGCTGCTCGCCCACCAGCCCAAGGGCTGGCAGGAGGCGGCGGCGAAGGGCATCGGACTGCAGCTGAGTGGCCACACCCACGGCGGCCAGTTCTTCCCCTTCACGCTCGCGGTCTCGGCCATCTGGCAGTACCCCGCGGGCCTGTTCCACGAGGGGGACAGTCACCTCTACGTGAGCCGCGGCACCGGCTTCTGGGGCCCGCCGGTGCGCGTGGGCGCGCCGCCGGAGATCGTGAAGGTCACGCTGCTCGCGTGAGCTCTAGAGCGGGGTGCTGAAACGACGACGCCCCCGCACCGGAGCGGTGCAGGGGCGTCGCCTTCACCTGCGGGCCCGGGAGCCGGCAGGTGCTGTCCGCGAATTACGGAGCTTCGGTGGCACTCGCCGAGTTCTGCGGCTGGCGGATGGCACGGGTGACGAAGTCGTTCTTGTTGACCCCAGTGTCGGTGCTGTTGCCCTTGAACTCGTCCGACCCGTTCACGGCCATCGTGGCCGAGGTAGAGCCCGCGTAGGCCTTGCGCTCGAGGCTACCGCCCGACGCCGGGTGCGACGGAGCCGCGTTGCCGGGGCCGCCCTCGGGAGCGTTGGCAGTCCCCCACCCGAGGAGGTCGACCACCGCGCCGTTGGCGTCGAGCACTTGGATATGTCCACCGGTCGTGGTGCTCGCGCTGCTGTCGAAGGTGTAGCCGGCATCCTTCGCGGCTGCGCCGGAGTACGTCGAACCTCCCAGCAGGAAGTAGCTGTGAGCCTTGATCGTCTTACCCGCGGGGATGGTGAAGGTGCTGGAGAAGGAGCTACCCGTCGCGCTCTTGTACTGGACCTTCCAGTTATCGAGCACCACGTCGAAGTCACCGGCGTTGTAGAGCTCCACAAACTCATCCGTGCTCGAGGCGGACGTTCCGCCAGAGAACTCGCTGATCACCACGCGGCCGGGCTGGGCGCCCGAGACGGTGACGTTTGTCGAAACGGCCTGCGCCCCCGTGCCAAAGGTGACCTGGCCCAAGCCCTCCGTGGCGGACGCCGTGAAGGTGACGGTGCCGGTGGTCGTACCGGCCGCCACGCTCACCTCCGCGCTGTCGAGCGTGCCGAGCGAGCTCGGGCTGAGCGCGACCGGGAAGGTCGCGCCGCCCTCGGAGGCCGCGCGGTCCAGCGTGACGGTGAACACCTGCGTGCCGGAGGGGGCCACGCGCACGTTGGTGGGCGAGATGCTCGCGATGCGCGCGGGCGGCCGCTGCACGAGCACGTCCACCGTCTTCGTCACCCCGTTGAGGCTCGCGGTCACCGTGCCGGCCGTGTCGGCGTTGACGGTGCCCGCGGTGAAGGTGAAGGTCGCCGAGGTCGCATCCTTGGGAATGATCACGCTTGCAGGCACGGTCCCGAAGGTCGCGCCGTCGGCGCTGGGCTGCGCCGCCAGCGTGACGTGCAGGTCCGCGAGCGCAGGCAGGTCCAGCGCCACCGTGAACTCCTGGGTCCCCGCCGAGGCCACCGTCACGGGGCCCGCCGGGCTCAGCGTGTCGAGCTTCGGCAGCGCCGTGGTGAGCTGCACCGCGGTGTCCGCGGTGAGGCTTCCCAACTGCGCGTGCACCGTACCGGTGGTGGTGCTCGGAGCGGCGGAGACGTCCAGGTCGATGGTGGCGCTCGTCGCATTGAGCGGCACCTCGAGGCTGGCGTTGGCGAAGCTGCCGAGGTCCGCCGGCGCGACGCCGAACTGCACCACGGTGCCCGCCGCGACGGGGATGTCGAAGCTGACCGTCACAGTCGCCTTCGCACCGGCCGCGCTGACGACCGGGTTGGGCGAGAGCGTCATGGTGGTGGGCAGCTCGTTCGCCCCCAGCACGCGCACGCTCGTGTTCTGGCTGGAGCTCCCGAGCGTGGCCGTGAGGTCCACGTGGTCGGCCGGCGCAAGCGGCTCGAGGGCCACGGTCGCACTGAGCTGACCCGCGATGATCACGACCTGGCCGTTGTTGGCCACGCCGAGCGCGTTCGTGTCGGAGGAGACCACCGAGACGGTCACGTCCTCGGCGTACGCGTTGGCCAGCGTGACGCTGAGCGCCTGCGGGAAGGTGTCCCCGTTGGCACCCACGCGGATGTAGTTGCCGGCCGTCCCGAAGCTGGCAATGGCAGGCAGCGGCGCGAGCAGGTCACCCGCGTTGCGCGGCAGCACCTTGAAGTTGAGGAAGCCGTAGGTCAGCACGCCGCGCACCTTGCGGAACTCCGCGCCCACGGTGGGGTTCGCGTAGTTGAAGAGCGCGTCGTCCATGCGCACGCCGGCCGTGCCCGCGGCAGAGCCCTGAGGCGCGAGCGTGAACTCGTCGCTTCCGTTGCTCTGGGTCACCACCACGTCCGAGACCTCCACGAGCACGCCCACCAGCTGGGTGGCGCGCACGGGGTCCTGCAGCTCGGCCACGGTCACCGGCACGGCCACGGGGGTGGCGGCCGCACGGCGCACGTTGGTCACCTGCGCACCCGTCAGCTCCATCAGGCCGAAGAAGGGCGCGACGGTGGCCTTGGAGATGTCGAAGCGGTCACCCACCGCGAGCGGCGTCTCGCCGGTCCCGAGGGTGATGCCGAACACGTAGATCCCCGAGCGCGCGGCGCTCGCGCTGCTCGGCGCGGCCTCGGCCTGGGCGTACACGTTGTACTTGCCGGAGGCCGGCGCGGTCGCCGCGGTGACCACCAGGTCCGTGAGCGAGACGCCGGTGCCGACGTACGGCCACACGCCGTTGCGCTGGGTGTTCACGTCCGTGACGGCCACGGCGATGGTCGCGCAGGCCTGGTCACCAGGGTTCGCGGTGGGGCACACGTCGCACGCGTCACCCTTGCCGTCGCCGTCGCGGTCCGCCTGGTCCGCGTTCGCGTCCGTGGGGCAGTTGTCCACCGCGTTCGCCACGCCGTCGCCGTCGCGGTCCTGGGGGTTCGCGGCCTGGCAGGTGGTCACGCCGGCCTCGAGCGGGCAAACGTCGCAGGCATCGCCCACGCCGTCGTTGTCCGTGTCGGCCTGCTTGCCGTTGTCCATGGGGCGGATGGGGTTGAAGACGGCGGGGCAGTTGTCCACCGCGTCCGCGATGGCGTCGCCGTCCGTGTCGTCCGCGGCGCGCGCCGAGCTGTACAGCGTGGAGCCGTTGCGCGAGGCAGCCGGGAACGGGCTGCCGGTCGAGGTGCGCTGGGGCACGCAGGTGGGCTCATTGGCCGGGACCGGGTCGCAGGAGAAGAGGGGGTAGAGGCTGCCCGCGCCGAACGCCGAGTTGGACGTCGTGGTGGCCGCCGTGGTCATCGCGGCGAGCGTCTGGTTCACCTCGCCCTGCACGCAGGCGGACTTCGAGGTGCCGCACACGTCCACCGTGTCGCAGTTCTGCGCGAGGCCGGAGACGAGCGCCGAGTCACCGTAGAGCGCCTTGCCGCCGCGCACCGTGAGCACCACGTCCGCCGGGCTCGCGGCCACCACCGCGCGGTGGGGGCTCGCGTAGAAGGCGTTGAGGCGGAAGATGGCGAGGTCCGCCACCTTCCCCTCGGCGATGCGGCCCAGCTTCTCGCTCACGCCGGTGGCGTCCGCGGCGTTCGCGGTGGCCATGCGCCACAGCTGCTCGTCGCTGAGCGCGTGCCCGTAATAGCTGCTGTTGAGGAAGTCCGCGCACTGCAGCTCGCGCAGCATGTTCATGGAGCCGGACTGGATCCAGTCCGTGCCCAGCGCGACCTCGACGCCCATCTTCGTGTAGGCGGTCACCATCGCGGTGTCGCCGTAGAGCGAGACGTTGGAGCGCGGCGACCAGATGAGGGCGGTGCCGTGCGAGGCCATCTGGCCAATCTCCTGCGCCGTCACGCCGATGCCGTGGATGACGGCGGTGCGCGAGGTGAGCAGGCTGGTGAGCGGAGTGCCCTGCACGCAGCGGAACTCGTTGCGCGCGGACTCCTCGATGCCCTCGCCCACGTGCGGCAGGTAGGCCGCGAGGTAGGGCACGTCCGTGGAGAAGTCGCGGCTGTTGCCGTACGCGCAGCCCGAGGTCTGCTCCGCACCCGAGGAGTCGTCGAGCGGGAAGGTCTGGTAGTACGCCGCAGGCTCACCCAGGCCCACCTGGTCCGCGGTGGTGCCGGACGCGGTGCTCACCTTGTCCAGGTTGCGCAGGAAGCCGCCCTGGCCGCCGCTGCCGGCAACCGAGGTGGTGCCCGCCATCACCTGGCGCAGCTCCGCCCAGCGGATGAGGTCCGCCTGGCCGTTGGCGCCGCTGGTCAGCTTCTTGTGGCCGTCGTGCGCCGCGCCGCCGATGCGCCAGTCGTGGCGGTGCTCGTAGCGCTCGGCCGTGGGCACGTCGATGCCCGGGGCCTTCTGGTAGGTGATGTGGTCGTGCGCGTTGATGAGGCCCGGGGTGATGACGCCCTGGGGGCAGCTCACCACGGTCGCGTCCGCGGCGCCCGCGGCGCCGGAGCAGTCACACGCGGCGCAAGTGATGACGCCCTCGGCGCTGACCAGCACCTGGCCGCCCGCGAGCGTCTCGCCGTCCTTGAGCACCACGCCGCTGTAGAGGCGCGCCGCGCCGCCCACGTGCGTCACCTCGCAGGTGGCGCCGCTGGAGAGGGGCGCGAGGCTCGCGCCGGGGCACACCGTGGCGTTGTGGATGGGGGTGACCTGGCAGCTGGTCTCGCAGCCGTCGCCGTTGGTCATGTTGCCGTCGTCGCACTGCTCGCCGGCCGTCACGCGCCCGTCGCCGCAGCGCGGCGGCACGGTGCAGTCGTTGCGGCACGCGTCGGTGTCGTCGGTGTTGCCGTCGTCGCATGCCTCACCGGAGTCCACGTTGCCATCGCCGCAGCGGGGTGCCGGCACGGTGCACTGGTTGGTGCAGGCGTCGGTGTCCACCTGGTTGCCGTCGTCGCAGGCCTCGCCCGACTCGACGGTGCCGTTGCCGCAGGTGGCGGGAGGCGGAGGCAGGGTGCAGTCGTTCTTGCACGCGTCCGTATTCACCGTGTTGCCGTCGTCGCACTGCTCGCCGGCCGTCACATGGCCGTCGCCGCAGCGGGGCGGCAGGGTGCAGTCGTTGCGGCAGCTGTCGGTATCGACCGTGTTGCCGTCGTCGCAGGACTCCCCGGAGTCCAGGTGCCCGTCACCACAGCGCGCCGCGGGCGGAGGAGGCAGGGTACAGTCGTTGCGGCAGGCGTCGGCGTTGTTGCTGTTGCCGTCGTCACAGGCCTCGCCCGTCTCGACCTTGCCGTTGCCGCAGGTGGCCTGCTGCTGGGGTTGGGTGGTGTCGTCGCCACTACACGCAGCGACCAGGAGCAGCAGACCTGCGCCGAGGGCGGCGAGGAGAGGATGCTTACGGGGTGTCATGCGTACGCCTCAGGGGAGGATTGCCCAGATCGGGCGCCGCGAGATGCCACGTGCGAAGCGCAGGCTGAGCAACATTTGGGCGACGTTGTACTTGTAGTAGGCCAAGATCACCAAATCGGTCACCGCTGACCCAGATCCACCCCGCTCCACCCACCTGCAGCGACATGTAGGGAGACACGCCTCGATGGATCGCCGCACCGCCAAGCTGCTGCCCGTCTCGCGCTGGCCCACGCGCGAGGAGGCGGAGCGCTCGCGCTGGTTCAGCCCGCTGCAGGTGGGGCCGGTGCGGCTCGCGGAGCGCACCTGGGTGCCGGCGATGGTGCCCTGGCGCGCGACGGAGGAGGGCTTCGTCACCCCCGAGGTGCTCGCGTGGTACCGCCGCTTCGCGGAAGGACAGCCCGGCGCGCTGGTGGTGGAGGCCACGGGCATCCGCGACGTGAAGAGCGGGCCGCTGCTGCGCGTGGGGCACGCGCGCTACGTGGACGGGCTCAAGCGCCTGGTGGAGACGGTGCGCGAGGCGAGCGGCGGGCGCACGCGGCTGTTCCTGCAGATCATCGACTTCCTCTCCATCCGCCGCCGCCCCACGCGCGAGGCCTTCCTCGGCCGCTTCCTGCAGCCCTCCCCTGCCCTGCGCGCGCGCCTGGGCGAGGTGCGCGGCGAGCCGGGCTTGCGCGAGGCGCCGGAGGCCTCGGTGCGCGAGGCGCTGCTGCAGCTCGACGAGAAGCAGCTGGAGCAGGTGCTGGATGCGCGCGAGCGCGAGGCCTACCGCTTCGGCGCGCGCGAGCGGGTGACGGACGTGCACCTGCCGCACGTGGCCGAGCTGCCCCGGGTGCTGCCCGGCCTCTTCGCCGCCGCGGCCGCCCGCGCGCTGGAGGCGGGCTTCGACGGCGTGGAGCTGCACTTCGCCCACGCGTACACGATGGCGAGCTTCCTCTCGCGCCTCAACACCCGCGAGGACGGCTACGGCGGCACCCTCGAGGGGCGCCTGCGCCTGCCGCTCGAGGTGTACCGCGCCGTGCGCGCCGAGCTGGGAAGCCGCGCCGCGCTGGGCTGCCGCTTCCTCGGCGACGAGGTCATCGAGGGCGGCAGCCGCGTGGAGGACGCGTGCGCGTACGGCGTGGCCTTCGCGCGCGCCGGCATGGACTTCCTCTCGCTCTCCAAGGGCGGCAAGTTCGAGGACGCGCGCCAGCCCAAGGTGGGCCAGGCGGCCTACCCCTACACGGGGGTGAGCGGCGCCGAGTGCATGCCCACCACGAACATCGGGCCGCCGGGCCCCTTCGGGCGCAACGTGGGGCTGGCGGCGCGGGTGCGCGCGGCGGTGCGCGACGCCGGGCTGCAGACGCCCGTGGTGGCCTGCGGCGGCATCGCGAGCTTCTGGCAGGCCGAAGAGGTGCTCGCGCGCGGCGAGGCGGACGCGGTGGCCGCCGCGCGCCAGACGCTCGCGGACCCGGACTGGTTCCGCAAGGTGCGGCTCGGCCAGGGCGAGGCCGTGCGCCGCTGCCTCTTCACCAACTACTGCGAGGGCCTGGACCAGGCGCACAAGGCCGTCACCTGCCAGCTGTGGGACCGCACCCGCGGCCTGCCAGATGACGCGGAGGCTCCGCGCACGCCGGACGGCCGGCGCCTGGTGGCTCCGCCCTGGGCGCCCTGAGTGGCCCTGGACGCGGCGCGCCTCCCGCGCGAAGCCTGCCTTCCATGAGGACGCGCCCCGACATCCTGCTCGCCACCTGGTCGGGCCTGCCCGGGCTCGATGCGCACGATGCGCCGCTGGTGCCGGCGCTCGAGGCGCTGGGCCTGCGCGCGGCCGCCGCCATCTGGGACGACCCCTCGGTGGACTGGGGCGCGGCGCGCGCCGTGGTCGTGCGCTCGGCGTGGGACAGCCACCTGCGCCGCGACGCCTTCCTCGACTGGGCGCGCGGGGTGGGCGCGCGCACGCGCCTGCTCAACCCGCCGGACGTGCTCGCGTGGAACACCCACAAGGGCTACCTGCGCGCGCTCGCTCGCGCGGGCGTGCGCGTCACGCCCACGCACTGGCTCTCCCGCGCCGAGGACCTGCAGGCGCTGTGTGCGCGCGAGGGCTGGGAGGCGCTGGTGCTCAAGCCCTGCGTGTCCGCGAGCGCCATGGGCACGCACCTGCTGCGGCGCACGGAGCTCGCCTCCGCGCAGGCGCTGCAGGAGGAGCTGCTGCGCGCGCACGGCGAGCTGATGGTGCAGCCCTACCTGCCCTCCTTCGAGCGCGAGGGCGAGCGCTCCTACGTCTTCCTCGGCGGCGGCTTCAGCCACGCGGTGCGCCGGCCCCCGGGGCTTCCCGGCGCGCCGCGCGCCTTCGCCGAGCCGCACCCGCTCGCGCCGGACCCGGCCGAGCTCGCGCTCGCCGAGCAGGTGCTCGCCGCGTGCGCGCAAGAGCTCGCCTACGCGCGGGTGGACCTCGCCACCGGCCTGGATGGGCGGCCCTGCCTGCAGGAGCTGGAGGCCACCGAGCCCCAACTCTTCCTCCTCGCCGACCCGCAGGCGCCCGCGCGGCTCGCCCGCGCCATCGCCCGCAGCCTCTGATGAGCGGCCCGTGCGGGCTCCGACCCTGGCCCGCGGACGGGGGTCGCGTCGCCTCACGCGCAGAGTCGCTTGCCCGCGCTCGCGCCGGGGGGCATCCTGCGCGCCAGACGTTCCCCCTTCCCTGCGCACCTCCGACAGCCCCCGCTCCTCGTCCCGCTCCCACATGACGCGCGCCCTCCTCCACTCGCTGCTCGTGCGCCAATCGCTCGCGCTGAAGGAGCGCTTCCGCGCGCGCTACCCGCACCCCTGGCTGGTGTGGGAGCCGGGCGCGTGGAACGTGAGCGACGGCGGCGAGCAGAACGTGGCGGCCACCCAGCTGCCCACCGAGGAGCTGCGCGACTGCCTCCCGGTGGGCGACGACGCGCTGTGCTTCGAGCTGCTGCAGGCGATGGGCGCGGGCTCCCTGAGCGTGGGCCGCGCCTCGCACAACCAGCTGGTGGTCAACGACGCCACCGTCTCGCGCGAGCACCTGGTGCTGCGCGCGGACGCGAGCGGCAAGTGGACGGCGGAGCGCGTGGCGGAGGCGGGGCCGACGAGCGTGGACGGCGCACCGCTGCAGCCGGGCACCCCCTGCCCGCTCGTCTCCGGCGCCACGCTGCAGCTGGGCGAGGTGCGGATGACCTTCCACAGCGCCGAGGACTTCGCCGCCCGCATCGAGCGTGCCGCGGCGCGCGTGGTGCAGAGCCTCGGCAGCAGCAGCGGCACCGCGCGCAAGTAGCGGGCGGCCCGCCCGGGCCTCAGCGGCTGCTGCTGCGCTCGACGGCCAGCTTGCGCGCGGGCACGCGCGCACCCGCGGCGCCGCGCGCCTTGGCCAGCGGCAGCACCAGCTCCGCATCCTGCTGCAGCACCACGCTGCGCTCGAGCGGCACGTAGCCGGCGAGCCGGATGCGCAGGCCCAGGGGCCCCTCGGTGCGCGGCAGCGCGCGCACCAGCGGGGTGACGCCGAGCGCCTCGCCGGTGTCCGTGCGCACCACCTCCGCGCCCTCCGGGAAGGAGCGCACGGTGAGCAGCACCGGAGGCGCCTGCGGCGCGGGCGCGGCGGCGACGGGCGCGGGCGCGGGCGCAGCGTGCGCGGAGGGCGTGGACGCCGGAGCGCTGCTGCCCAGCAGCACGCCGGTGAGGGCGAGCAGCACGAGCGCCGCACCGGCGCCCGCGAAGCCCAGCGTGCGCGTGCTCACCGGGCCCAGCGCCGGAATCTTCACCGTAGGGCGCTCGCTCGTGGGCAGCGCGCCGGGCGGCAGGCCCAGCAGCCCGGAGCTCACCTCGGCGAGGCGCCCGGGGCGCTGCTCCGGCTCCTTCGCGAGGCAGCGCATCACCAGCCGCGCGAGTGCGGGCGGCAGCGGCTCGCCCGAGGCGAGGCGCGCGGGCAGCGGCGGGGGCGGCTGGGTGATGACCTGCACCACCAGCTGCCCGAAGGACTGGCCGCTGAAGGGCGGCTTGCCGCTGAGCATCTCGTACAGCAGCGTGCCCACCGCGTAGATGTCCGCGCGCGCATCCACCGGGAGCCCCGCGGCCTGCTCCGGGGACATGTAGGCCGGCGTGCCGATGATGGTGCCGTCCAGCGTGCCGCGCACGTCCGGCGTGCTCAGCAGCTTGGCCACGCCGAAGTCCAGCACCTTCACGAAGTCCGGCTGGCCGGGGCGCTGGCTGATGAAGAGGTTGTCCGGCTTGATGTCGCGGTGGACGACGCCCACCTGGTGCGCCGCCTCCAGCGCCGCGCACACCTGCACGCCGATGCGCTGGATGCGCTCGAGGCTCAGGGGCCCGCGCTCCAGCAGCTGCGCGAGGCTCTCGCCGCGCAGCAGCTCCATCACGCAGTACACGCAGCCGGCCGCCCGGTCCTCGATGAAGTCGAAGATCTCCACGATGTGCTCGTGGCTGATGCGGTTGACCGCCTGCGCCTCGCGGAAGAAGCGCTGCACGAAGGCGTTGTCGCGGGTGTGGTTGGGCCGCAGCACCTTGAGCGCCACCTGCCGGTCCAGCCGCACGTGGCGCGCCTGGAACACCTGGCCCATGGAGCCCTCGCCCAGCAGCGCCTCGAGCTGGTAGCTGCCCAGCACCTGCCCCACCTGCACCTGCGGCAGCTCCACCGCGTCCGCGGCGATCACCGAGGGGGGCGTCAGCTCGCCCTCGCGCAGCCCGTTGCCCCCCGGCGCCCGGCTGGCCGTGGTGCCCAGGCCCGCCTCCTTCAGGGCGTTGCCGGTCAGGGCGTCGCCGGCCAGGACGTTGCCGGCCAGGACATTTCCCTCCGGGGCGCTGCCCACCAGGACGTTGCCCGGACGCGCCGCCGCCTGCCCGGACGGGGCGCCCTCGGCGCCCTCGGGCAGGAGTCCTCCGGAGAGGACGGTTCCGGCGATGTCGTCAGCAGGCATGTGGCAGGAAGCTCTCCACTCGTCCCCGAGGTAGGCAATGCGGCACGCCTCCCGGGTGTCCTCGTCGCGACGCTGGGCCCCACCCCTACACCAGCGCACTTCCGGGACATAACACCCCCGGCCCGGCGGGCGAAGCCACCCCCGGCCTGCGGATCGCCGGAAACGTTCACGGCCACCAAATGAGGTGGGAGCGAGACCTACCCCCTCGCTCGCGGCCTCCGGGCGCTAGTTGCAGGTGCCAGCGGCCTGGCAGTGCCCGCCGGTGCCGTTGCAGGACTGCCCCGTGCAGTCGGAGTCCGCGCAGTCCCGCTTGCCGTCCCCGTCGTTGTCGGCGCCATCGGCACAGTTGGTCTCCTTGCGTGCCGTGCCCGCGCACACGCAGCCGGTGCCGCAGCTCTGGCCGCTGCAGTCCGGGTCCAGGCAGTCCTTCTTCGCGTCCTGATCGTTGTCGCTGCCGTCGGAGCACTGCGTCTCATGGGCCGCACCGGCGCTGCACAGGCACCCTGCCCCGCACGACTGGTTGTTGCAGACCGGGTCCGCGCAGTCGATGAGCCCGTTGCCGTCCTCGTCCACCCCGCCGAAGCAGGCGGTCTCGGTGGCCGCGTAGCAGACGCCGCCGGAGCAGTGGTCGCCGGCGGCACAGGCGTGGCCGCAGCTGCCACAGTTGTTCACGTCCGTCTGGAGGTCGAAGCCCTCGTCGACCTGCCCGTCGCAGTCGTCGTCGGCCTGGTTGCAGCGCTCCGCCGAGGGCACCACCTCGCCCGAGCAGACGGTGGCCGTGCCGTTGCAGACGCTCGTGCCCGCCTTGCACACCCCGACGTCCAGCGTCTCCTGGGGGCCGCTGTAGCAGGACGTGGCCGGGAGGTTGTCCGGCGTGCCGTCGCAGTCGTTGTCCTCGCCGTCGCACACCTCGGCGCTGGGAGTGCAGCAGGTGCCAGGCGTGCCGCCGCCCTGCGGGAGCACACACACCGCGCCGGAGCCAGGGCAGTCCGCAGCCTCGCCGCACTGCTCGCCGCAGTGGGTGGCGGGGCAGTCCGGGTCCTCGCAGTCCTTCAGGCCGTCCCCGTCGTCGTCCTGCCCGTTGCGGCACGCGCTCTCGTGCTTCGCCCCGGCGTCGCAGAGGCAGCCCTCGCCGCAGGAAGCCCCCTGGCAGTCCGGGTCCGCACAGTCGGCGAGCCCGTCGCCGTCCTCGTCGGCGCCGCCGGTGCAGGCCTGCTCGCGCCGCACCACGCAGGCGCCCGCCACGCAGGCCTCGCCGCCCGCGCACGCGTGGCCGCAGGCCCCGCAGTTCTGCGCGTCCGTCTGCAGGCCGTAGCCCTCGTCCACCTGACCGTCGCAGTCGTTGTCCTTGCCATCGCAGGCCTCGGGCGAGGGCGTGCAGCACACGCCTCCGACGAGGCACAGCGCGCCGGGCTCCGCGCAGTCCGCCGCGCTCGCACAGCCCGTGGCCTGGGGCACGCCCTCGCTCGTGTCCGAGCAGGCGATGAGGAGCACCGGGACGGCGAGCAGCAAAACGCGGAGGGCACCGAGCGGACGGGACATGGGTCCCGTCTTCTAGTGCACTCCGGGTGCTGGTTTGAAGACGGGGACGAGAGTTACAGCATCAGCGTGAGGCGAGGTAGCGCGCGAGGGCCTGGGCCTTGGGGATGAGGGTGTCCACCTCGATGAACTCCTCCACCGTGTGGAAGCCCTTGCCGCGCGGGCCCAGCCCATCGATGGAGGCGATGCCCATGGCGGAGGAGGTGCTCGCGTCCGAGCCCCCGCCCACCAGCGGGGCCTCGCCGTGGCCCAGCCCGCTCGCGTGGGCGCAGGCGCCGTAGGCCTGCAGCAGCGCGGCGCTCGCCTCGGTGCGCTCGAGCGGCTCGCGGGCCACGCCGCCCTGCACCTCGATGCGGGTGCCCGGCACGCTCGCGGCGGCCTCGGCCGCGGCCTCCTGGAAGCGGCCCACCAGCGCCTCGCCGTCCGCGCGGGTGCAGAAGCGCAGGTCCACGTCCGCCACCGCCTGGTCCGGCACGGTGTTCTTGCCCTGCCCGCCCACCACCTTGCCCACGTTCACCGTGAGGCCGCGCGGGTAGTCGGTGAGCCCCTGCACGCGGTCGATGAAGCGCGCGAGCGCCCACAGCGCGTTGGCCCCCTCCTGGTGCGCGTTGCCCGCGTGCGCGGCCTTGCCGTGCGCCGTCGCCTTCACCGCGCCGGTGCCCTTGCGCCGGGTGATGATGAGGTCGTTCTGGCGGCCCGACTCGAACACCAGCGCCGCGTCCGCGCCCTCGATGGCGCGGCGGATGACGCCCTGGCCCTCGGGGCTGCCCACCTCCTCGTCGCTCACCACCACGAGGCGCAGGGGCGGAAGCTTCGCGAGCCCCACCGTCTCGGCCAGCGCGCGCAGCGCGTACGCGATGACGACGAGCCCGCCCTTCATGTCGAGCACGCCGGGCCCCCGGCGCAGCGCCCCGTCCACGCGGTAGCCCTCGAACTTGCCCGGCGGGAACACGGTGTCCAGGTGGCCCACCAGCGCCACGGGTGCGGTTCCCGCGCGCCCCTCGGAGCGGAACACCAGGTGGTCCGCGTAGCGCGTGCTGGAGACCACCTCGCAGCTCAAGCCCGGAACCACGAGCAGCTCGCGCAGGAGCGCCCCCACGCGCCGCCCGCCCTCCACGTTGTCGGTGAAGCTGTTGACCTCGACCAGCGCGCGCAGCGCCCCCTCCATCTCCTCGAGCCTGCTGCCCAGCCACGCCGCTGCCTGCTCACCCGCGTTGCTCACCCTGCGCCTCCTGTGGGAAGTGCCCCCGGTATGCCACGGCCGGCGGCCTGCGGGCAGCGCCGCGCGTCAACGTTCGCTGCCGCACAGCCTGGAGAGGCCCGGCCGCGGCGAGATCCAAGGTCCCCGGCTGCGCGCAAGGGAAGGAGGGGCAGCCTCCTCGTCCACGCCACTGCGCGTCCCGACACCTTCGCCCGGGCCTCGGGATGTGGTGCCGCGCGGCCGGGGAGGCTGCCCTCTTGCGGGCGAGGGTCCTGGCCGACCGCGAGCAGCCCGCCCGGAGGGCCTGCGGGCGTGTCGCTCCCTCTCGCCGGGGGCCCGCCCGCCTGCTCGCTGGAGGAGGGGCGCGGCCCGGGCCGAGGTTGCCGCGCTGCCCTCACGTCCGCGCGCCCCATGCCTAGCTTCAAGGCAGCGGCGCGCGTGGCAGTGGCAGCAGACAGCACGCGCGCCGGCCCTGCCTCGGCAGCCTTCCCTCAGCCCTCAGGAGCGAGCACCCCATGTCGGACAAACTGTGGATTCTGGTGGCAAACGCCTCGCGCGCGCGGCTTTTCTCCGCGGACGCCACCGGCGATGACTGGAAGCTCATCGACGACTTCTTCCACGAGGAGAGCCGGGCCCACGCGGGTGACCTGCTGGAGCAGCGCGACAACCCCAACGCCGGCACCCTGCACGGCCCGCAGCCGGAGAACGACCCGCAGGTGCGCAAGAGCGTGGAGTTCAGCCGCTTCGCCCGCGAGCTCTCCGCGCGGCTCGAGCGCGGCGTGGACAGCCACGCCTTCGAGCAGCTCGTCATCGCCGCGCCTCCGGGCTTCCTCGGTATGCTGCGCCGCGAGCTGAGCCAGAAGGTGCAGCAGCGCGTGGTGATGGACCTCAACTCCGACTTCACCCACGTGCCCGAGCGCGAGCTGCACGGGCGCATCCCCATCTCCTGACCCGGGCCCGGGGCGGCCTCGGCAGAGAGCACACCGGCCGCCCCGTGGACCCCTTGCGATGACCGCATTCCCCCCTCCGCGCGCCGTGCTGCTGGACCTGGGCAACGTGCTCGCCTTCCACGACAACGGGCTCCTGTTCCGCAGGCTCGGCGCGCGCGCGGGGCTCGCCCCCGACGAGGCCGAGCGCCGGCTCATGGGCGCGGGCTGGACGGCGGCGAACCGCGGCGAGCTGGACGGCGAGGGCATCCGCGAGGACGTGTGCCGCGCGCTGGGCGTGAGCCTGCCCGCGGACGAGTTCTTCAGCCTCTGGAACTGCCACTTCACCCTCCACCGCGCGGTGCTGCCGCGCGTGGAGCGGCTCGTGCGCCAGGTGCGCGTGGTGCTCTTGAGCAACACCAACGTGCTGCACGTGCAGTACCTGAAGCCGCTGCTGCCGGTGCTCGAGCGCTTCCACGCGCTGGTGCTCAGCTGCGAGGTGGGCAGCGTGAAGCCCGAGCCCGCCATCTACCGCGAGGCGCTCGCGCGCGCGGGCTGCGAGGCGCACGAGGCGGCCTTCTTCGACGACATCCCCGAGTACGTGGCGGCGGCGGACGCGCTGGGCATCCGCGGCCGCCTCTTCACCACCGCGCCCGCCTTCGAGGCGCAGCTGACGGAGCTGGGGCTCTAGCTACTCGTACTTGCCCACGGGCGGCTCGGCGAGCGAGGCCTTCGTCCAGGCCTGCATGCTGGGAAGCTGCAGCACCGCGTCGCGGTACGCGGAGAGCTGCGCGTCCAGCGCGACGCCGTAGGTGACGAAGCGGTGGAGCACGGGCGCGTACATCGCGTCCGCGATGCTGAAGGCGCCGAAGAGGAAGGGGCCGCCCGCGCCGTAGCGGGTGCGGCACTCGCGCCACAGCTGCTGGATGCGCGCGATGTCCTGCGCGACGCCCGGCGCCTGCAGCCCCACCCCCGGCTTGCGCGCGCGGATGTTCATGGGGCAGTTCTGCCGCAGCGCCAGGAAGCCCGAGTGCATCTCCGCGCTCACGCTGCGCGCCACCGCGCGCGCCGCGGCGTCCTTCGGCCACAGCCCGGCCTGGGGGAAGAGCTCCGCCACGTACTCGCAGATGGCGAGCGAGTCCCACACCGTGAGCTCTCCGTGGCGCAGCGCCGGCACCTTCCCGCTCGGCGAGTGGCGCGCGATGTTCGCCGCGGTGTCCGGCGCGTCGAGCGCGATGACCACCTCCTCGAAGGGCTGCCCGGTGTGGGCGAGCGCGAGGTACGGGCGGAGCGACCAGGAGGAGTAGTTCTTCGAGCCGACGACGAGCGTGAGCGGTGCCATGAGCGGGCACTCTAGCGTCCACGTGTGCCGCAGTGTGGGAGCTGCACGAAGCGGCCGAGCGGGCGCGTCATCTTCGGATGACGCAGCGCGGCCCGACACCGGTTAGGGTGCGACCCCACGATGGCGAAGAAGCACCATGTCTACCTCGTCCCGGGATTCTTCGGCTTCGCGAACCTGGGCGAGCTCGTGTACTTCGGGCACGTGCGCGACTTCCTCGAGGAGGAGCTGCGCCGCCGTGGGCTCGAGGCCCGCGTGCACACGGTGCTCAGCCACCCCACCGCCTCCATCCGCGCGCGCGCCGCGGACCTGCTCTCCTCGCTGAAGGAGACGAGCGGCACCCCCGAGGGGCCGGATGAAGAGAGCGTGATTCACCTCATCGGCCACTCCACCGGCGGGCTGGATGCGCGCCTGCTGGTGACTCCGGGCGCGCGCCTGGGCGAGGGCCTGGACGTGGAGCCCTGGGCCCAGAAGGTGAAGAGCGTGGTGTGCGTGGCCACGCCGCACGTGGGCACGCCGCTCGCGTCCTTCTTCCTCGGCTTCTTCGGCCACCGGCTGCTCGAGCTGACCAGCCTCTTCACCGTGTACGCGCTGCGCTTCGGGCGCCTGCCACTCTCGGTGGTGTTCCGCTTCGGCGGGCTGCTCGCCAAGGCGGACGACCAGCTGGGCTGGCGCCAGACGCTGCTGGACCAGCTCTTCGGGCAGCTGCTGAGCGACTTCTCGAAGGACCGCCAGGAGGCGCTGGTGAAGTTCTTCAAGGAGGTGGGCTCGGACACCAGCCTCATCCCGCAGCTCACGCCGCAGAACATGGACCTGTTCAACGCGGCCACGCCGGACCGCCCGGGCGTGCGCTACGGCAGCGTGGTGACGCGCGCGCGGCCGCCCTCCTTGCGCGGGCGCCTGAGCGCGGGGCTGGACCCCTACGCGCAGCTCACCCACAGCATCTTCTCGCTCTTCTACGGGCGCGCAGGAAGGCTCAAGGAGCTGGACTTCCCGCGCCTGCAGCCCGAACAGTCCGCCGTATTGCTCAAGGCCTACGGCAAGCTGCCGCGCCCCGAGGACAGCGACGGCATCGTGCCCACGCGCTCGCAGCCCTACGGCAAGGTGATCGCCGCGGTGAACGCGGACCACCTGGACGTCATCGGCCACTTCGACGAGCCCAGCCACGCGCCGCCGCACGTGGACTGGCTCATCAGCGGCTCGGGCTTCCGCCGCTTCGGCTTCGAGCGCACCTGGCGCTCGGTGGTGGACTTCATGCTCGAGGAGGCCGAGCAGCGGCCCCCTGTCGTCTCGAGGCTGTAGGTCCCCTCTCCCGAGTGTCCCCTCTCCCTCTGGGCAGGGCGAGCGCATCTAAACTTCAGCAATTCCAGCGCTGAGCACCTGCAGGAGGTAGGCGTCGTCCCAGCCTGCCTTCTTGCGCTTGGCGGCGATGCCCGCCTTGAGGCTGGCCTCGCGCTTGAGCAGCGCGAGGGCGAGGCGCGAGAGGGCGGCGAAATTCTGCGCGCCCGCAGCGTCGCGGATGCGGCGCCTATCCTCGTTGAAGGCGACGTCCAGCACCCAGTGCAGGCCATTCTCCACGCCCCAGTGGGTGCGGATGACGTGGGCGAGGCGCGCCGCGTCCGGCGGCAGGCTGGTGAGGTAGTAGTGCACCTCGAGGCTCGCCCCGACGCCGCCGCCGCGGTGGCGCTCCACGCGCACGCAGGTGCCCGCGCCCGTCCAGCGCGGCCCCTTCAGGGGCCAGTCGGTGAGGGGCAGCGCGGAGACGCGCCGCACCTCCTCGCGCCCGTGGCCCGCGGCGTGTGTCACGTGCGTGCCCGCGGGGTGCGGCCCTGCCGCCTCGAAGAGGGCGACGACGTGCCCGTGCAGCTTCTCGCGGTTGCCCTTGAGGCACAGCACGTAGTCGGCGCCGGCCTCCTGCGCCGCGGCCGCGACGTCGCCCGTGCACCCGTTGGCATCCGCCGTCAGCACCGCGCCCTGCACGTCCAGCAGCCCGATGAGGGCGGGCAGGCCCGCGACTTCCCCCGGCGCGCCCGCTACCGCCACCTGCCCCAGCAGCAAGTCCTGCTCCGCCGCCCACGCGTGCAAGAGGTGCAAGGGGCGCAGGGCGCCGGAGGTTGCGCGCGAGAGGGCCCCGCGCACCGCCTTGCCGTCCAGCGCCACCACCTGCCCCGCCAACTCCTCGGCGAGTGCGGCCACCCACGCGCGCATGCACTCCTCGAAGCGCGCCGGGTGCAGGCTGCTGAGGACGCGGCGGAAGGTGTCCGCGCTGGGCGTGCCCTGCGCGAGGGGCAGCACCTTGCTGAAGAGTGCGCGCTTGGACTTCGCAAACAGCGCGAGCTCATCCCAGCCGTCCGCGCCACACACGGCGCCGCACAGCGCCAGCACCAGGACGTTGAGCAGGGGGTGTCGCTTCGTGCGCTCCACCCGCCTGTCTTTCAACACCTTGAAGTTGCGCGCCACCAACTCGACGACTCGCTGTGCACTCAGCCGCTTTCGCCCCATCGGACGCCAACAGCCAAGTGCCCAGAATCTCTTTCAGTTAGATGCGCTCGCCCTGCCCTCTGGGAGAGGGTCAGGGTGAGGGATTGAGCGCCTCTACTTCTCGAACTTCCGCACCGCCGCGAGGAAGCGCGCCGTGGTGATGGGGCGCTCGTCCGCGGCGTCCAGCAGCCGCACGGTGACCCACACCTCCGCGCGGCCCGAGTCCGCGAGCGCGCGGGAGATTGCGGACACGCTCTCGCCCGGCTCGCACACCGCGACCACGCGCCCCTTCGCCTTGGCGTGGAAGTCCGCCTCCACGCGGTTCACCAGCATCCCGAAGGGGCCGGGTGGGAAGTGGCGGAAGAGCACCAGGCCCATGGTGATCTCCATCAGCGTCATCTGCGCGCCGAAGTAGACGCTGCCCACGTGGTTCTTCGTGCGGCGCTTGAGCGGCAGCGAGGCCCGCGCCCGCGCGTCCGAGAGCTCCTCCACCCTCAAGCCCAGCCCGGCGGCCGACGGAATGACCTGCGGCACCGCGGTGGAGAGCAGCAGGTTCGCGGCACGCGGGGACACCGCGCGCACGCGGTCCAGGAAGGCGAGGGCTGAGCGCATCTCCGGGGGCATAGAGCCGCTGGCGCAGCGCGTCAACCGGCTCGCCGGGCAGGCGGGCTTCCGCGTCCAAGGTTCGGCCCGGGTTGGTTGGCGCACCGGGGGCGCGTCGCCACCCTGTAGGGGCGACGCGGTCTCGACCCGAACCCCCGCCCTCACCCTCTGGAGCGACCGATGAAATTCCCCAGCCACGTGAACCTCCCGTCCGAAGCGCGCGAGGAGCTCACCGACATGCTGAACACGCAGCTCGCCAACGCGATCGACCTGCACTGGCAGATCAAGCAGGCGCACTGGAACATCCGCGGCAAGCACTTCATCAGCCGCCACGAGCTCTTCGATCAGCTCGCGGACCACGCGCGGCTTCAGGCGGACAAGTTCGCCGAGCGCGCGGGCACGTTGGGCGGCTACGCGCAGGGCACCATCCGGCTCGCCGCGAAGGCGAGCGAGCTGCCCGAGTACGACCTCAAGGCGGTGAACGGCGAGGACCACATGATCGCCCTCACCGAGCGCTTCGCCCGCTACGGCGCGAGCATCCGCGAGGGCATCCAGCAGTCCGAGGACTGCAAGGACCCGGTGACGGTGGACCTGCTCACCCAGATTCTGGGCGAGGTGGAGCTGGACCTCTGGTTCCTCGAGAGCCACCTGCACGGCGAGCGCCGCCCCGCGGGCACCGGCGCGCGCTCCGACGCGGGCGCCCCGGCGGACGCCTGAGCCGTCGGAGCGCGGCAGTGGGCTACTCCTCGCCCGTCACCGTCACCTCCACGGTGGCGTCCGAGACCTTCGTGGTGTCGAGCGCCACCGGCCCCCGGCCCTGCACGAGCCGGAAGCGCGTCCGGTAGATGCCGTCGTCGGCGGGGCGCCCCGTGTCGTCCAGCGCGAGGGGCTGGAAGGTGGAGTCGCGCGTCCAGCGCACCCAGAACACGTCCGGGTCCGCCTCGTCGGCGCCCGCCTCGAGCACCCAGGCGGCCCAGTCCGCGCCGCCGGTGACGACCGCGTTCGTCTGACTCCACTTGCCGTCGCGCGCGGCCGCGCAGATGACCGCGGTGGAGGTGATGGCGCGGTTCTCGATGCCCGGCTCGTCCGAGGGGACGGCCGCGCGCGCGTGCTGCAGGTCGGTCGCGCACACCAGCGTGGTGTCGGGCCGCCCCGCGCTCGCGAGCACCCGCGCGTCGGCGAGCAGGTACATGCCGGGCGACTGGCTGAGCATGTGCTGCTTGCCGGAGCCATCGCGGTAGAGCAGGTGGTAGCGGCAGGCGACGCCGGTGGGGCGCAGCACCAGCGCATCGGCGGGCGCGCCCTCGACGGTGGCGAGCTCGGTGTCGCTGCGCACCTCGAGCGGGTCACAGCTGAAGCCGCGGCTGGGAGCCTGGGCGAGCGCCTGCGCGCGGGTGGCGGGAACGGGGGCGGCGTCCTCTGGCTGCGTGGCAGTGCAGGCCGCGAGCAGGGAGAGCGACAGCGGAAGGGCGTAGCGGAAGGGAGCGTTCATGGTCGCGGTCCTCGGGAGCTGCCCTAGCACTTGGTGTTGTAGTCGATGGACAGCTTCGCCGAGCCATCCGCCTTGGGGGTGCACGCGAAGTCCTGGCCGCACGAGTCGCCCGCGCACGTCAGGTCGAACTTCCAGTCGTAGTTGGCCTTGACCCGCATCCCGAAGAAGGTGCGGCAGGCCTTGGGCAGCCCGGCCTTCGCCGACGCCGTGACCGAGGAGCCGGCGCAGTTCTGCGCCCCATCCCCGCCGCAGTCGTCGCGCGAGCCCTTGAACGTGGTGGCGAGCTTCAGCTCCATGCAGTCCTTGCAGTCGAGTGCAAGCTTGTGGCTGCCCACGCTCACGTCCACCTTGCAGCCGCCGGAGCCGGCGCCCTCGAGGCTCGCCTCGCCGGTGCCGCCCGTGCAGGTGCGGCACGCGGCGTTCGCGGACCCATGGTTCTCCTGGCTCTTGGCGCCGCCCTTCACCCCGCCGCTGAACTTCAGCTTCGCCTCGCAGCTCCCGCTCACGCCGAAGCTGCGGCTGCCGCGCGAAAAGACGCGGTTCTTGAGCGCGAAGGTCTTCACCGACTCGCTCTGCTCGACCTTGCCGCTGAAGACGCTGCTCGCGTCGGTGCAGTAGCGGTTGGGGTCGCACTGCATGCCGCAGGCGTCCATGTTGCACGACTTCTCGAAGGTGGAGCTCTGCTCGTACTCGACCGCCCCGCTCGCCGTCGCGGTGATGCCGCACGCGTACAGCTCGGCATCGAACTGGCCGGAGCCCTTGCCCTTGGACTTGCAGCCGCCCGCGCACTGGGCCGGGTCGAAGCTGCCCGCGCCCTTGAACTTGATGCCGGCACCCGCATCGCCGCCCAGCGGCCCGCACGACACGGTGTGCTTGCTGCTCCACGACAGCGACGTCGAGGGGACCAGATCCGGCGTGCCGGGAGCACACTGCGCGCTGCACAGCTGCTCGTTGCACGCGGGCTCGAGCTCCACCTGCCAGTGGAAGCTGGCCCCGCCCCAGCCGGTGTAGCAGCAACAGGTCTCGATGGCAGTGAGCGTGAAGGACGCGGTGTTGCCGCTCACCGCGACCTGGCTCGTGACGTCCACCGGCGAGGCGACCTGGCCGACGCCCCGGCTGCAGCCCGGCACGGTGGTCACCAGCATGCCGCCCACGTAGCCCAGGTCGTCCGCGGAGCCGCCGACGATGGTGAGCTTGAGGCTCTTGATGTTGCGCGGGAAGGTGCGCGTCACCGGGAGGACCGCCGGGGTGAAGTCCGCGATCTTCGCGTAGCTGTAGGTGGTGTAGTCGTCGATGAGGTCCGGTGACGCGGCCTGCTGCGCATGCGCAGGCAGCGCCCCTGCCAGACACCACCCCCACAACAGCGCGAGCCCCAGGCTGCGCGCGCACGTCCTCGCGGTGCGTCTCACGGTGCCTCCTCCCGGGCCGAGCTGCACGGCCCCAAGGGGGAGGAAGATGGCGCGGTTTTGTCGACTGAAGCACGACGCGCCGCATCAGCGCGCGCGAAATTCCTGCCACCTGCCACTGGGTTGCATCTGCAACCGGTCAGCTGCCGCGCAGCGCCTCGGAGATGGCGTCCACCTCCTGCTCGATGCCGCGCGCCGCGGCCTCGAGCAGCAGGGGCTCCTCCACGCGCTCCTCGAAGAGCTGCGCCGCCCGGGCGAGCGCGGTGCGCAGCCCGTGCGCCTGCAGGAGCTCCACTGTCACGCGCAGCTTGTGCAGGTGGGGGCATCGGTCCCCGACACTGGCAACCGCAGGCCCCTAGCCTTCGCGGAGCGTTACTCAGGTGGGCCGGAGGAACCTGCCGATTGCTTACCCTGCCCCGCGTCACCGGCCTCCGTCGCACCGAGTACTTCGACGTCTGGGCCGGCGAGATGCCCTCCGCCGCCGAGTGCTGCGCGCGCCGCGCGCACTTGAGAGCCATGGGCTGGCGGAGCGTGGAGATCGCTCGCGAGCTGAGCGCCATGCGAGCCCTGCGGCGCAAGAACACCACCGAGACGAATAGCCTCGCGATGTCCCTGAGCTACGTCTTCGACTTCATCGAGCCCGGCGACGTGCTCTGGGTCGGCGACCTCCTCACCGTGTGCCAGCCCGTGGGTCCGCATGAGCGCACTCTCCACGTACGCGCTCTACATCCGCACCTCCACCGCCGACCAAGACGGCGCGGCGCAACTCCATGCCCTCCGCCGCGCAGCTGAGGCCCGTGGGTGGACCGCCCCTCGTGAGTTCATCGACCTCGGGCATTCAGGTGCCAAGGCCAGCCGTCCTGCGCTGGATGCCCTCAAGCGGGCCGCTCGCGCGGGCGAGGTGCGTCAGGTGATGGTCTTCGGTCTCGACCGTCTCGGACGCAGCCTGCGAGATCTCCTCGTCCTCCTCGACGAGCTGGCCGCCTGCGGTTGCGCTGTCATCAGCCTGCGCGAGAGCATCGACCTCACCACGCCCACCGGTCGGCTGCTCGTTCACCTCATCGCAGCGCTGGCCGAGTTCGAGCGCGAGCTGATTCGTGAGCGCGTGCGCTCGGGAATTGCGCGGGTGAAGGCGACAGGAAAGACGCGAAGTGGCAAGGCGCTGGGACGCCCGAAGCGAGAGGTGGACCTCGATGAAGTCCACAGGCTCCGTCAGCAAGGCCGGAGCTGGCGGGAGATCGCCATGGCCCTCAAAGTGCCGACCCGCACCCTTCGTCGTTCGGCGGGGCAAAACCCTGCCTGAGATTTGGCTGGGTGAGCCCCTCGGAGCAGCTGGGTGGGGCGAAAGGAACACGTTATGCGCCGCCGACTTCACTCACCCCAATTCCCTCCCTCAGGGCTTCTGCATCGACGTCGCACGCCCAAGGGCCCTTTCCTACATGTCCAACGCCATGGGCACCGCAGCTAGGGGATGCCACGCCGATCGGGCGCGCTAAAACACGCGCCGTACAGCAATTGCTCGAGCCGCACGCAGGTCCGTCCCTCGCCACAGTCTATATCGGACTCACAGACTGGAGCGCACGTTCCTTTGCGGAACAGCGCTAGAAATTGCGGCCGATTCTTCTGACACTTGAGGCCAGACGCGCAGTCGGAATCACGGCGGCAACTACCCTCATGTGGAACTGAGTCCGCGGATGGCGTTCCGCATGCTGTGGCGCCAGCGAGAGCGAGCGCCGCAATCAACACGATGGTGCGCATCATTTACTCACTTCCCCTTAAAGCACCGATCGGTGATGTCCTTCGGATCTGCTGGACCAAGATTGATGTTTTCGCTCAATCGCAACCAGCTATCATTCGTCGCCCAAATGTCGATCCCCTGAAGATATTTACACACATGAAACGCCTCGTGAACCATCGCCTGAGCGAGAATCTCTTTGGCTAGAGGGGTAGTTCCGTCGCACCAGTATGAATTGAAGGCGACTCCGACGCCGCCGGGAAGAACGTTGGACGGTCCGTTTCCACCGTAGTCCTGTCCCAGCTCCCCCTTTCTGGCAACCCAGACGATCGGAAGCGTACCGTCCTTGAGATACTCGCAGATGTTGCATGGCGGTTTGCACTCAGAATTGCACTGACTGCCGGCATCACAGCCCATTACCTCCCTCGCACGCTTCAGTGCAGGTCCCCAGTTATCGCAGGTGGCCCTAGGGTCGAGGGTGTAGAGGCCTGTCGGGTCACTGGATTTCACAGGGTTGTTCTTCACGTACGCGTACGCGGGCCACGCCCCTGCCTTGGAATCCACCGCCGCCATCGGCTCCGGCTGCAAATACCGCCCGATGCTGGGGTCGTAGTAGCGGTTCCAGTTCTCGAAGAGGTCGGTCTCGGCGTCGTGGTACTGGCCGGGGAAGCGAAGGGGCGTCCAAAAGGGCTGCGCGCCCCGCTGGAAGCGCTGGTATTCATAGGCGGCGAGCACCACACCTTGCTGAGGCGCAGCGGACTCCAGCGCCGTCGTCTGGAAAGCCATGTCTTGTTTAGGAGCGGCCGCCCCTAGGCAGTGTCTGACGGATCGTTTCAGCCGCCATCCGCGCCTGTTTACGTCGTCGCGCGGCGCTCAGCTCCGAGGGGAATTTCTCCTCGAACGATGCTTGAACCGACGATCAATGCCGGTTTAGGCATCCGCCAGACACAACCTAGCGCCATCGTCCGCGATGCCGCCATGCTTGAAGTCCCGCAGTCCGACCAACACCAGAGGTCATTGCACACGACTGGGCAATCGGAAGGGGGCGGGGGCGACTGGCTCGGGCGCACGAGGGTGACGTCCACGGAGGAGCCCGTCGGCTCGTACCAATTCGACCAGACATTGCTGACTGGAGGCGAACTCGCGAATCCGCTGTCAGGCGGCAGCCTTAAATGCGTCACCTTTGGCAAGCACAGTAAAACGTATCGAGATCACTGATTTTTCCAGACTTGCCGCACGACACCCACTCCACGTGTTCAGTCGTTCGTGTTCGGACTCCCAGGAAATGAATCTCCTCGGCCACCGCGACAGCACACCCTGCTTGATTCGTGTCCACACGGTAGCCGCGGTGCACGACTCGGATGATGCTCCAGGATGCCCCCAGAGCAACCCCGAGAGTGGCAGCAACGAGAAGGCTAATCATACGATGCGTTCTAGCTACCACCGCTTCTTGGGCATGCATTTGGCCTCCAACTCCTGCGCCGAGCAACCGGAAGCGGGCGGAAAGAAGAAAGCTTGCGACGTGTTTGTATCCCTCGACCCACGCACTCCAGTGTAGCTACACGCGTGGGTCGCTTCATGTAGGATAGTCGAGGCCAAATCGAAGATGTATGACGAGTCTTCGCACATGTGATCGTTGAAGGTGTACGAGAGCCACCCTATCGTGCTCTCTGCAGCCCGCGTACCGTACAGGCCCGTCGGTGCCGTAAACATTGGGTATCCTCGCGGAATCAACCCCAAATCATCAAAATAGGCATCCGGGCCAGTGCCACGACGAAGCACGGCACAAACATCGCAGAGGCCATCCCCGTTGCACGCAGCGAGTGCCGACTGGCATTGACAGGATGTGTCGGTTGTTCCATCTGGCAGGCAGCCAGCCCACTTCAGAGCGAGCCACTCTGCAGCGTTCCAGTTAGAACATTCGTATGGATTGCTCACCTTGAACAGCCCAGTAGGGTCCGTGTTCTTGACGGGATTGCTCTTCGAGTAGGCATAAGTCGGCCAAGCGGACGCCTTAGGGTCCAATTTAGCCATCGGCTCCGGCTGCAGATACCGCCCGATGCTCGGGTCGTAGTAGCGGTTCCAGTTCTCGAAGAGGTCGGTCTCGGCGTCGTGGTACTGCCCGGGGAAGCGGAGGGGTGTCCAAAAGGGCTGCGCGCCTATCTGGAAGCGCTGGTACTCGTAGCCTTCGATCACCACGCCTTCAGGCGGGATGACCACTGGAGGGGATGACTCGCACTGCTCGTAGCAATCGAATCCACCACACACCTCGATGCAGCCGTCCCCCACTGAAACATTTGTTGTCTCGGTCTCCGGGTAGTACCAATCCGACCAGACGTGCCCGAGCCCGCGGCCCTGCATGGTCAGCGTCTGCGGGCCGGCCTGTGTTACGTACGAGATGTCCACCGAGTTGTTGGCGAGGTCGAGCGTGTGCAGCAGCACGCGCTGCCGCTGCGCAAGCTGCGGGCTGCCGGTGGGCTGCGTCAGGGTGGCGAGCGGCATCGCAGGCGCCCCCTGCTCGAACGGGTGAGGGGACTCGGCGCGCACGGCGACGCGATTGACGTGGCCGAAGGGGTCATACTCGCCTACGCCTGTCACCCGACGGCTCGAGTCGAGCATCAGCACGGGTTTGCCGAGCGGGTCGGTCACGATGAAGTAGACGCCACATGGGGCGGCGTCCCAGTTGCGGGCGCAGCGCCCAAACCCGTCCGACTGCTGCACATAGCCGGAGTCGAGCACGCTGCGCACCAGGGCCACCGGTCGGCCATCGAGCCAGACGTAGTCCTCCGCCGTGAAAGTCGAAGGTGGGTCGTTACCTGCCTCTTGGGAGGAAGTCGGCACGAAAGGCGAAGTCGGGCCCACGTCCGTCAGCATCTGGTGTCCGGTGTCGTAGAAGAATTCGTTCTTTTCCCCCGTCGGACTCTCCTTCAGGCGCCGGCGCCCCCGGGCGTCATAAAAGTAGTTGTAGTAAGCGCCGCCTACAGACACCGCTCGGAAGACGGTATCCGTTGCAACGGAGGCGCTCGGGCCGTACTCGAATCCAACCGAGAAGAGGCCTGGGCCGGTGTCGGAGGGCCCCCAAATCTTTATGAGCGCGCGTCCATCTGCGTCGTACGCATAGTTATAGCCCCAGAGAGAGCCTGGGCTGCCGCTGGTCACCGAGAGAAGCCGGTCCACAAGGGGCGTAGGCGCGTACGTCGGAACCACGGCAGCCCCATCTTCAACGGTGCCACTCGTGCGCAGTCCACGCTTGTTATAGGCGTAGACGCGGGAGGCGTACGCGCCCGCGCTGCCAGCCATGCGGGTTGCCGAGGTGAGTCGCAGCGTGCGGTCGTAGTCAAAACTCTCTACGTGGGCAGTTCCCTGCAGCACGCACGTCGCGGAGCTCGTCACCTGGTCCGCCGTCCAGCCGTAGGCGCGCTGGTAGATGTCACCCGCGGAGGTACCCGCGTCGCCGGTCGACACGCGCAGCGCCTGAATACGGCCGGTGCCATCGAGCGGTGCCGTGTTGGGCGTGCAGGTGCTGACGGAAGTAGCTGAGTTCTTGCCCAGCGCGTACTCCACCGTGCTGGTAGTGCCCGTCGCCGTGTGGTGCTGGGTGTAACCGCGCAGGCTCCCGTAGGGCTCCCAACGCACGCCGCTCAGCAGTTGCTCCGTCGTCCAACCGGAGCCCCCGCGCAAGGCTACCTGCACGCCGGTGATGCGGTCCGCATTGCCTCCCAGGCCATACTGGTAGGTGACGGTGCGGCCGTAGGGGTAGGTGAGGCTCTGCAGGCTGCCGTTGGCGGTGTACGTGTAGAGGGTATTGAGACCGCTGCACGCGGTAGCGCGGGTGCGCACTCGGACCTCGGCAAGGACGCGGCCCTCCTCATCATAGCGGTACCAGGTGGTGCCGAAGGAGTCCGACTGGTAGCGCACCCGGCCCTGCGTTCGCGCAGTTGCTACGTCCAGCGCGGCGCAGTTTGCGGGCACTGTCCCCTCTGAGTCGTGGCCAAAGGCATAGAGGAGCGTCGGGGCCGCCGTGGAGCCTACCGCGCGCCGCTCTGCGCGCTTGAGGCGCCCGAGGGAGTCATAGCTATAGGCGAGGTACTCGGCCTCCGGCTTCGTGGGGGGCATGGCGGCCATGGCGGCCGTCTGCTTCTCCACCATGTTGCCCCGCGCGTCGTAGACGTAGCGCACGGGGCCCGAGGCGTCTGGCAGCGAGACTTGGATGATGCGGCCGAAGTCGTCGTGGAGGTACGTCGCCGCGGGCTGCGTGCAGTCCGCGTAGCTGTCACTCTCCGCGCAACCCACCTTGACGCCCGAGACGTTGCCCTGGGCGTCGTAGGTGAAGAGGGTACGCTGCGACGTGCCCGCGTTAGGGTATTCGGTAACGCTCTCAAGGCGGTTCGCCCGGTCGTAGGCGAGGGCGCTGCAGCGCTCTTCCTTAGCCTTCGGCATGCCGGTCGCCGGGTCCACGTTGCCCTTCGGCATGCCGGTCGCCGGGTCCACGTTGCACAGGGCCGGCGGCGCATTGAAGGCGAGGCCCACGCCCGTGAGGTTGTCCGCGCCGTCGTAGGACTTCGTCGCTGCGAGGGCCGCCGGCAAATCGGCGTCACCCGCCCCCTGCCAGGTGGGACGCCGGTGGGCGTCGGCCGCGTAGCGCACCACGCGGCGCGTCTCAGCGGTGCCTGCGTTGGACACCTGGTAGCTCTCCTGCTTCACCGTGCCATCCGGCCAATAGGAGTAAACGACGCGCTCTGCCCAGCCGCTGCCGTCGGCCGCCCCAGCCTTCGCCTTCCACTGAAGCTTGTCCGTGGGAGTGCCGCCGGTGCACGAAGAGGTTGTCCCCGCGCGGTAGCAGTACACCGCGAAGTTGCCCGCCGGGTACTGCACCGAGGTGAGGTGGCCGTTCTCGTACGTGTTGGTGGTGGCCGGGGCCGTGGAACTGCCCACCCTGCGCGTGGCCACCTGGCCATTCACGTAGGTGAGGTAGGTGGTGACGCCGTTCGCATCCTCGACTTGCGTCGCGCTGCCGCGCGCGTCGTACGCCTTGTAATGCGTCGACAGCGGCGTCCCTGCGTCTCCCTGCGGATACACGTGCATCCACTCGAGGCGGTTGCGCAGCGGGCCTGCGGCCGTGTCGGCGTAGTAGCGGTACTCGGTGCGCGGCGCATCCGTCGCGGGACAGCCGGACGCGGTGGTGCTGTCGACGTAGCAGGGGCCACGCACGCGGGTTGCGCGGCCCTGAGAGTCGTAGTCCGTGAAGGTGCCGAGGTAGTGCACGGACGGCGGCACCGGGGTGCCGGCGTCCCCATTCTCCACGCTGGTGGACGTGTATCCCATCCGGATGACTGCATTTTGCCGGCCGGCGCTGTCGTAGCCATACGTCGTGCTTACCGTGACGGAGGCATCCACCGTGCTCCTGCGCAGCTCGCGCGCCGGACGCTGCTCATCGTTGGGTCCGTACGAGTACTCGTAGGCAGTCTCCTCGACACCGCCATCGCCGTCCGGACTCAGCGCACCGCGCAGCACCTTGCGCTTCTCCAGCTGCGGGGTGCCGCCGTCCGCAGGCCCCCCCATGGCGTACTGGTACGCCTCCCAGTTGCCGCGCTTGTCCTTGTGTCCGACGAGACGTCCGGGGAGGCCGCCGTCGGCGGACGCCCACTCGTAGCGCTCACTGCCAGGGCTGCAGGCCGCGCCTCCGTCACAGCTGTCTGTCGTCTGGTAGAGGCGAGCTTCCTGCGTAACGGCGCCTGGCGGGAGAGTTTCAACCACGCGAGTGAGGGCGGAAACAGCGTCCCGGCCATCACCGGTGCCGGCGTCGGTGTCCACCATGGCGCGCGCATGAGGCTTCCGGCCGCCACAGTCACTGCCAGGTTGGCACGCCGTGAGCGTTGCCTCGGACATCGTCCACGCCTCTCCGCCGCCCACCGCATTCGTGACGGTGCCGTCCGCGGAGTTGTACTCATGCTTTACGACTGGTAGTCCGCCCACAGATGCGGTGAAAGCTGAAGCGCTGTAGGCATACGAGCGACTGGTGCTGGCCGTGATGGCGCTCGCCAACAAGCCGGGCTGCTCAGTACCACTGCCATCTACTGCGTAGGCATAGGCGACGGCAGGGGTGGGATCTCCGTCGAGAAGCACTTGCCCTAAGACACACGCAGTACCCACCTTGCGATACGTGAAAGAGAAACCACCGGCAGTCCCTTGGACGTGCGACAGATACGGCACGGCCGGCGTGTTACTGGTAGGGCAGCTCAGTAGCGCCCCCAGCGCATCGCGCGGCAGTGCGTATGTGAGAGTGGCAATGGGCTGACCGCTACGCGACTCAATGCGAGTAAGAAAGTAGCGACTGACGGACTGGCCGGAGGCGGCCCAACCCGACTCGTAAACATAGCGTTGACCGTCGGCCTTCAAGAGAAGGAATCCCGCGGCCGTGCGCTGAAGCCGCTCCTTCGCATCGGCATTGCCGCTTGCGGCCTGGGTCGTACAGGGGGTTCCCGAACAGGGCACAAAACGGAGCAGATGGCCGGTCGGCTGGCGCAGTGCCCATTCGCTGCCCTCGAAGTAGACGGCGCTGTAATACGAGTGCCACCAGTGAAGCGATCTGGCATTGCTCGGACTTGAGCCGAAAGGCGTAGGTGCGCCTGTCACCACATCGCTCGAGGCCCAAGCATCGGCAGACGAGCTATAGGTGCGGCTAAACTTCAGCGGCCCGGCCACACCGCCTACGACGTCGGCGTCGTCCTCGAGCAGCAGGCTGCGACCCGAGTAGGCACTCACTGGGTCTGTTACGTAGGCCGTACGACCCTTGCCATCGCAGGCACACTTCCCATCCGAGCAATCTGCGAGCGCCTCAACAGGAGCACACAGCTCGCTTTTCGGCTTGCAGTACGTGGTCGGCGGTTGGTTTTGGTACCCGTGCAGGCTGCCGTCGGCCTCGACCCGCCAAGTGACCTTGTAGGAGGGGTCCATCTGGCATGAGCCGAGGCAGCCATTTGGTGCCGTACAGTCACTTCCATACACGCATACCGACGCGCAACTATTACCGACCAAGCCAACTGCGGCAGCAGGCGTACACCCAAACTTGTCGTTTCCGCACGAAAACCCTGTGTTGTTGCATTCACTGCCGTCGCACGGACAACTCCAAAACCAATAAACCGGCCCTTCTGGGCAGTCCGAAACCTTCCCTTCGCAATAGTTCACCTGGGCCCAACTTCTCCCGGCCACAAATAAACAGGCGAAGGCAACAAGTAGCATCCTCAGACGGATGAGGTGCATTCGCGAGACATGGAATTGGCGAGCAACGGTCACATCGACCTCGAAGAAGACACAGGGCAACTGGGAGTGCCGCCTAGTCGCGCCATTGGGGCTCAACACTCGGGTGCTTGGGCGCGCGGTCGGAGAAGTCAAGGTGAGCGCTACGGGTTGGCAGAACTCTCGATGGGTCGGGGCACACACATCCATCCATCGCTCGTCGGAACAACCTGCTGGCAACTCCATCCAGAGCGGCACTGCCCTTGGTCCTGCGGAGCGCAGCGCGATGTACAAAGCCAGCCCTTGTCAGGTTCGGGCTCGAAGTGCCCACAAAGGCCAGACAGACACGAAGGACCACCGCCTACAGCACAGGACTCTCCTACCTCGAGCCTGTTGCTAGCAGTCTCTCTGAACCGGTGCTCCGAGAGGGGCGCAGGCCCCGGCGCCGCGCCCCCGCCCCCGCCTCCTTCGCACGCCAGCAGCAGCACTGCCGCTAATAGCCATCCCTGCACAAAGCCGTGCCGTCTCAAGTTCCGCACACTCCCCTCCTCGCTGGTTTGGGAAGTGTTGCCACCCCGCGCAGCGTCGCGGCTTTAACAGACAACCTAAATAACATCAAATCGAGTATTCACTGACAGCCTGGACCGACAGGTGTCACGCTGCATCCTAGGGCAGCCGACGTTCCGGTGATCAGATTTCGCATCCGCGCTTTGGGAGCCTACGCTTCGGGCTAGCAGTCAGCGTGTTTGATACAGCTTCTCTCTAGGCCGCACAGAGTGCCGCACGACACCACGCTGGTTCGAATCGGCTGCGAGGCAAGCGCGAAGCTGCGACGCCAGCGTGAGAGTCTGAAGCGGCTGCCCGCCTGGCAGTGCCACTCGAGGCATCGACGCATCCAAGAAGGCCGCTCAAGCCGGTGTGCACGGCTTCCTTCCACAACACGGCTGCACGGCCCTCGTTCATCGCTGGCAGCGCCGCGGCTCCCGCGGGTTCCGGGAGGAGTCCATTCACAAGACCTTCGACGTCGCGGGTCACGCCACCCCGGCGCGCAGCGCCTCGGAGATGGCGTCCACCTCCTGCTCGATGCCGCGCGCCGCGGCTTCGAGCAGCAGGGGCTCCTCCACGCGCTCCTCGAAGAGCTGCGCCGCCCGGGCGAGCGCGGTGCGCAGCCCGTGCGCCTGCAGCAGCTCCACCGTCACGCGCAGCTTGTGCTGGTGGTAGTCGAACTCCTCGTGGTTCACGCTGCGCAGCGCCGCGCGCAGGCCCCGCCGGTGCTTCTGCAGGCTGCTCAGGGTGAGCCGCGCCAGCTCACCTTGCGCCTCGGCGTCCTCCTCCGTGAGCGCGAGCAGGCGGCGCAGGTCGAAGCGCGGCAGGCTCATCGCCTCGCCCTCGCCGAGCGCGGGCGGCGGCAGCGCCCCCTGCGGGTGCGGCGCGCTGTGCACCTGCAGCTTCGCGAAGAGGTCCTCGGGGCGGAAGGGCTTGCAGATGAAGTCGCTGAAGCCCGCCTCGTCCAGGCGCCCCTCCAGCCCGATGCGCGCGGACGCCGTGACGGCGATGATCGGCAGGTGCCGGTAGCGCTCGCCCGCGAGCTGCCGGATGGCGCGCGTGGCCGCGTAGCCGTCCAGCCCCGGCATGCGCAGGTCCATCAGCACCACGTCGTAGGGCGCCCGCTGCACGCGCTCCACCGCCTCGCGCCCGTCCACCGCCACGTCGTAGTCCACGCGCCAGCGGCGCAGGAACTGGGTGAGCATGAAGACGTTGATCTCGTTGTCCTCGGCCACCAGGACCCGCAGGCCGTCCAGCCGCTGCACCGGTGCGGGCTCGCTCGGGACCGCGGCGAGGGGGGCCTGCGCGCGCTCGACGCGCAGGCGCAGGCTGAAGGAGAAGGTGGAGCCCTTCCCCGGCTCGCTCTTCACGGCCAGGCGGCTGCCGTAGAGGGCGAGCAGGCGCTGCGAGATGGCGAGCCCCAGCCCCGTGCCGCCGTAGCGCACGCCGATGTCCGCGCTCGCCTGGGTGAACTCCTCGAAGATGGCGCCGACGCGCTCGGGCGGGATGCCGATCCCCGTGTCCGTCACCTCGAAGTCGAGCAGCACGCCGTCCCCAGAGCCCGACTTCGACTCCGCCGCGGACTCCTCGCGCACCTGCACCCCGAGCCCCACGCTGCCCTGCTCGGTGAACTTGATCGCGTTGCCCAGCAGGTTCGTGAGCACCTGGCCCAGCTTCACCGCGTCGCCGCGCAGCAGGTGCGGCACGCGCTCGTCCACCGCCACGCTCACCGCGAGCCGCTTCTCCTCGGCGCGCCCGCTCAAGCCGTACACCGTCTGGAACGCGAGCTGGCGCAGGTCGAAGGGCTGCTCCTCCAGCGCCACCTTGCCGCTCTCGATCTTGCTGAAGTCGAGGATGCTGTCGAGCAGCGAGAGCAGCTGCTCGGAGGAGGAGCCGAGGATGCGCACGTAGCGCTGCTGCTGCGGCGAGAGCGCCGTCTTCTGCAGCAGGCTGCTGATGCCGACGATGGCGTTCATCGGCGTGCGGATCTCGTGGCTGACCATGGAGAGGAACTCTGCCTTGGCCCGCGCGGCAGCCTCCGCGCGCTTCTTCGCCCCCTGCAGCTCGCGCTCGTAGCTGCGGCGGTCCGAGATGTTGAAGAGGCTCGCGCGCAGGAACAGCGGCCTTCCTTCCGCGTCGCGCTTCTGCACCAGGTTCGCGAGCACCGGCAGGGGCTGCCCGCCGTCCCCCGCTCCGAGCAGGTCCAGGTGCACCTCGCTCACGAAGCCCTGCATCTCGAGCAGGGGCGCGAGGTGCGTCTCCCAGAAGATGCGCCCGCCCACCGTGAGCAATTCCTGGAGCCGCCGGCCGACGAGCGCGCCGGCTTCCACGCCCAGCCAGCCGCACAGGGTGCGGTTCACCCGCCCGATGGTGCCGTCCGGCAGCGTGGAGACGTAGCCGCAGGGCGCGCTCTCGTAGAGCTCCTCGGCGCTCTCCTCGCGCAGCGCACGAAAGGGGTCCTGCTCGGGGCGCGGCGTGCCGTCCCTCATGCAGCCGCGGCCCTCGCGAGGTAGGCGCGCATCGCCTCCACCGTCTCCTCGGGCGCGCTGAGGTGCGGGCAGTGCCCGGTGGCCTTCAGCACGTGCAGCTCGCTGCCCGGCAGGTGGCGCTCCAGGTACTGCCCCACCGCGAGCGGCGCGATGACGTCCTCGGAGCACTGCAGGAGGAGCGAGGGCGTGCACACCCGCGCGAGGTCCGTGCGGTTGTCCGAGAGGAAGGTGACGCGCGCGAAGTGCTGCGCGATGTCCGGGTCGGTGCGGCAGAAGCTGTGGGTCAGCTCCTGGCCCAGCTCGGGGCGCTCCGGGTTGCCCATGATGACGGGCGCCATCTGGCTGCTCCAGCCCAGGTAGTTGCTCTCGAGCGACTCGAGCAGCCCCTCGATGTCCTGGCGCGAGAAGCCGCCCACGTAGCCCGTCGCCGGGTCGTTCACGTAGCAGGGCGAGGGGCCCACCAGCACGAGGCGGCTGAAGCGCTGGGGCTCCTGGAGGGAGGCGAGCACGCCCACCATCGCGCTCACCGAGTGCCCCACGAACACCGCGTCCTGCAGCTGGAGCGCCTGGGCGATCTCCAGCACGTCCTGGGCGTAGCCCGAGAGGCTCGCGTACTTGCGCGGGTCCCACGCGCGCGGCTCCGCACCGCCCGCCCCCACGTGGTCGAAGAGCACCACCCGCCAGTCCTGCAGGAAGGCCGGGGTGACGAAGCGCCACATGCTCTGGTCGCACCCGAAGCCGTGCGCGAACACCATCGTCCTGGAGCTCGCTGAGCCCCTGCCCAGCACCTTCACGTTGTTGCGCTGCAGCGGGTTCATTGGTTCTCCAAGCTCCAGCCTTCCCCATCTGCCCGCCCGCAGGGGGCCCACGTTCGGCGGGGCGCCCGGGAGCGTTGGAGATCCAACGGCCCTGCCACCCGCGCGCACGGGCGCGGACGCGGGCCGTTATACGCGGGGCATGGACGCGAACAAGACCATGGCGGGGCGGGTGTGCCTCGTGACGGGGGCCACCGGCGGCATCGGGCTGGAGGCCGCCAAGGCGCTCGCCCGGCAGGGGGCCACGCTGGTGCTGGTGGGCCGGGACGCCGCGCGCGGCGAGGCGGCGCTCCAGGCGGTGCGCGACGCGGCGCCCGGAGTGAGCGCCGAGCTGCTGCTCGCGGACCTCTCGCGGCAGAAGGACGTGCGGGCGCTCGCGGCCGCCTTCCTCCAGCGTCACGAGGCGCTGCACGTGCTGCTCAACAACGCGGGCGCCATCTACGAGAAGCGCCAGGTGACGGAGGACGGGCTGGAGGCCACCTTCGCCACCAACCACCTCTCCTACTTCCTGCTCACGCACCTGCTGCGCGGGGCGCTGGAGGCGGGAGGAGATGCGCGAATCGTCAACGTGGCCAGCCGCGCCCACCAGCGCGCGCGCCTGGACCTGGACGACCTGCAGGCCGAGCGGCGCTACAGCGGGATGCGCGCGTACGCGAACTCGAAGCTCGCCAACATCCTCTTCACCCAGGCGCTCGCGAGGCGCCTGCGCGGCGGCCGCGTCACGGCCAACAGCCTGCACCCCGGCGTGGTGCGCACCGGCTTCGGGCGCAACAACGCGGGCGCCATCGGGCACGTGTTCCGCCTCTTCGCCCCCTTCTTCCTCACCCCCGAGGAGGGCGCGAAGACCAGCGTGTACCTCGCCTCCTCGCCCGAGGTGTCCGGGGTGAGCGGCGAGTACTTCGCGCGCTGCCGCCGCATGCGCCCCAGCCGTGCCGCGCAGGACGAGGCGCTCGCAGAGAAGCTCTGGGCGAAGAGCGCCCAGCTCACCGGTGTAGCCCCCTGAGGGAGTGCCGCCATGCCTGACGCCGCCATCGACCTGTACACCTTCACCACGCCCAACGGCCGCAAGGCCTCCATCGCGCTCGAGGAGGTGGGGCTGCCCTACCGCGTGCACGTGGTGGACATCACCAAGGGCCAGCAGCTCACCCCCGAGTACCTGGCCATCAACCCGAACAACAAGATCCCCGCCATCGTGGACCACGCCCCGGCGGACGGCGGCGCGCCCTTCACCCTCTTCGAGTCCGGCGCCATCCTGCTCTACCTCGCGGAGAAGACCGGGAAGCTGCTGCCCAGGGACACGCGCGGGCGCGCCGAGGTCACCCAGTGGGTGATGTGGCAGATGGGCGGCCTGGGCCCGATGTTCGGCCAGATGAACCACTTCCGGCGCTACGCGAAGGAGCAGAACCCCTACGCCATCCAGCGCTACACCGAGGAGAGCCAGCGCCTGATGGGCGTGCTGGAGAAGGCGCTCTCGACCGGCGACCACGTGGCCACCTGCGGCTACTCCATGGCGGACGTGGCCGCCTACCCGTGGGTGCACGCCATGGTGACGCAGTACCCGGAGCTGCTCGAGGGCCGCGAGCACGCGCGGAAGTGGCTCGAGCGCGTGGGCGCACGCCCCGCCGTGCAGCGCGGCATGGACGTGCCGAAGCGGGGCTGAGCCCCCGTGCTTGCCGCAGATCGCTCCCGTTGATCAGGGCAAGGCTCCTGCTCAAATCGCTACGCCCTTGAGCGTTGCCTTCACAAACGGTGCAGGCCCCCTCGGTCGACGATGGCAGGGTCGACCAAATGCAATGGTTTGAAGCAAGCCGCTACGCACCCGGCTCATGCCAGTCACTCCCAACAAGAAGTCAGCCCCTATTGGCGCGCTACAGGGACGGCGATCTACGTCGCTGGCTCGCACTTCTTAACGGCCATGAATCTGACGAGCAGCGAACGCCCAAGCAAACAGAACCGGGCCCAAAAGACAAAAGGCGCCAAACGTAAGTCGATCGACCAGCGCCAGCTCTCCTGATCTCCGCAGCCAAACGAGCACTCCGCGACGAACAACGTGGGCTACGGCGCACAAGACGTAGCCCCCCCATACGCCCCAGTAGGCTCGTCCAAGGTCAATCCCCCAGGAAAGAGAGATAAAGCCCGGCGCGATAACGATGAGGAGCATGACGCAACTCATCGTCCCCCATTCCTGAAACGACGTCGGAAATACCGAGAAGGTCGTCCTCTTCATAGCGCCCTGACAGTGGTAGCACAATTGAGCGTGCCCCAGGATACGCCTCCGCCAAGGCCCACGGTAACACCGTACGAATTCGGCGACTGCCCGGGCTCTCCCTCGGCGAAAAAGGAAATATTAGGGCCATCCCCGCCTGCACCAAATACGCCGACGCTCAATCCCTCGAATTTGTCGCTATCGTAAATCCCACGTGCGAAGCCAACTCCAACGCAAGCAGAAGCATGTCCCTTGACGAGGTCACCGGGGCTCTTCAACAAACCCTTAATAAGGCCATGGGTATCTGCGAGACTGCAAACGCTGCTGACGAGTGCCGTCACCGGAGCGGACAGACAGCTATAGACAGCCCCGAAGGCAACAAGACGAGCACCAACCACAGTTTCTGGGGACTCACTCAGACTCCTCAAAGCAGAGGCTCCACCGATCCCGGCCCAGAGCCACGGCTGTCGCTCGACACAGTGAGCGACGCCAGCAGGTGCGCCTCGACCCGGCAGGGTCGACTCGCACTCGGCTTTGTACCTAATCCCATGATTCCGTGTCCAGTCTTGAACCCAAGTTTATTTAGCAAATACCGCTAATGCTGAATTCCAGCACTGATGCATCGAGACGGCACTGGGGTGAAGCGATGGACGGAAGGGGGTGTGGCGCGCGCTCGCGAAGTCAGTCCGCCGCGCGCGCTCGAGCGCGCGGAAGGGGCGTGCTCGTGCCCCTGTTGAGCGCAGCGTGCTGTCTCCCGAGCCCACCGAGCCCTGCGAAGATGCGCCCCAGCAGCCTGCGCGCGGCGCGCAGCTGCGCGTGCTCACGCTCAACGTGAACTGGGCGCGCGCGGGGGACGCGCGCACGCTCGCGGCGCTGGGCGAGGCGGACGCGGACCTCGTGTTCCTCCAGGAGACGAACGCGGCGTGGGAGGCGGCGCTGGAGCCCGCGCTCGCCGGGCGCTACCCGCACCGCCGCTACCGGCACTGCGACCGCGCGGGCGGCCTCGCGGTGCTCTCGCGCTGGGCCTTCGAGGAGCGCGACTACCTGCCGGCCGCGCCCGGCGCGTGGTGGCCCGCGTGGCGTCTGCTCTTCGAAACGCCGCTGGGCCGCGTGCAGGCGCTGCACCTGCACCTCTTTCCCCAGATCGAGCCCTCGGGCGCCACCAGCCTGCGCGGCTGGCTCGGCAGCCGCGCGGTGCGGCTCGCCGAGGTGCGCTCACACGCGCAGAGCCTCGAGCCGGGCCTGCCCACGCTGGTGGTGGGAGACCTCAACGAGAACCTGCACGGGCGCGCGCTCGGCTACCTGCGCGCCCGCGGGCTCAGCACGGCGCTGGGCTCCCACCAGCTCACGTGGCGCTGGCCCACGCGCCTGGGCACGGTGCGCCTGCAGCTGGACCACGTGGTGCACTGCGCGCGGCTGCGCCCCGTGCGGGTGGAGGTGCTCGAGCGCGGCGGCTCGGACCACCTCCCGGTGCTCTGTACTTTCGAAGCGGCAGACGCCGCGCCTGCCTCCCCGGGTACCTGAGGGGCGGACCTGCACCCGGAGCCCCCTTTCCCGGGCCTGGTGGGCATCCCCATCTCACGCGGTGGGGCCCCGCTGCAGCAGGTGGCCCCTGCGCGCGCGCAAGGGAGGTGCACCGTGGAGGTACTGGTCTACATCGGGCTGGGGATGGTGGTGGGGCTCCTGGCCCGCGCCATCCTGCCGGCGCCCACCAAGGTCGGCCCGATCGCAGGCATGGTCGCGGGCCTCATCGGCGGCTATCTGGGCGGTGTCCTCGGGGACCGGAACCACGGCGGGACGCAGTTCAGCCTCGACGCCACCGGGCTCATCCTCAGTGTCGTCCTCGCGCTGGTGGCGGTGGCGGCGCTCGCCTTCCTCGACTCGCGGCGCAGCCACGCCTGACTGCCCTGCGTGCGGGCGCGCAGCGCGCGCCTGCCCCGCTGCCCTGCCGGCCCCAGCTTCGGAGAGTGAACCCGGGGGGCTCGACCATGGACCTGCAGCACGTGAAGGAACCTCGCTTCGCCCTGCGCGCGCTGGGGCCGGGGCTCGTCGGCGCGCTCACGGTGACGGGGGTGCACGAGGGACTGCGGCGCGTGGTGAAGGACCCGCCGCGCATGGACGTGCTGGGGATGCGCGCGCTGAAGAAGGGCGCGCACCTGCTGGGCCGGCGCCCCGCGCACGGCAGGCGCCTGCACCGCCAGGCGCTCGCCGGAGACCTCGCGGCCAACTCGCTCTTCTACGCGCTCGTCGCGCTGGGAAAGCCGCGCCGCCCCTACCTGCGTGGGCTCACGCTCGGCGTGCTCGCGGGAGTGGGCGCGGTGGTGCTGCCGCCGTACCTCGGGCTCGGCAGGCGCCCGGCGCGCGCGCAGCCGCGCACGGCGCTGCTCACGGTGGCCTACTACACGCTGGCGGGGCTCGCGGCGGCGCGCGCCACCCGCCGCCTCACGGCGCGCGCCGCGGCGGCGCTCTAGCACCGTGGCGGGGCTGGACTTCACCGGGCTGCCCACCTACGGCAAGGGGGGCAGCGTGCACGTGGTGGTGGAGAGCCCGCGCGGCTCCACCGTGAAGCTCAAGTTCGAGCCGAAGCTGGGCGCCTTCACCGTGGCGCGCCCGCTCGTGCTCGGGCTGCGCTACCCCTACGACTGGGGCTTCATCCCCGGCACGCGCGGCCCGGACGGTGACCCGCTGGACGCGCTGGTGCGCTGGGACGTCTCCAGCTACCCGGGCGTGGTGCTGCCCTGCCGCGCGGTGGGGCTGCTCAAGGTGGAGCAGCGCGCGAAGGGTGGCGGGCGCGAGCGCAACGACCGGCTCCTGTGCGTGCCGGTGGCGGCGCCGCGCGACGAGCAGATCCTGCGCCTGCAGGACGTCTCGCGCCGCGAGCTGGACGAGATCGCCCACTTCTTCCTCGCCGTCGTCGCGCTCGCGAACAAGGACGCCGAGGTGCTGGGCTGGGAGGGGGCCAAGGCCGCCGGCGCGCTCGTCGCCGAGTCGCGGCGGCCCTAGGCCCCTCTCAGGCTACTTCGCGGGCTTCGCGGACTCGCCCGTCTGGGGGTTCGCGGGCACCACGTTCGCCGCGCTCTTCGCGTCGATGCGCGTGGCCACCTGCTGGCCGTTCTCGCTGCGGTAGGAGGCGCGCACCTGCGCGCCCTCCTGGATGTCGGTGGCACGCGCGGCGCGGCCGTCCACCAGCACCTGCGTCTGCGGGTTCAGCGTGAGGCGCATGCTGGGCTCGCCCCGCTGCCCGAGCACCAGCTCCTGGTCGCTCGCCTTCACCACGTCCAGGGTGACGGTCTGCTCACCCGCGGCGCCCGAGCCGCCCGTGCCCTGGGCCTGGTCTCCCGCCGCGGGCTGCTGCGCGGCCTGCTGCTGCTGGGCCGTCTTCACCTGCTGCTGCACCTGCTGGTTCTGCTGCGCGAGCTGGTCCTGCTGCGCTTGCGCCTGCTGGCCCGCCTGGGCCTGGGCCTGCGCCGCCTGCTGCTGGCGCTGGGTGGCCTCCTGTTGCGCCTGTTGCTGGGCCTGCAGCGCCTGCTGCTGGGACTGGGTGGCGGTGCTCTGCGCCTGCTGGCTCTGCTGCAGCGCGCTCTGCTGCTTCTGCTGCGCCTCCTGGGTCTCCTTCTGGGCCTTGGCCTGGGCCTCCTGGAGATCCTTGCGCGCCTTCTCCACGTCCTGCTGGGCCTGGGCGGCGCTCTTCTGCTGGTCGGTCGCGTCCGACTGCGCCTTCTTCGCCTGGTCGAAGGCGTCCTCGGTCTTCTTCTGGGCCTGCTCCACCCGGGCGCGTGCCTGGTCCTGCGCGTCGTTCTTCCCGTTGGAGTTGCTCTTGCCCTGCTCGTTACAGCCCACCGCCAAGAGGGCGACCAGGCCCGCCGACAACCACCCGTAGCGCTTGCGCATGCTCTTCTCCTGACACGGTCAGTGCGTGTCGAAACGTGGACAGCGCTAAAGCTTGGGGTGGGTGGACCCCACGCCAATGGGGCGACGGGCGGGCCTCGGGGCCCGTGCCCGCCCGGCTGCGCGGCGGGGGTGCGCATGGGGCTGGGCAGGCCGGGGGTTTTGCTCTAAACGCCGGCCCCCCCATGAGTCCCCCTGCCCTCCCTTCGGTGCCCCCGTCAGTGCCCCCGCGCGCCTGCGGCCTCGACTTTGGAACCAGCAACACGGCGGCCGCGCTGCCGGACGGCACCGTGCTGCGCGTGGCGCCGCAGGCCGAGGAGGCGCGGCTCTTCCGCTCGGTGCTCTTCTTCCCGGAGGACGAGCGCGAGGTGTACGCGGGCGCGGGCGCCATCGCGCGCTACCTCGAGGACAACGCGGGCCGCTTCATCCAGTCGGTGAAGAGCTTCCTGCACACGCGCTCCTTCCAGAGCACCCTCATCCGCGGGCGCACCTGGAGCATCGAGGACCTGGTGGCGCTGCTGCTCCGGCGCGTGCGCGAGAGCGGGGCCCTGCCCGAGCGCGTGGTGCTGGGGCGCCCCGCGCTCTTCAGCCACGAGCCCGCGGCGGACGCGCTCGCGGAAGGGAGGCTCCTGCGCGCGGCGCACCTCGCGGGCTTCACCGAGGTGCAGTTCCTCATCGAGCCCATCGCGGCGGCGCTCGCGTACGAGGCCAGCCTCACGCGGGACGAGCTGGTGCTGGTGGCGGACTTCGGCGCGGGCACCACGGACCTCACGCTGATGCGGCTGGGGCCCACGCGCCGGGGCGCGAAGGACCGGCGTCCGGACGTGGTGGGCAGCACCGGCCTGCGCATCGGCGGAGACCGCTTCGACGCGGAGATCATGCGCCACGCGCTCCTGCCCCACTTCGGCGCGGGGACGAGCTACCAGGTGCGCGGCTCCTTCAGCCAGAAGCGCCTGCCCATCCCGCAGCACGTGCTGGGCAAGCTGCTGAGCTGGCACGAGATGTCCTTCATCCGCGAGAAGGCCACGCAGCAGCTCATCGACGAGATGCTCGAGACGAGCGACCGGCCGCAGGCGATTCAGGCGCTGCACGACCTGGTGATGGAGAACCTGGGCTACCGGCTCTTTCGCGCCATCGAGGCGGTGAAGGTGCGGCTCAGCCGCGACGAGGAGGCGGAGCTGCACTTCGAGGAGGCGCGCATCCACATCCGCGAGCGCATCACGCGCGCGCAGTTCGACCGCTTCTGCGAGCCGCTGCTGCAGGAGCTCGACGCGTGCGCCGCGGGCCTGGTGGAGCGGCACGCGGATGCCGGGAGCATCGACGCGGTGTTCCTCACCGGCGGCTCCTCGCAGATTCCCGCCGTGCGCGAGCGCTTCGTGCGCCGCTTCGGCGAGGCGCGCGTGCGCACCGCGGACGCGTTCACCTCCGTGGCCGAGGGCCTGGGACGCGCGAGCGCGGCGCTCGGCTAGCGCGGCGGGGAGAGGAAGGCGCCGAGGAAGCAGCCGATGGCGGCCGCTCCGCAGAGGATCGCCAGGAGGCTCCTCCAGCGGTCGACGTCCGCGGCCCCAGTGCGCACGAGCAGCGCCGCGCTGGTGAGCACCAGCAGGACGCCCATCCCCAGCCCCTTCTGCACGCTCGTGAGTGGCCTCTGCACGCGCAGGACGAAAGCAGGCGGCCCGCGCAGGGACAAGCGCGTTGCGGCGCTCTGTGCGCAGGCGAAAAAAAATGCCCCCGCGTCCACCCGGGGAGGCGGGGGACACGGGGGCGCCTCTCCCAGCGGGAGAGAGGGCACCTGGCGTTACGGGCAGCCGGTCTCGACCGCGCCGAGGTCCGGCGCCGCGCCGCAGTAGGCGAGCCCCAGGTTGCGGCCGCGGTCGACCGCGTTCGCGCCGGGCGTGAAGAGGCCGTCCGTGGACAGCTCCAGCGCACCCTCCACCGAGCCCACGTCCTTGCCCAGCCCCGTCCACGCCGAGAAGCCCAGCGTGCCCGAGCCGCTCACGTAGAACTTCGCGCTGCTCACGTACAGGTTGTTGCCCGCCGAGAGGCCCGGTGCCATCGAGCCCACGTGCAGCGCCTCGGCGCCCTGCAGGATGTTGTTGTAGACCTTGAGGTTGCTCGTCGCGCCGCCCGTGCCGCCGCCCAGCATCACCGCGGCGTTACCCACGCGGATGATGGTGTTGTTCACCACCTCGGCGCTCTCCGAGTTCTCCAGGCGGATCGCGTTGCCCTCGCGGGTGCTGTCCTTGATGACGTCCCGGATGCGGTTCTTGCGCACCACGACCTTGTTGGGGACGGGGCCGTAGTGGTTGCCACCGATGGCGATCGCCTTGCCCACGTTGAAGAAGTCGTTGTCCTCGATGAGCACGTTCGCCGCGGACATGTGCACCACGCCCGAGCAGCCGCCGGTCTGCGTGAAGTCGTGGATGACATTCTTGCGGATCGTCACGTTGTAGCAAGTCTTGATGTCGAACCCGTTCTCGTAGTTCGCGGACATGTCGTTGCCCTCGATGAGGACGCCGTCCGCCGGAGGCAGGGTGCTGTAGTCCTCGGGCCCGATGCACTGCACCGAGTCACCCGAGACGTTGTGGATCTTGTTGCCGCGGACCGTGATGTCCTTGCTCGAGTACTGCACCAGCACGCCGTGGCTGTCCTGGCCGTCGATCCAGTAGTCGTAGATCTCGTTGTTCTCGATGGTGACGCCGGTCGCGTACTGGAAGGTGGTCACCGCGGCGCCCGCCTTGCCGTTGTGCACCTTGGAGCCGGAGAGCACCGAGCCCGTGGTGGTCGCGTCGTAGAAGACGACGCCGAGCTTGTTGGTGCCCTGCGCGTCCACGTCGAAGCCGTCGAGCTGCCAGTAGGGCTTGCGGACGGCGACCATCGAGGAGCTGCTGTTGCCGGGGACGATCCTGGGCATCCCCTCGCCCTGCAGCCGGATGGGGGCGGACTGCGTGCCCGCCTTCACGGAGTCCTCGATGCTGATGCGCTCCGCGTAGGTGCCGGCCTTCACGGTGATGCGCTCACCTGGAGAGACCACGCTCAGCGCCTTGCCGATGGTGCGGAAGGGCGCCGCCGCGCTGCCCGCGCTGCTGTCGCTGCCGGTGGGCGCCACCACCCACTCGCGCGTGTACTTCACCGCGGGCGCAGGGGTGGGCGTGGGCGTCGGGGTGGTGGTGGGGGGCGTCGTCACCGTGCCCGTCCCGGTGCCGGTGCCCGGCGTGGTCGGCGCCGTCGGCGCGGTGTTCCCCGGCGCCGTCGTCTCGCCGCTCAGGGAGTCCGGTGCCTGGGTGTCTGCTCCACCGCCCTGCTGGCAGGCGCTCAGCGCGCCCGAGGCGATGACCAGGAGACCGAGCAGGCGCGTACGAAAGTGCATCCACAACCCCTTGCGGCGGCCGCGCGGGATGCGCAGGCGACGCAAAAGGTTGTAGTGCAAACGAATGTGGGCCTGATTCCGCCTAAAAAGAATTCAGGCTGGCCAGGCCGGAGGGCAGGCAGGCAGACGCGCGGGCTCGAGCGCTACGGCAGCGGGAGGCGGCTGCGGCGCTCCTTGCGCACGAAGGCCTCCTCGCACCAGCCGATGTGCTGCTCCGCGCAGCTGCTCAGGTTGAAGCGCTCCTCGGTGCGGGCGCGCGCGGCGCGGCCGAGGCTGCGGCGCAGCGCGGGGTTCTGCACCAGGCTGTCCAGCTGCTGCGCGAGGTCCGCCACGTTGCCCGGCTCGAAGAGCAGCCCCGTCTGCCCGTGCGCGATGAGCTCGGGGATGCCGCCGATGCGGCTGGCCACCACGGCGCACCCGTTGCTCATCGCCTCGGCGATGGTGAGCCCGAAGGCCTCCGCCCAGATGGCCGGGTGCACGAAGATGTCCGTCTTCTCGAGCAGCGCGTGGACGTCGTCGCGCAGCCCCGCGAACTCCACGCGCTCGCCCAGGCCCAGCGACTCGGCCAGCGCCTTGAGCCGCGGCAGCTCGGGGCCGTCGCCCACCACGCGCAGGTGCACCCGGGCGCCGTGCTGCATGCGGGAGATGGCCTGCACCAGGCTGTGCACGCCCTTCTCCTTGATGAGGTAGGCCACGGTGGTGAGCTGCACGCGCTCGGGCTGCGCCGGCGTGGGCTGCGGCGCGGTGGAGAAGAACTCCTCCTTGGAGAGGAAGCGGCGGGTGTCCACGCCGTTGTAGATGGTGCGCACGCGCTCGGCCGGCAGGCGCCAGCGCTTCATGTTGCGCTCGCGCACGTAGTCGCTCACGCCCGCGATGCTGTCCACGCGCACCATGGTGACGGCGTCCGCCGCGCGCTTGAGCAGCGCCGCGAGCGGGCGCTCGGGCGCGGCGGTGGAGGGCACGGGGCCCGAGGTGTGGTCCACGAAGACGACGCGCGCGGGGTAGGCCGCATAGGCCATGAGCGCGATGCGGCTGCGCGGCACGTACATGTTCACGTGCAGCACGTCGTAGCGCGAGAGCCGCGCGATGCCCGGGATGAGCGCCGCCTCGAGCTCCTTCACGTCGAACCAGCCTGCGCCCAGCTCCTCGAGCTGCTGGAGGAAGGTGGGGTGCGCGGGCGTGCGCCCGAACACGTCCAGCGCGTGGCCGCGCCGGCGCGCCTCGCGCGCGAGCGCCACGATCCACCCCTCGAAGGAGCCCAGCTTGCGCGGGGCCAGGTTCATCAGAATGCCGATCCGCATGGGTGCTGCACCTCTCGACGTCATCGTCGTGCTGTTCGTTCGTGTCGTCCGTCCGGGCACCACCGTGTGCAGCGTGCAGGCGATCAGCAACCCTGCGCGGGGGCCCCGTGCCCCCTTGCGCCGGATGCACTGCCCTTTGCCCAACGCTCCGTAAGAAGTTCCGACGTACAGCCACGCCTGCCACCTGCCCGCCCTGTGCCGCAGGGCTCCCCACAGTGTCCACGCCGCTACCCAGCCGTGGCATCCCACCTGCACGTGCGCGGGTCCTGGAACCGGAGGTGGGCGATGGACGGTCGTCGGGACGGTCAGGAGCGGGAAGCACTCGGGTCTTTGGGCGCGGTGCTGCGTCACCTGCTGAGCACGGGCAGCTGGAGCATGGCGCTGGAGGGGGGCTGCACGCTGGACGCGGGGCTCTCGCTCTTCGAGCAGGTGCCCTTCACCCGCGAGGAGCTGAGCCAGCTCGCGCACCCTCACGGCCACACCGATGGCCACGCCGTTGCCCACGGAGACACCTGAGAGCCCCATGAGTCACGCAGTGCAGACGCAGACCCAGTCCTTCTTCGGCAAGGTGGGGCCGCTGGTGCTCGCGCGGGGCTTCACCGCCCTGCTCACGCTCAGCATCCCGCTGGTGCTCGCGCGCACCATGGCGCTGAGCGAGTACGGCACCTACAAGCAGCTCTTCCTCATCCTGATGACGCTGTACTACGTGCTGCCCTTCGGGATGGCGCAGGCGCTCTACTTCTTCGTGCCGCGCGCCGAGGACAAGCGCCCCTACTTCGGCCAGACGCTGCTCTTCCTCACCGTCACCGGGGCGGTGGCGGCCGGGGTGCTGGGGCTCGCCACCGGGGCGCTCGCGCGCCACTTCCACAACCCGGACCTGGCGAACTACCGCTGGAGCCAGGCGGTGTACCTGGTGTGCATGATGGCCAGCTTCACGCTGGAGATCTCCCTGATGACCCAGGGGCGCACGAAGCAGGCGGCGCTCGCCTACCTCGTGTCGGACGCCGTGCGCGCGCTCGCCATGGTGGTGCCGGTGCTGCTGGGCTACGGGCTGCACGGGCTGATGGTGGCGGTGGCGGCGTACGCGGCCCTGCGCTACGCGGCCGCGTGGACGCTGGTGCTCAAGAGCGGCAAGGGCGCGCTCTGGAACGCGCGCTTCTTCAAGGAGCAGCTGGTGTACGCCGCGCCCTTCGGCGCCGCGATGCTGCTGGGCATCCCGCAGCAGTACGCGCACCAGTTCGCGGTGAGCAGCCTCACCAGCCCCGAGGCCTTCGCCATCTACGCGGTGGCCTGCTTCCAGCTGCCCATCGTGGACCTGCTCTACACGCCCATCAGCGAGGTGCTGATGGTGCGCCTGGGCGAGCTGGACCACGAGGGGCGCGTGCACGAGGGCGTGGCGCTGTTCCGCGAGAGCGTGGCGAAGCTCTCGCTCGCCTTCTTCCCGCTCGCCGCGTTCCTGTGCGCCGCGGCGCCCGAGTTCATCGGCGCGCTGTTCGGCCAGAAGTTCCTCGCCGCCGTGCCCCTGTTCCGGGTGAGCGTGCTCGGGGTGGCGCTCTCCATCCTGCCGGTGGACGGCGTGCTGCGCGCGCGCAAGGAGACGCGCCACATCTTCCGCGCCTACCTCGTCAAGGCGCTCGCCACGGTGCCGCTCGTGTACTTCGGCGTGAAGGGGCTCGGGATGATGGGCGGCATCCTCAGCTGGGTGGGCGCGGAGGCCATCGGCAAGGCGGTGCTGCTCTCGCGCGTGCCGCGGGCGCTGTCCTCGCCGGGGCACACCGTGACCTTCCGCGGGCTGCTGCCGCGCCGCGAGCTCCTGCAGGCGCTGGGCGCCGCGGTCGCCGCCGGGCTCGCGATCCCGCTCATGCGGGCGCTGTCCCCGGAGCTGCCGCTGTCCGGGGGGATGCTGGGCCGCGCGCTGCCGCTCGTCACCGCGAGCCTCGTGTTCGCCCTGGGCTACCTGGTGGCCCTGCAGGCCGCGGGGGTGCGGCCGGTGGCCGTGCTCGCGAGCTTCCGCAAGAAGGGGTAACCGGGTTGCAACAACGGCGAAGCCCCGGGCTCTCGAGCGAGAGGCCGGGGCTCCGGTGTTTCACCCTGCGCGCTGACTAGTAGCGGTAGTGCTCGGGCTTGAAGGGGCCCTCGGCGGCGACGCCGAGGTAGTCCGCCTGCGCCTTGGAGAGCGTGGTGAGCTTCGCGCCCACCTTCTCCAGGTGCAGCCGGGCCACCATCTCGTCCAGCTTCTTGGGCAGCACGTACACCTTGCCGGTCTCGAACTTCTGGCCGTGGTTCTCCGCGCCCCAGAGCGCGAGCTGCGCCATCACCTGGTTGGTGAAGGAGTTGCTCATCACGAAGGAGGGGTGGCCGGTGGCGCAGGCCAGGTTCACCAGGCGGCCGCGCGCGAGCACCGTGAGGCGCTTGCCGTCCGGGAAGATGAAGTGGTCCACCTGCGGCTTGATGTTCTCCTCCTTGATCTCCGGGTGCTTCTCCAGCCAGGAGATCTGAATCTCGGAGTCGAAGTGGCCGATGTTGCAGAGGATGGCCTCGTCCTTCATCACCTTCATGTGCTCGCCGGTGATGACGTCCACGCAGCCGGTCGCGGTGACGAAGATGTCACCCACGGGGGCGGCGTCCTCCATGGTCACGACCTGGTAGCCCTCCATCGCGGCCTGCAGCGCGCAGATGGGGTCGATCTCGGTGATGAGCACGCGCGCGCCGAGGCCGCGGGCGCTGTCCGCGCAGCCCTTGCCCACGTCGCCGTAGCCCGCGACGACCACGACCTTGCCCGCGACCATGGTGTCGGTCGCGCGCTTGATGCCGTCCATCAGGCTCTCGCGGCAGCCGTAGAGGTTGTCGAACTTCGACTTGGTCACCGAGTCGTTCACGTTGATGGCGGGGCACTTGAGCTTGCCCGCCTTGCTCATCTCGTAGAGCCGGTGAACGCCTGTGGTGGTCTCCTCGGAGAGGCCCTTGATGCCGTCCTTGCCCTCGAAGAGCTGGGGGTACTTCTGGTGCACGAGGATGGTGAGGTCGCCGCCGTCGTCCAGCAGCATGTTCGGGCCCTTGCCGCCCTCGAAGGCGTAGATCTGCTGCTCGAGGCACCAGTCGTACTCCTCCACGGTCTCGCCCTTCCAGGCGAACACGGGGATGCCCGCCTGCGCGATGGCGGCGGCCGCGTGGTCCTGGGTGCTGAAGATGTTGCAGCTGGTCCAGGTGACCTCGGCGCCCAGGTCCTTGAGCGTCTCGATGAGCACGGCCGTCTGGATGGTCATGTGCAGGGAGCCCGCGATGCGCGCGCCCTTGAGCGGCGCCTTGCCCTTGTACTGGGCGCGCAGCGACATGAGGCCGGGCATCTCCTTCTCGGCCATGGAGATCTCCTTGCGGCCCCAGGCGGCAAGGGAGATGTCGGCGATCTTGTGGGCGGGGAACTGGGTGCGGTGTTGCATGGGGACGGGCTCCTTAGTGCGGCGTGCTGAGTGAGGGTTGCGAAAGCGGTGCGCGCGCGACGACGGCGTGCCAGGCGAGGTGCGCGTCCTCGCCGCCGGGATGCAGGGGGGCCGGGATGGGCAGCTCCGCCACCACCTCCAGGCCCACCTCGCCCATGCGCGCGGCCAGCTCGGCCGGACTGAACCCGAGCCAAACATCCGCCTGCGCCTCGCGCATTTCATCGTCCTCGTGGGGCGCGTAGTCGAGCACCACGAGGTGGCCGCCGGGCTTGAGCAGGCGGGCAAAGGAGGCGAGCGCCTGGGTGGGGCGGCTCGCGTGGTGGAGGATGCGGCTGGCGAAGACGAGGTCCGCGCCGCCCGCGGCCGAGACGCGCCGCGCGAGCTCCGGGTCCTCGTAGCTGCCCGCGATGAGCCCCACGTTCGCGTACCCGCGCTCGGCCACGCGCGCGGCGCAGGCGGCGAGCCGCGCCCGGCTGCGCTCCACCGCCAGCACCTGGCCATAGAGCGGCGCGAGCACGTCCAGCAAGGGCCCGTCTCCCGCGCCCACGTCCACGGCGAGCGCGCGGCCGGGCAAGAGCGGCGCGAGCGCGGCGAGCGGCGCGAGGTGCGTGGGGTGCGCGCTCGCGGCGGGCTCTGCCGGGGCCGCCTCGAAGAAGGCCTGGCCACGCTCCTCGCGCGCCGCCACCACCGCGGCCATGCGCGCGAGGCTGCCGTCCTCGCGGCACAGGCGCTGGCCTTCCGCGAGCGCGTCCGCCAGCACCGGGTCCAGCGGCTGCTCCCCCAGCTCCGCCTCGAGCCAGGTGCGGGTGCCGTCGCGGCGCGCCGAGAGCAGCCCCGCCTGGCGCAGGGGCGCCGCGCGCCGGCTCACCTGGGGCTGGCTGTCGCGCAGCACCGCCGCGAGCTCGCCTACCGAGAGCGCCTCCGCGGCGCACAGCGCGAGCAGCTGCAGGCGCCCCGGGTCCGCGAGCAGCCGGTACAGCTCCACCCGGGACAGCCCCACGGTGGGGCCGGCCGGGGGGCTCTTCACCGGGCTCTTGTGGGCAGTCGCAGAGGGCACGGGGCTTTAACTATACGTCCATGCGCATCATTGCAACTATCGAAAGGGGCTGCGGAATGACGGGGGCGGGAGGCGGGTTCGGTTAAGCTTCCTTGAAACCGGAAATCAGCCGTTCTTCTTGCCGGCGCGCTCCAGGCGTCGTGCGCCCCTGTGGTGGCTTTCGTCGCAGCCGCCCCGCCCCTGGAGTCTCCTGCCCATGCAGAGCCTGAAGCCGTTTGCCCTCCGTCCGACCGAGCAGGTCCGCGCCCGCTACGCCGCCGGCAAGGTTCCGATCACCACCCTGATCGAGGACTACATCCACGGCCGCCTGGACATCGAGGGGGACTTCCGCGACTTCATCGGCCAGCGCACCCACGTGGCGAGCTACCGCATCGTGGCGGACCACCTGAAGTTCATGTTCACGAACTTCCTGCCCGAGGTGACGCTGCACACGCAGGCGCAGGACGTGCGCATCGGGCGTGAGCACTACGACCGGGGCAACGACTTCTTCGCCGCCTTCCTCGGGCCGCGGATGATCTACACCTCCGGCTTCTTCACCCAGAAGGGCCAGACGCTCGAGCAGGCGCAGGACCAGAAGATGCAACTGGTCTGCGAGAAGATGCAGCTGCAGCAGGGCGAGCGCTACCTGGACATCGGCTGCGGGTGGGGCACGCTGGTCGCCACCGCGGCGAAGCAGTACGGCGTGGACGCGACCGGCATCACCATCGCGGAGAAGGGCGCCGCCTTCGGCACCGAGCGCATCGCCCAGTACGGCGTGCAGGACAAGGCGCGCATCCTCACGCTCGACTACCGCGACATCCCGGCGGGGCCGTACAACAAGATCTCCTGCCTCGAGATGGCCGAGCACGTGGGCGTGAAGAACTTCCAGAAGTTCATGCGCCAGGTGTACGGGCTGCTCGCGGACGACGGCCTCTTCTACCTGCAGATCGCAGGGCTTCGCGCGAAGCAGGGCGCGCTGGGCTTCCACATCGAGGACCTGGTGTGGGGGCTCTTCATGAGCAAGTACATCTTCCCCGGCGCGGACGCCTCGATGCCGCTCTCCTTCGTGGTGGAGAACATGGAGAAGGCGGGCTTCGAGGTGCACAGCGTGGAGAACGTGGGCATCCACTACTCGCTCACCATCTCGCGCTGGTACGACAACTGGATGGCGCACCGCGAGCAGGTCACCCAGACCTACGGCGAGTGGTGGTTCCGCCTGTGGCAGGTGTTCCTCGGCTGGAGCGTGCACATCGCCCAGCAGGGCAGCAGCACCTGCTTCCAGATCGTGGCGAACAAGAACCTGGACGCCTTCGACCGCACCCGCTGGATCGGCGGGACGAACCTCGGCGAGCGCGACCTCGAGCCCGCGGAGAATGCGGAGCAGCTCGAGGAGCCGCGCCGCATCGGCTAGGCGCTACTCGAGCGCGGGCCCTGGGTAGAAGTCGTAGCCCAGGGCCGTCTCGCCCGCAGCGAAGCGGGCCGCGCGCAGGGTGTTCTCCATCAGCGCGGCCACGGTGACGGGGCCCACGCCGCCGGGCACCGGGGTGATGGCGGAGGCGAGCTGGCTCACCGGCTCGTAGTCCGCGTCCCCCACCAGCTTGCCCTCGTCCGTCACGCGGGTGGCCACGTCGATGAGCACCACGCCTGGCTTGAGCAGCTCGGGCGTGAGCCGGTAGTCGGCGCGCCCCACCGCGGAGACCACGATGTCCGCGCGCTGCAGCGCCTCCTTCTGCAGCTCCGGGGAGACGTGGCGGTGCAGCCAGGTGACGGCCGCGTCGCACATGCGCCCGCCGAGCATCAGCATGATGGGCTTGCTCGTGATGTCGTTGCGCCCGATGACCACGGCGCGCTTGCCGCGCGTCTCGACCCGGTAGTGGTCCATCAGCCGCTTCACCGCGAGCGCGGTGGAGGGCAGGTAGCGCAGGCGCCGCGTGCGGGCACGGTAGAGCTCGGGCACCGAGCCGCCCGCGATGCCGTCCACGTCCTTCTCGGGGGGGATCGCGTCCAGCACGTCGAACTTGTCGAGCGGGTCCGCGCCGTTGCGCAGGTCCGGCTCCTCGATGCTGCGCGGCAGGGGCAGCTGCACGAGCACGCCGTGCACGTCCGTGCGCGCGCCCACCTTCGCCACCTCGTCGCGCAGGGCCTCGACGGAGATCTCCGGGGGCAGGATGTGGTGGAGGGCGCGCATCCCCAGCTTCTCGCAGGACTGCAGCTTGCGCCCCACGTAGCGGGTGCTCGCGGGGTCGCCGCCCACCTGCACCACCACCAGCGTGGGGGTGATGCCGTGGCGCGCCTTGAGCGCCTCGACCTCGGGGCGCACCCGCCGCTCGATTTCCTCGACCACCGGTTTGCCGTACAGGACCCGCGCCATGGGCTGCTACCTCGTGTGCGTGTGGGGTTGCGCGCAGGCGTATAGCGGGCTTCCCCGCCCCTTGGCCAAGCCGTTTCTGCACTCCGCGCGCCTACCGGCCTGCAGCCAGGCTGGCGCGGCTCAGTAGGGCCGCTCGCCCACGTAGTTGCCCGGCGGGGCGTAGTCGCAGACGAAGAAGTACCAGGTGCTGAAGCCCTGGAAGGGCGAGTTCTGGGTGCACTTCGCGCTCGCGCACCCCACCTGGGTGGTGCCCCGCCAGACGATCTGCGTGTAGTGGCCGCACTGCTTCCCCGACGCGCAGCTGTTGCTCGCGTAGTCGTAGTCGCTCTTCTCCTTCGCCCAGAGGTTGACGACGATGAGCGGGGTCTGCCCGGCCGCGGTGAAGGCGGCGATGTTCTCGCCCCGGGTGCCGCGGTTCGGGTTGTGCGCGTAGTTGCAGTTCTCCGCCCAGGACTTCGCCACGCTCGCGGCGCTGGCCGACCAGGTGAGCGGCGCGAGCGCGGGCACCGGGGCCGGCGAGGCCTGCGCGCGCACCGGGTTGTGGGCGTCGAGCCAGGCCTGCCCCTCCGCTCCGGGGTCGTCACCGCCGCCTGCGTCCGGCGTCCCCGAGTCGTCCGGCGTCTGGTCGTCGTTCGGGATGCAGCCGCTCAACGAAGTGCACAGCAACAGGGCGGCCAGGAGGCGGGACGGGTTCGCGCGGGCGGTCGGCACGGGGCGACTCTAGCGCCCTGCTCCCGCCCGCAGACAGCGTGCGTGCCGTGCGGACGTGAAGCGCGCGCAGCCTGACGGGAAATCCACTGCCACACAGCAGCGGGGCGGAGCGTCCGGCGCTTCGCACATCTCGCGCAGGGGTCCTCGCGGCCTACCTGCACCCTGTGCCCAGAGTCGCCTCATGCGCCCTCTCCCCCGCTTCAGCTTCGCGTGCCTCGTCCTCGGCCTCGCTGCGTGTCAGCAGGAGAAGCCGTCCCCGCAGCAGGCTGCGCCGGCCGCGGCCCCACCCCGCGTCGACCGGCAGGTGCCGGATGAGGGCGCGAAAGCGGAAGAGCTCGGCACGAAGCACGAGGACTCCGGCAAGAGCGGCTCCGCTGCGGTGAATGAAGCGCTCGGGAGCAGCAGGGTCTCGGACGTCTTCGGTCCCGGGGGGCTCGGCTCCGGCATCAAGGACGCAGAGGGCGCAGCGTTCGGCAAGGACGTCAGCGGTGGCGGGCTGGGCGGGCGTGGCACCGGCGCAGGCGGCGGAGCCATCGGCCTCGGCGGGATGGGAAGCGGCCGCGGAACCGGTACGGGCGGGATCGACCTTGGCGGACGCGCCATCGGCATCGCTGGCCTCGGCTACTCGGGTCGGGGGCGCTCGGTGCGTGAGCTGTTCTCCTCGAGCGGCAACACCTTCTCGTCCTTCGCCGAGAACCCCTTCCTCGCCGTGCAGCAGGCGCCGCTCTCCACCTTCGGGGTGGACGTGGACACGGCCTCGTACGCCTTTACCCGGCGGATGCTCAATGAGCGCCGGCTGCCGCCGAGCGACGCCGTGCGCCTCGAGGAGCTGGTCAACGCCTTCAGCTACAATTACCCGGCTCCGCGAGGCCCCCAGCCCCTCGCGCTGCACCTCGAGGCGATGCCCGCTCCGTGGGCGCCCGAGCACCGGCTCGTGCGCATCGCGCTCAAGAGCCGCGAGGTGGAGCGCCACGAGCGCCCGGCCGCGAACCTCGTCTTCCTCGTGGACGTCTCGAGCTCGATGGACGCGCCCGACCGCCTCCCGCTGGTGAAGCGCGGCCTGGAGATGCTGGTGGCGGGGCTCGAGGACCGCGACCGCGTCTCGCTCGTCACCTACGCGGATGGCACGAAGGTGGTGCTGCCGCCCACGCGCGCCGCGCACCGCGAGGACATCCTCGAGGCGCTGGAGCGCCTCGTGCCCAGCGGCTCCACCAACGGCGCCGGAGGCCTCGAGCTCGCGTACAAGGCGGCGGCCCAGGGCTTCGTGAAGGGCGGCATCAACCGCGTCGTGCTGGCCACCGACGGCGACTTCAACGTGGGGGCGAGCAGCGTGGCGGAGCTCACCCGCCTCATCGAGCGCAAGGCGAAGAGCGGCGTGTTCCTCAGCGTGCTGGGCGTCGGCAACGGCAACCTGCGGGACGGGAACCTCGAGGCGCTCGCGGACCACGGCAACGGCACCTACGCGTACGTGGACAGCCTCCTCGAGGCGCGCCGGGTCATGGTGGAGCAGCTGGGGAGCACCCTGCAGACCGTGGCCAAGGACGTGAAGGTGCAGGTGGAGTTCAACCCGGCGCGCGTGAGCACCTACCGGCTGCTGGGCTACGAGAACCGCCGGCTCGCGGCGCGCGACTTCAAGGACGACACGAAGGACGCGGGCGACATGGGCGCGGGGCACACCGTCACCGCGCTCTACGAGGTGACGCTGGTGGGTGCGGACGCGCCGAACGACCCCAAGCTCGAGCCCCGGCGTTACGCGCAGCCCGTGGCGCCGCCGGGCGCGACCGGGAGCGACGAGCTACTCACCGTGAAGGTGCGCTACAAGGAGCCGGAGGCGCAGCAGAGCCAGGTGCTCAGCGAGTCGCTCACCGGCTGGGGCACGCCGCTCGAGCGCACCTCCGTGGACACGCGCTTCGCCGCGAGCGTGGCCGCCTTCGGCATGCTGCTGCGCGACTCGCCCAACCGCGGCAATGCCTCGTGGGACATGGTGCTGCAGCTCGCGAAGCCCGGCCTCAAGGACGACCCGCTCGGCTACCGCCACGAGTTCGTCGCGCTCGTGGGCCAGGCGAAGCGGCTCGCGGCAGCCCAGGCGCGCGCGGAGTAGCGCGCGCCCTTACTGACGTTCCTCACAACTCGCGTACTCCGACGCAGCACGGTAGCGGGCGTACAGCGGGTGACCCGGGCGTAACCACGCCGCCAGCAAGCCGGCGTGCCGCAGGCCCCACTCCAATGCATGCGCGAAGGCGGACTCCACCAGCGCTGGCTCGAGCCAGCAGTCCGCGGCGTCGATGAGCGACACGTCGAGCGGCGTGAATGGCAATGGCGCACGGCCGACACGCTGATGGTCCGCGATCGCACCGAAGAAGAGCTTCACCCCACGCGGACGGGCGAGTCTTAGCCTTCTCCAAGCGTACGGGACGACCAGGTACACGTGCGCGGGCCGTACATCGAGCAGGCCATGGAGCCACAACGCCGTGTGATGGCTGAGCACCCCATGTCCTCCGCTCCAGAGCCACGCCTCGATTGAGGCCTCTTCGGGTGAAGGAGTGAAGTGTGAGAGCTGAAATGCAGCTCTCCCGGCACGCCGCACGGTGCCCACGTGGATGCGGTGCCGCAGCAACTGGCGGCTGATTCCGCATGCCGCGGCTTGCCGGAGGCTGAAGTAGCCCTCCTGGGACAACGCGACGGCTTCGAGCTGCCGCCAGTCTGGTTTCACTCCGTCAGCGCGAACGCGGGGCATGCCTCAAGGTAGACGCGGCGGCTGACCTCCAACGGCTGAGCGGCTTCGCACGGCAACGGGGCCGGTGCGTTCGCGGCAGGGAGGGGCGCCGGGACCGGAAGGGTAGCGGATCGCCTCAGCCTTTCGCGGCGGGGCGCTGCCGGCACGCTGCGCTCAGGGGAAACACAGGGGAAAGCACTTCACTCTGCGTGTGGGCCGGCTCGGGAGCGGCGGCGCGCGTCGCGCAAAAACGTAAAATAGGATTTTACCTTTTTGCATCACGCGCCGGTCCGCGCCCGGGAGGGTGTCTCCTTTCGGGACAGCCGTCCCACGCGTCGTGGACGGCTTCACCCAGCTGGAAAAGCCCCGTTCCCTCCCGGCCTCTCCTTCTCGAGGCCGTGCCCCTCGCGCCACTCTCGCGTGAGCCGTGCTCAGGGCAGCCCGGTACCAGCGCAACGATGTCCCCGGCTCGCGCACTCGCCGGCCCGCGCCGCCGCACTGTCGCGCCGGGTGACTGCATCGCCCTCGCGTCCACCGTTCCCCGCGGTGGACCGTGTTGGCGAGGGACGTAGAGACGACTCCTCTACCTGCTCGCTCTTCATGCAGGCGCAGCGCGGGTAGGCCGCACGCCCCCGGCTGCCCCTCGCCAGGCCTGGGCGGCGGCCTCAGCTTGGGGGGACGCCCCTACCCTCCCGGAGGTTCCTCGCATGCGCGCCCTACCCCGCCTGGCTGCCGCTCTCTTCGTCCTCTCTGCCGTCCCCGCCTTCGCACAGGCGCCGAAGCCCGCGGCCAAGGCCCCTGCGGCCACGCTCGAGCCGGCGGCGGGTGAGGAGGTGATGGAGGACCGATGGATCGCCCTCGCCGAGGTCCCACACGACTACTTCACGATGGCCAAGTCCAAGGTGGCCAAGGACCGCGATGCCGCGGCCAAGGATCTGCGCAAGGCCGTGGCCGTGCTCGAGCTGCGCGCGGAGCAGGCACCCGCGGCCTCCCGCCAGGGGCTGACGGACGCGGCGCGCGAGGTGCGGCAGCTGGAGCGCGGGCTCGAGCAGGGCACGGTGCGCAGCGCCAAGCAGCTCTCGGAGCCGCTCGCGCGCGCCGAGCACGCGCTCGCCCAGGACCACTTCCAGCGCGCGGAGCAGGCCTGGAGCTCGAAGGAGGAGGCGCGCGCGGGCCACGAGCTGCGCCTCACCGCCCTCTACACGGACGAGGCGGCGCGCTGGAGCGGCCAGGAGGCGCAGCGCGCGGTGCAGGCGAGCGTGCGTGACACCCGCAAGCTCGCCGACAGCCTCATCGAGGGCGGCTCGAAGGGCGCCACCGACGTGGGCGAGGGCCTCGCCAAGGCGGGCCGCGGCGTGGAGCAGCTCGCGCAGTGGGTGAAGCCGGGCGCCTCGCAGCAGCAGGGCACCGGCGGCTCCGCTGCACCCGACGCCCCGAAGCCCTGAGCGCCGCGCGCAGCCCTCAGGGAGTGGTCGTCACCGGCGCGGCCACGTCCACCTCGCGCACCAGCCAGCCCTCGCCGCCGCGCTCGTCGCGCGCGACCACGTAGAAGGTCACGCGCTGCGCGCTCGCCGGCGTCTGGTACTCCACCGTGGGGTCCCCGGGCAGCCCGTTCGCGGGCTCGATGCTGCGCAGCTGCTGCAGCTCTCCCCCCGTGGCGTACCAGCTGTAGAAGGGCTGCTCGCTGACGACGCCGCCGTCCGCCGCGGTGTACTGCTCGAGGCTGCCCTCGGCGAGCCGCGGCTGCAGCAGCACCTCGCGGTCTCCGGGCAGCTGCGTGGCCACGCCGCCGTCCGCGAGCTGTACGTCCGTGATGACCGGGTTCTGGTTGGGCTGGGCCGTCTGGCGCAGCGTGATGCGCCGCACGCCGCGCTCGGTGCCCGCCTCCGTGCCCGTGCCGTCGCTCGCCTCGTAGCCCACGAAGAGCGGGATGCCCACGCGCAGGGCCTCCTGCAGATCCCCGCCGCCTCCGCCCGCGTCCACGCCGCCTCCGCCGATGGCCGCGGCGAGCTGCGCGAGCACCTGCTGCACCGCGGGGTCGGAGAGATCCAACCGCCCGCCGCTCAGCGTGAGCCCGTCCTTGCCCGGGCACTCGAAGCCCTGCGCGAAGGCATCTCCGGGCCCGCACAGCGCGTACGTCACGCTGACGGGCGCGCCGCCGGGCGCGAAGGTGAGCGCGTCGAAGGTGACGGGCGCGGGCAGGGTGCCCGCGTCCGTGAAGGCGAGCTCCGCGGGCTCGGCCTTGATGGCCAGCACGCGCACGCGCTTGAGCTCGCTCTGCTTCTCGAAGTCGTTGTCGTTGCAGCCCGCGGCACACAGCGCCGCGAGCGCGAGCAGGAGGCAGGTGCGCTTCATCAGAAGGTCGCCTTGGCGCCGAACACCGGCAGCAGCGGCAGGCCCTTGAAGTAGGCCCGCTGGGTGTAGTTGTAGTTGTAGGTCACGCCCTCGACCGAGGCGCGGTTGTACGCGTTGGTCACGTCCACGTAGAGGTCCAGCGTCCAGGTGTCGTGGATGAAGTTCTTGTCCACGCGCACATCGAGCTGGTGGAAGTTGGGCACGCGCTCGCTGTTCACCGCGCCGAAGATGGGGATGAACACGTCCGAGAGGTCGTCGCGCCGCGCACCCACCACCGGCGTGTTGAGGTTGCCGCTGGAGAAGCGGAAGCGGCCGCCCAGCTCCCAGCCGCGCGGCAGCTTGTAGCTCGCGATGAGCGTGAGCACGTGGGTCTGGTCGTTGTCGAAGAGGCGGTAGCTGGCGTCCGGCTGGTCGCGCCGCTCGCTGCGGCTCAGGGTGTACGCGAGCCACCCGAAGAAGCGCTCGGTGAGCTGGCGGCGGACGAAGACCTCGGCGCCGTAGACGCGGCCCACGCCGCCGTTGTCCAGGTTCAGGGGCACCTGCTGCCCGTCGCGCTCCACCGTGGCGTCCGTGCTCACGATCATCCGCGTGAGCCGGTTGTAGAAGACCTCGCCGGAGACGAACCACGCCTCCGCCGGGCGCCACTCGCTGCCGAGGCTGAGCTGCGCGCTGCGCTTGGAGCGCAGCTCCGGGTTGCCGAACACCTCCGTGGGGTCACCCTGCTGCGGGGGCGAGAAGTAGAGCCCCACGCCACCCTTGAGCGTCACCGTGTCCGTGAGCCCGTAGCGCGCGGCGAGGCGCGGGTTGTAGGTGTAGTCCACGTGCTGCTGGTCGGTGAACCGGTACGCCTCGAAGCGGAAGCCCGGCACCAGCAGCAGCCGCTCGAGCGGCTTGAGGCGCAGCTCGGTCCACGCCGCCGGGAAGTACTGGTTGTAGATGGCGTCGGTGGTGAGGATCTCCTCGGTCACCGTGGGCCGGAAGGGCTCGCCCTCGCGCGGGCCCATCTGGATGGCGGCCTTCACGTGCGCGCGCGTGTTGCGCACGTCGATGCCGGCCGCGAGCACGGCGCGCTCGCCCAGGGTGTAGTCCGCGCTGGAGCGCAGGTTGGTCTCGGTGGCGTCGATGAGCAGCCCGCGCGTGGCGCCGATGTCGAACCTGAGCAGCGTGGTGCCCACCAGGCCGATGGTGTCCAGGTGCAGCCGCTCGCCCTTGTACTCGTGGCGCAGGCGCAGCTGCTTGAAGCCGGTGCGGATGTCCAGGTTGCCCTGCACGCTGGGGTCCTGCTCCGCGGGCCGCTTGAAGACGAGCCCCAGCCGGTCGTTGGAGATGAGCCCCTGCAGGTTGAGCGAGTGGCGCGACTTGGGGTGGAAGTCCACCTGCAGCTGCGCGTCGTAGTAGCGCGGGGCCGCGGTGAGCGAGTCGCCCTTCACGCTCTCCGGCAGCGCGGCGAGCACGACGTCGATGTACGAGCGGCGCCCGGCCACCGCGACGCTGAGCGTGTCCGAGAGCGGCCCCTCGAGCACGAGGTTGCTCTCCAGCAGGTTCACGCCCGCGGTGCCGTGGAAGCGGTCCGACTTCGGCGCGCGGCTCTTCACGTCGATGATGCCGCCGATCGCCGCGCCGTAGTAGCTGGAGAAGGTGCCGGGCAGGTAGTCCACCGTCTCGAGCAGCTCCGAGTTGTACACGGAGGTGAGCCCGCCGAAGTGGTAGAGCAGCGGGATGCGCTGGCCGTCCAGGAACACGCCCGAGTCCTCGGGGCTGGTGCCGCGGATGACGAGCGCGCCGCCGTTGAACGCGGGGCGCGCCACGCCCGGCAGGTTCTGCACCACCTTGAGCGTGTCACCCTGCGTGCCCGGTACGCGCTGGACCTCGGCCACCTGCAGGCTGGTCTGCGTGACCTCCTTCTTCTCGCGCTCGCTGCGCACCACCGTCTCGTAGGGGCTGAAGTAGCGCCGCTGCAGGTAGTACTTCGCGCGCGTCTCCTGCCCCGCGCTCACCGTCTCCTTCGTGGTGAAGCGCTGGTGCGCGCTGCTCACCGCCACCACCTCCACCTCGCCCACCGGCACGTCGCGGAACGCGAAGCGCCCCTCGGCGTCCGTGCTGGTGCTGCGCTCGAGCCCGGGCAGCCCCACCTCCACGTTCGCCAGGGTGCGGCGCGTGCCGCGCTCGAACACCTGGCCGCTCAGGTTCACCGGCCCCTCCTGCTTCGCGCTGCTGCTCGCGGGCGCCTCGGCCGGGGGCACCTCGCGCCAGACGAACTGGTACGCGTAGGTGATGCGCACCGGCGCGGGCACGCCGTCGACCTCTGCCGGGCTGAACTGGAACTGGCGCACCGCGGCCACCGCGGCCTCGTCGAAGCCGTGGCCCGCGGGCTCGAGCACCTGCACGTCCGTGACGGCGCCCGTCTCGGAGATGTCCACCTGCAGCTGCACCGTGCCCGAGAGCTGCTGCTGCAGCGCCTCCGGGGGGTACGCGGCCTCCACCTGGCGCACGATCGCCGGTGGCTTGGTGAGCACGCCCTGTGCGGGCGGCGACGTGCCGCCATCCGCCTGCGCAGGGGGCGGCGTCTGGGCGGCAGCGTGGGAAGTCCAGAGGAGCAGCAAGAGGGCGAGAGCTCTCATTCAGGAGCACTGCCTAGTCTGCTTTTGCGCGGGATGCGAGTCCGCGCACGCCCCCGATGCGCCTACAGCGGGTTGCGCTCCAGCCACGCGGCGAAGAGCGCATCCGCGAAGGGCTTGCCCGCGATGAATGCATCCTCGCGCACCTGGCCCGTCACGTAGGTGCCCTGCCCCGGCACGTAGGTGATGAGCAGGTCCTCGCCCTTGCGCACGTCGCGCAGCGCGCCGATGAACTGCTCGAGCCCCGCCTTCATCTCGGGCGACTGCATCGACGACGCGGTGCCCAGCGTGGAGCGGATGTTCTCCACCAGCTGCTCGCGGCGCAGGTTGCGCTTGAGCGTGATGTGCAGCCGCTTCGCGCAGGGCTTGGAGAGCGCCTCCTGCGTCGTGCGCGGGTCCGCCTCCATGTAGAGGCCCCACACGAACACGTCGAACCAGAGCTTCTCCTTGAGCGCGGCGCGCCGCAGCCGCAGCTCGCGGCCCTCGACCTGCACCGTCTCGGCGAGCTCCACGTTCGCGACCACCCGTGCGTCCGACACGCTGCTCCACAGCGCGGCCGCCGCCACCACCATCCTCCCCGTCACCCGCATGGCCTCGCCCATTCGACCCTCCCGTTGCTGGCACCCGGAGCTGTGCATGATCCGTGCGCAGACCGGCGGGCACCCTCTCTTCCCACCAGTGGACATCTCAAGCCCACGTCGCGACGGGAGCGGGCGCGCCCAGGCCCCGCACGCGCGCCGGCAAGGACGATCCCGACGGGCGCCCGCAGCCTGAAAAATTGACAGGAGGGGCGCGGATCAGCCGCGTGTGAGCAGCCCCTCGAGCAGCGCGGCCGGGAGCCTGTTCACCGCGCCGTACTTCTGGGCGTACATCGCCCGCACCAGCGCCTCCGGCTCGAACGATTCGACCGGATGGGCGGTGGCCGCGCGGTACAGCAGCCGCATCGGCAGTGGCCCGGCGCCCGCGGCGAGGGGCGGCTGCAGGTACGCGGTGGGCAGCGGCTGCGCGCCCGCGCGGGTGAAGAAGCGCAGGCGCCGCTCACGCACCGCACGCTCGGCCGCGTCCGGCGCCGTCTCGGGCGGGTCCACCTCCCAGACCAGCCCGCGCGCCACCCGCCCCTGCGCGGCGAGCGCTGCGGCCCCCTCGCGCCACGCGGCCTCCAGCAGCGCGCCTCCCCTCCCCTGCCCCCGCACGCCTGGTGCGAGCGCGAGGTAGACGAGGAACACCACATCCGGGTCCTGCAGCAGGTGCAGCACCGCGAGCCCCTGCGTGACGCCGCCCTCGCGCGCGGCGAGGGCGCGCCCCACGCCCAGGCGGAGTGAGCGCAGGATGACCTCGGGCGGCTCGCGCTCCGAGGCGGGGAAGGCCTGGGCGTAGAGCGTCCAGAGGGCAGCGTCCTGCGCGAGCTCATCGGGCGACAGCGAGAGGAGCGTCATCCCTCACCCTCTCCCAGGGGGAGAGGGGACAGGGGCACGGCGGGCCGCCCGGTGCTCGCTGATGGGGCTGCTGCACTTTGGCTGTATGCGCTCGGAACCATCCTCACCCTCGCGTGCGTTGCTCGACGGGCTCTGCTGCGCAGCCCTGCCCTACCACGGCGATGCCCGGGAGCTCGGCCCGCTGCTCGAGGCCATCGGAGATGCGCGCTTCGTGCTCCTGGGTGAGGCGACCCACGGCACGCACGAGTTCTACCGCACGCGCGCCCAGCTCACGCAGCGCCTGCTCGCCGAGCGGGGCTTCGACGCGGTCGCGGTGGAGGCCGACTGGCCGGACGCGCTCTGCCTCAACGACTACGTGCGCGGCCGCGAGGCTCCGGACGACAGCCCGGACGAGGCGCTCGCGACCTTCACCCGCTTCCCCCGCTGGATGTGGCGCAACGAGGAGGTGCGCGAGCTGCTCGCGTGGATGCGCGCGGAGGCCCGGCACGCGGGCTTCTACGGGCTGGACCTCTACAGCCTGCACGCCTCCATCCGCGCCGTCGTCTCCTACCTCGAGAAGCACGACCCGGCGGCCGCGGCCCGGGCCCGCGCGCGCTACTCCTGCTTCGAGCAGTACGGGCACGACCCGCACGAGTACGCCGAGGCCGCGGGCTACGGCCTCACCTCCAGCTGCGAGCAGGCGGTGGTGCATCAGCTGCTCGAGCTGCAGCAGCGCGTGCCCCCGCACGGCGACCCGGACTCGCACTTCCACGCCGAGCAGAACGCGCACCTCGCGAAGAACGCCGAGGCGTACGCGCGCGCGATGTTCGCGGGGCGCCACGCCTCGTGGAACCTGCGCGACACGCACATGGCGGACACGCTGGACCGGCTCGCCGAGCACCTGGAGCGCCGCAACGGCCACCCGGCGCGCATCGTCGTGTGGGCGCACAACTCGCACCTGGGCGACGCGCGCGCCACGGGCATGGGGGACGAGGGCGAGCTGAACCTCGGCCAGCTCGTGCGCCAGCGCCACGGGCGCGAGGCCTTCAACCTCGGCTTCACCACCTTCAGCGGCACCGTGCTCGCGGCGCGCGAGTGGGACTCGCCGGGGCTGGTGCGCACCGTGCGCCCCGGGCTCGCGGACTCCTACGAGGCGCTCTTCCACCAGGCGGGCACGCACGCGGGCATGCCGAACTTCCTGCTGCGCATGCAGGACCTCGGCGAGGCGGCGAGCGGCGCGCTGCGCGAGCGGCGCCTCGAGCGGGCGATCGGCGTGGTGTACGCGCCCGCCACCGAGCGCTGGAGCCACTACTTCGAGGCCGAGCTCCCCGCGCAGTTCGACGCGGTGATGCACTTCGACGAGAGCCACGCGCTGCGCGCGCTGGACGCGGACGCCGGGCGCTCGGAGGACGAGGTGCCGGAGACCTTCCCCTCCGGCCTCTGAGGGCCTCTCGCCAGGCAGGCGGAGGAGCGGCGCCTGCACGCCGTCCTGCACTACGCGCCGCGTCCCGGGCTGCCTACCCTTGAGGGCATGGCCGACTGGGAGCTGGCGGAGATTCTGGGGCGCGAGGGAATCCGGGACCGGCGGGTGCTGGCGGCGATCGCCGCGCTCGAGCGCAGCCGCTTCGTGCCCCAGCAGAGCGTGGGGATGGCGAGCGGCAACTACCCGCTGCCCATCGGCTACGGGCAGACCATCAGCCAGCCCTACGTGGTGGCCTACATGAGCGAGGCCTTGCGGCTGATGGGCCACGAGCGGGTGCTGGAGATCGGCACCGGCTCCGGCTACCAGGCGGCCGTGCTCTCGCAGCTGTGCGCCGAGGTCTACACGGTGGAGATCATCCCCGAGCTGGCGGCGAGCGCGCGCACCCTGCTCGAGCGCGAGCTGCGCCTGCCCAACGTCTTCTGCCGCCAGGGCGACGGGAGCCTCGGCTGGCCGGAGGCCGCGCCCTTCGACGCCATCCTGCTCACGGCCGCACCGGCGCAGATTCCCGGCGCGCTCATCGAGCAGCTCATCCCGGGCGGCCGGCTCGTCGCGCCCGTGGGTGAGCAGAGCGAGCACCAGCAGCTGGTGCTCGTGGAGAAGGGCGCGGGGGACGGCATGCCGCGCGTGAAGGCGCTGCTGCCCGTGCGCTTCGTCCCCATGACGGGCGAGGCGCAGGACCCGCACGCGTGAGCCGGTGAGGGAGGCGGGCTACTTCTGCGGCGTCCCCGCGAGCGCCTTCTCGACCAGCGCCTTCACGTCCTTCGTCACGGCGTTGGGGATGGGGATGGAGAGGTTGTACTGGGCGATGCGCCACGCATCCCCCGAGCGGACGAGCACGCCCGAGCCGCGCGCAGGGCCCATGTTCGGCGTGTCGAGTGCCTCGTCGAACCAGGCGAGCTGCCCGTCCTTCGAGAAGCTCACGTGCCGCTGCACCGCCTTGAAGCTCCAGGCCTTCTTGCGCGCGAAGTAGGGGTGCGCCCAGGCCTTGAACTCGTCGCGCGTCCAGCGCTCGGTCGCGTCCGTGCCGAGGAAGACGGCGTCCGGCGTGAAGAAGGAGAAGTAGCGCTCCTCGTCCGCGGCGGCCGCGGCCGCGTGCCACGCGTCGAGGACCTGGGCCACCGCGGCCTCGCTCCGGGGCGCCGCGGGGGACGGGTGGGCAGGCGAGGCGGAGAGCAGCGAGAGCAGCAGCAGCGCGGTCACGAAGCACCTCGTAGTGGGAAGCAGGCAGAGCGGGTATGAAGCGCGCCGGCGCCTGCCCACGTCAAGCGGGCGCGCCGCTGCAGCCGGAGAGGATGACGTCACGATGGCACTCGAGAGCTTCCAGGTGGGTGAAGGGCCGGTGGCCACGGTGCTGCTGCACGGCTTCCTCGGCAGTGGGCGCAACCTTCGCTCGCTGGCGAGCGCGTGGAGCGCCGTGGACCCGCAGCGCCGCTTCTTCCTGCCGGACCTCACCGGCCACGGCAGCTCGCCGCCGCTGCCCGAGGGGGCGACGCTGGAGACGCTCGCGGCGGACGTGGTGGCGAGCGCGCGCGAGGGCGGGCTCACCGGCCCGCTGCACTTCGTGGGGCACTCGCTGGGCGGGCGCGTGTCGCTCGTGGCCGGCGCGCGCTTCGGCGCGGACGTGGGCCGGGTGGACCTGCTGGACATCACGCCCTCGCCCATCCCCGCGGCGATGAGCGAGAGCTCCGGCGTGCTGGAGCGGCTGCTCGAGGCGCCGGCGCAGGCGCCCGACCGGCGCACCATGCGCACGGCCCTGCTCGAGCGCGGCCTCAGCGCGCCGCTCACCGACTGGCTCCTGATGAACCTGCGGCCCGTGGACGGCGGCGGCGTCACCTGGCGCTTCGACCGCGAGGCGCTCGCGCGGCTGCACGCGCGCGTGAACAGCCAGGACCTCTGGGCGCTGGTGGAGCGCGAGCCGCACCCGCCGCTGCGCTGCATCCGCGGCGGGCGCGCGGGCTACGTGACGGACGCAGACCTGCGCAGGCTCGAGGCCGCGGGCGTCCCGGTGGCGACGCTGCCGGAGGCCGGCCACTTCGTGCACGTGGACGCGCCGGACGCGCTGCTCGCCTGGCTGCGCGCAGGGGACTGACGCCAACTCGAGGCCCCAGAAATGGAAAACGGAGGGCGCTCCCACCTTGGAAAGAGCGCCCTCCGTCGTGCGCGCAGCAGGCCGCGATCGGTATGCAAGGCCAAAGTGAGGCGGCCCCCGCACGCGCGCAATGTGGGCAAGCCTTCACGCACAGCGAAGTGATCTGCGACCAACAGATTAATTTTCCGCTCTGGATTGCAGCGATCACTCGGTCCCGGCCACGCGGTGCGGGTGACGCGTAGCGGTCAGCCTGCTGCGACTGGTGGTCAGGTGTGCGCAGGTGAGCGCCCTCCCTAGCCTCGCCGGTACGCTTGGCTGGGCAGTGGCCCGGCACGAGGAGGCCCGCATGCATGCCCTGTCATCGGAGCTCGTCCCTTCCGGTCCGGCGCTCACCCTGCCCCCGCGGCTGCAGCAGCTGCTGGCGGCGCTGCCGGATCGCTACCTCGCGGAGCGGCTCGCGCGCGTGTGGAGCGCGGCGCGCGAGGCGCTCGAGGAGGTGGAGCGCCTGGTGCTCGCCCCCGAGGGGCTCGACGAGCCGGGGGCAGACCCCGCGCGCCTGAGCCCCTGGGAGCACGTGGCCCCCGCGGTGCGCGACACGCTCGCGGCGCTGCAGCGGCTGCTCGCGCGGGTGCGCATGGACTTCCCCACCCAGCCGCCGGAGGACTACACGGCGAGCGACGGCGCGCCCATCGTGCGTGCGCAGCCCGCGGAGCAGGCGGCGCTCTCGCTGGGGCTGGCCGCGGCGCGCCTCGGCGCGCGGGCCCAGGTGCTGGGCGAGCGGCTGCGGCGCCCGGAGCGCGACGGCGAGCCGCAGGAGCTCGCGCGCGAGCTGCGCGAGGTGCACCACGACCTGCGCGCCGAGCTGCGCGACCTGGTGCTGCGCAGCGCGCAGGCCTTCGCGCCGGTGGGCCGCGACGCGCTGCCGCTCGTGCAGGCGCCCGCGAGCGCGGTGCGCCTGGTGCGCCCGCTGCCGGACGCGCTCACCGGCGGCGACTAGCGGCTCGCAGGCGGGGTGCTACTTCGCGCCTTCGGGCTTCGGGCTGCCCTCGGGCAGCTGCGCCTGGGCGGGGCGCTCGGGGAGCACGCGCAGCGCCTGGTAGCGCTCGGCGAGCGTGCCCTCGGTGAGCTCCTCCTGCCACTGCTTCGGGTTGGTGTTCCAGGCGAAGTCCTCGGGCACCTTGCCGCCACCCTGGTTGCGGTAGCCGATCATGTCCGGGAACTGGTCCGTGTAGCGGCCCGCCGGATCCGGCTCGCGGGTGATGTCCTCGCGCTTGGGGCGGTGGATGAAGGGGCGGCGCTCGCTCTGGCTCATGGGACGGGGGCTCCTTGCGTGCGGCAAAGGGACGATTGATTGTCCCCCCACATACCTTGAAGGGCCGCGCGGTGCACGGCACATGCTCGGGTGCGTCCTGCAGCGGCGCTGACGGGCGTCAGAAGCCGGGCGTCAGACGCCGGCGGCGGCCCGGGCGGCCGCGCTGCGCAGCGCGCTCGGCTGCGCCGCGCGGGGCGACGTGCGGCGGCGGCGCGGCGAGGGCAGCGGCAGCACGCGCGGCCCCAGCGCGAACACCGCGGCGAAGAAGCGCGCCTGGGCCTCGCTCGCGTAGGGGTAGCGGCGCACGCTGCCGTCCTGCAGCCGCACGTGCACGCTCCAGCCGCGCCGCTCGCGCACCAGCGCCACCGGCGGGCTGGGCGGCGCGGAGGACTCCACGCCCGCGTCGAAGCTGCGCTCGATGGCGCGCTCGAGGTCCTGCTCGCTCACCTCGTCCAATCCCCCCATCACGCCCTCCCCCCCTGCGTTCTGCACTTCCAGGGGACCCACCTGCATGGAAGCGGCGTGCCACGCGGCCTGCGCGTGTATTCGGGCACTTGCGGGGAGTCGCAGGAGGCGTGCGGCCGGGCGATCGGTAAAGAGTACCGGCCTGTCATCCCTGGCCCACGGGTCCTTGTGCGCGCCGCTTTCTGCGTTAACTCAAGTGCATGACTCAATCGACCGAAGACCGGGGTGAGCGCGTCGCGGACTTCACCCTCCCCGAGGGCTGCGTGCTGTGCGGCGGCGCGGTGGACATCCGCGCCACGCCTGCAGGAGCGCACAGCTACTGCCCCACCTGCCACCACCTCTCCAAGCCCCAGCTGCGCATGAAGAAGGACAGCCTGGAGCTCATCTACGCCACGGACGCGCTCGCGTAAGTCACAGCGCCTCCGCGCCTCACATCCCGCACGCCCGCATCAGCCACAGCAGTGCGGGCGCGCTCAGCAGGGAGAGGGGAATTCCCAGCCCCACCATGCGGGTCGCGAGCTCCGGGTCCAGCCGGCGCTCCGCCGCGAGCAGCGCGGCGCTCACCATGGGCGCCGTTCCCACCTGCAGCACCGTGGCCTCGGCGAGCACCGGGTCACCCGAGGGCAGCAGGCGGAAGAGCAGCGCCGTGACGAGCGGCGCGAGCAGCATCTTGTAGCCGAGCCCCACCGCGAGCGCGCTCCGGTGCGCGGAGAGCCCCGAGAGCCGCAGCGAGAAGCCCACCGAGAAGAGCGCGAGCGGGGTGAGCAGCGCCCCCAGCCGCGCGAGCGAGGTGTCCAGCCACGCCGGGTAGGCGAAGGCGTGGGTGGCGAACGCCAGCACCAGCGCGATGAACGAGGGAAAGGTGAGCACGCGGCGCAGCACCTCGCGCCCACTGCCGCCTCCGCTGCTCGCGCGCGCCGCCACGGCGCTCGCCACGGTGGCCAGCGCGAGGAAGGAGCCGAGCTGATCCACCACCACGGCCACCTCCACGCCCTTCGGGCCCAGCAGCGCCTCGGCCATGGGCAGGCCCACGAAGGAGGTGTTGCCCAGCCCCGCGGTGAGCGCGAGCGCGGCCTGGCTCTGCGGCGAGAGCCCGAGGCGCGCGCCGGTGAGCCGCACCAGCAGCAGCGAGCCGAAGAACACGCCCCAGGGGGCCGCGGCCGCCGCGAGCAGCGCCGGGCGCACGTGCAGCGCGTGCACCACGTTGAGCACCAGCGCGGGCAAGGCCACGTTCATCACGAAGGCGTTGAGCGCGAGCGGGGTGTTCGCGGGAAAGCGCGCGCTGCGGCGCGCGAGCGCTCCCAGCAGCAGGCAGCCGCCCAGCAGGCCCAGCACCACGCTCATCGCCGCGCACCCATCGCGCGTGCACGCTCGCACGCGGGTGCGGGCACCCGAAAGGGCTTTGTGCCCGGCGCGCCGCTGACCCATCATGCGCGCCCGCGCAGCGCAGGAGGAGACGGGCATGCAGCCGGAGGGCGGAGCACAGGGCCGGGGCCGCCTCGCCACCTTCGTGCGGGGCGCGGCCGGCGGCCTGCCGCCCGTCTACTGGTACCTGTGGGTGGGCACCTTCGTGAACCGCCTGGGCGGCTTCGTGGTGCCCTTCCTCGCCTTCTACCTCACGCGCGAGCGCGGCTTCAGCGTGGCGCAGGCGGGGCTGATGGCGAGCCTGCACGGCGCGGGCGCGGTGCTCGCGGCGCCGCTGGGCGGGCAGCTCGCGGACCGCGTGGGGCGGCGCTTCACGCTGGTGGGCGGGCTGTGGCTGGGCTCGCTCGCCATGGCGCTGCTGGGCTTCGCGCGCAGCCACGTCGAGATCGCCGTCGCCACCTTCACGCTCGGGCTGCTCGGCGAGATGTACCGGCCTGCGGTGCTCGCGGCGATCTCCGACGTGGTGGCGCCGCCGGAGCGCCCGCGCGCCTTCGGGCTGCTCTACTGGGTCATCAACCTGGGCTTCGCCGTCGCGCCGCCGCTCGCCGGGTGGATGGCCCAGCGCAGCTACCTGCTGCTCTTCCTCGCGGACGCGGCGACCACCTTCCTCTACGGCCTGCTCGTGCTGCTGCGCGTGCCGGAGACGCGGCCCGCGCGCGGCAGCGAGGGCACGCACGCGCAGGGCGGGCTGCTCACGCCGCTCGCGGACCCGGTGTTCGTCGCCTTCGGGCTGCCGGTGCTCGCGGTGGCCTTCGTCTTCTTCCAGAGCCACTCGGCGCTGCCCCTGGACCTGAGCGCGCGCGGCGCCTCGCCGCAGACCTTCGGCAGCGTGCTCGCGGTGAACGGCCTGCTCATCGTGCTGGTGCAGCCCTTCGCCAACCGGCTGGTGGGGCGCATGCGGCGCTCCAGCGCGCTCGCGCTCAGCGCGGCCCTCACGGGCCTGGGCTTCGGGATGCACGCGCTCAACGACAGCGTGGTGGGCGCGCGCTTCGCCGTGGCGGTGTGGACGCTGGGAGAGATTGCCCAGGCGCCCGTCGCGCCCGCGGTGGTGTCGGACCTGGCGCCGGTGCACCTGCGCGGCAGCTACCAGGGCGCGTACCACATGCTCTGGGGCCTGGCGGCGTGCGCGGCGCCGGCCGCCGGCGGCTGGGCGCTGGGGCACCTGGGCGCGCTGCCGCTGTGGGGCGCGTGCCTCGGCATCGGGGTGCTCTCGGCGCTGGTGCACCTGGGCATCGGCCCCTCGCGCCGCCGGCGCCTCGCGCAGCTGCGGGAGCAGGCGCGCGAGGTGAGCACGGCGCTCGACTAGGGCGCGCGCGCCTGCCTGCTCGGCGTGCGGGGCTCGGAGCCTGCAGGGCCTGCAGGTTCCGCAGGCCCCCCTCTGCGGATCTGGCAGACTGCTCCGCGGCCCTGCTGTCCGCGCGCAGCGTTGTCCCGTGATGTCGCGCGCTTGGCGCCGTGAAGCCCCTTGGCCCGCGCGTTGCTCAAGGAGAGCGCATCAACCCGCAGCAAGGAGAGACACGATGCGATCGATGAACCGCAAGGCGCTGGCGATGGTGGTGCTGGGCTCGCTCACGGCGGCCGGGGTGGGCTTCGCGCAGGAGGGCAAGGAGGGCGAAGGCCACATGCCTCCTCCCGAGGTGCTGCAGAAGTACGACACGAACAAGAACGGCAAGCTCGACGACACCGAGCGCGCGGCGATGCGCGCCGACCGCGAGAAGCTGCGCGCCGAGAAGCTCGCCCAGTTCGACAAGAACAAGGACGGCACGCTCGACGACACCGAGCGCAAGGCGATGCGCGACTCGATGCTGGCCGAGCGCTTCAAGCAGCTGGACAAGGACGGCAACGGGCAGCTCTCGCTCGCCGAGTTCCAGGCGGGCATGGACCACGGCGGCCCCATGGGCTGGGGCGGCGGCCACGGCCGTCACGGCGGCGGCCCCCGCTAGCCGGCGATGAGCGCGCCGGCCTCCTCCCGCTCGGGCCCGCCGCCGCGGCTGCGCGGCGCCGCGGCGCGCCTCGTGGCGCTGCTGGGCGCCGCGCTGCTCGGCGGCGCGCTCCTGGTGACGGCGTGGGCGAGCTACGCGAGCGTGCGCGCGGCCTCGAGCACGCTCCTGCGCGGGCAGGCCAGCGCGGTGCAGCAGGCGGTGCGCGCGCACCTGCTGGAATTGGAGGGGCCGCCGAGCGAGGCGGCGCTGCAGGCCATCCTCGAGGACGAGACCCCCGCGGGGCTTCGCGCGCTCGTGCTGCTGGACCGGGGGCACGCGCCCCTGCGCGTGGGGCAGCTGCGCGGACCGCTCCTGCCGGATCCGGCACGGGTGGCCGCGCTCGCCGAGGAGCCGGTGCGGGTGGGAGACCGGGTGCGGCTCACCTTCCGCGCGCGCGTGCCGGTGGAGGAGGCCGCACTCGGTGGGCGCAATGCGCGCGAGCGCGGCCGGCCCACGCTGGTGGTGCTGGAGGTGGAGCCGGTGCAGGCAGAGGCGCTGCGGCGCGCGGCGGTGCGCACGCTGGCCATCGGCGCGGTGGCGGCCGCGGCGCTGTTCGCGGGCGCGCTGCTGCTGCTGCGCTGGCTGCTGCGGCAGGCGGAGCTGGAGCGGCAGCTCGAGCGCGAGCGGCGGCTCGCGGGACTGGGGGAGATGTCCGCGGTGCTCGCGCACGAGATCAAGAACCCGCTCGCCTCGCTCAAGGGCAACGCGCAGCTGCTCGCCCACGCGCTCGCGGACTCGGAGCGCCACGGCGCCAAGGCGCGCCGGGTGGTGGACGAGGCGGTGCGGCTCGAGCGGCTCACCGGCAGCCTGCTCGAGTACGTGCGCACCGGCGAGCTGCACCGCGAGCCCGCCTCCCCTGCCGAGCTGCTGCAGGAGGCGGCCGAGGCGGTGCGCACGGGCAGCGCGCCCGGGCAGCTGGCGCTCGCGCCGCAGGAGAGCGGGGCGCCCTGGCTGCTGGACAAGGAACGCATCCGCCAGGTGCTGGTGAACCTGCTGGACAACGCGCTCGCCACGGGAGCGCCCGTGCGCGCTTCCGTGCGCGAGGAGGCGGGGCAGCTGCGCTTCGACGTGCAGGACGCGGGGCCGGGCGTGCCGCCCTCCGAGCGCGAGCGCATCTTCGAGCCCTTCCACACCACGCGCACCCGCGGCACGGGGCTCGGGCTCGCGGTGGCGCGCCGGGTGGTGGAGCAGCACGGCGGCAGCATCCGGGTGCAGGAGGCGCCCGGCGGGGGCGCGCTCTTCACGGTGGTGCTCCCGCGCGGCTAGCGCAGGCGGAGAGAGGACGGCGAGATGGCGCGCATCCTGGTGGCGGACGACGAGGCGGGCATCCGCGAGTTCATCCACGACACGCTGGAGCTGGACGGCCACGCGGTGACGCTGGCGCAGGACGGGCACGAGGCTGCGGCGCAGCTGGACTCGAGCGGCTTCGACCTGCTCGTCACGGACCTGAAGATGCCGGGGCTGGACGGCATGGCGCTGTTGCGCAAGGTGCGCGCCGAGCAGCCGGAGATGGAGGCGCTGGTGCTCACTGCGCACGGCACCATCGACACGGCGGTGGAGGCGATGCGGCTGGGCGCCTTCGACTACCTGCGCAAGCCCCTGAGCGGCCCGGACGAGCTGCGGCTGGTGGTGAGCCGCGCGCTCGAGCGCCGGGGCCTGAAGAACCGCGAGGAGGGCGCGGCGCTCGACGAGCGGGGCCCTGCACTGGGCTACGGCGACCCGGCGATGGCGCCGGTGGTGGACGCCATCGGGAAGGTGGCGCGCACCAGCGCCACGGTGCTGCTGCTGGGCGAGAGCGGCACCGGCAAGGAGGTGGCGGCGCGCGCCATCCACGCGCAGAGCCCGCGCGCAGCAGGGCCCTTCATGGCGGTGAACTGCGCGGCGCTCACCGAGACGCTGCTGGAGAGCGAGCTGTTCGGGCACGAGAAGGGGGCCTTCACCGGCGCCACCGAGCGGCGCCGCGGCCGGCTCGAGCTCGCCGACGGCGGCACCTTCTTCCTCGACGAGGTGGGCGAGCTCAAGCCCGAGCTGCAGGCGAAGCTCCTGCGCGTGCTGCAGGAGCGGCGCTTCGAGCGCGTGGGCGGCACGCGCACGCTGGAGATCGACGTGCGCTGGGTGGCCGCCACCAACCGCGACCTCGACGCGATGCGCGCCGAGGGGCGCTTTCGCGACGACCTCTACCACCGGCTCTCGGTGTTCCCCATCCAGCTGCCCGCCCTGCGCGAGCGCCCCGCGGACATCGTGCCGCTCGCCCGCGTGCTGCTCGCGCGCATCTCGCGCGAGCTCAAGCGCCCCGGGCTGCAGCTGAGCCCGGGCGCCGAGCGCCAGCTCGCCCTCGGCCGCTGGCCGGGCAACGTGCGCGAGCTCGCGAACGTGCTGGAGCGCGCCGCCATCCTCAGCGAGACCGCGCTCATCGGCGAGGAGCACCTGGGCGTGCCGGGCAGCACCGTGGCGCCGCCGCCCCCGTCTTCAGTCGAGCCCGCAGGCGCGGTGCGCAGCCTCGCGGAGCTGGAGCGGGAGGCCATCGCGCGGGCGCTCGCCGCGGTGGGGGGCAACCGCCGCCGCGCCGCCGAGCTGCTGGGCATCGGCGAGCGCACGCTCTACGACAAGCTCAAGCGCTACGGCCTGGAGGCCTGAGGCTCCGGCTCGGAGCGGAAGATGCCCTCGGGGTGGGCGAGGCCGCGCGCGCGGGCGAGCGGCTCGAGCACGTCCTGCGGGGGCGCATCCGCGGTGAGCAGCAGCGCGCGCACGGCCGCCTCCACCACGTCCTCGGCCGCCGGGCGCACCATGCCGCGGCGCGCATCCGCGACCTTCGCCTGGCGGTAGACGTCGAAGCGCTCGCGCACCTGCTTCGCGATGGCCTCGGCCGCCCGGTCCCCGGCCTCCACGCGCAGCTCCTCGGCGCTCTTGAGCTGCACGGGGTCCGCGAGGATGCCGTACTTCTCGTAGCCCTTGTGCGCCACGTCCTCGAACTGCGCCGCGTAGTCCTGGGTGCGCGGGGCGGGCGTGCCGGCGGCCCCGAGGTCCTCGAGCACGGAGGTGACGGTGGCCTTCACCACGCGCCGGTGCGTCTCCACGTCGTAGACGAAGTCCGCGTACATGGGCTGCTCCACGGTGAGCGGCGTGCGGTACACCGCGTCGCGCCCGCGCTGCACCTCGCGCCGCTGCAGCTCGCTCTTGCGCTGCGCGTCCTCCAGCTCGCCCTCCAGCGCGTGCACCACGTCCTGGCGCTGCACGAGCGCCTTCTCCTCGTCCGCGCAGGCCGCGCTCGCCCCGCAGCGCGCCGCGGAGCACACGTCCGCCACCTTGTCGGGGCTCGCCGGGGGCTTCTCCGCCTTGCCGCCCGCGGCGGCGCGCGCCGCCACCTGGGTGGCCTCCTGGGCGAGCTGGCCGCAGGCCTCGAGCGCGCGCTGGCAGTCGCGCCGCTCGCGCTCGCGGCAGCGCTCGGCCGCGGTGCGCGCCGCCGTCAGCTCGGTGCCCTTCTTGAAGTACTCGCGCAGCGCCTGCGACTCGGCGCGCTCCACGTCCTCGAGCGTGCGCTCGGTCTGCAGCAGCTTGCCCTCGAAGTCCTTGCGCTCCGGGTTGGGCACCGCCTTCATCCCCGCGAGGTAGCGCTTCGTGCGCTGGCTGGGCGTCTGCTCCTCGAGCGCGAGCACCCGCTCCAGCGCGAGCGAGAGCCGCACACCCACCTTCCCCGCCGGCGCATCCGTCACCACGCGCAGCGGCAGGCGCGTGGGCAGGTAGGTGGCGAGCCTCCCGGGCTCCAGGCGCGCCGCCACGTCGGGCGCGTCCGCGCGGTCCACCGGCAGCCCCGCCACGACGAGGAAGGCCACCTCCTCGCGCAGCCGGCGGCGCAGGCCCTCCGCGCGCTCGCGCGCTGCGGTGGCGCCCGGGCGCTCCTGGTCCGCGCGCAGGAAGCCCACCAGCGCGTTGCCCAGCAGGCCGCGCTCCTCGAGCCGCTCCGCCTCGCGAAACCAGCGCTGCGCGTACGCCGCCTGCACGTTGAGCCGCCCGGCCTTCGCCGCCACGAGCTGCTCGGAGGCGGCGGGCGGGCTGGCCACGGCGAGCACCCCTTCGAACTCCGCCTGCGCATCGCCCAGGCGCTCCTCCTTCAGCGCCGCCTGGCCCTTCGCCACGCGCGCGCCCAGCACGCGCGCGAGCTCGGCGCGCGCCTCGCTGCTGTCCGGGTCCAGCTCCAGCGCGCGCAAGAGCAGCCGCTGCGCCTCGGGCAGGTCGCTCTCCTTGCCGCGCGCCTCGTCCAGCACCTGCGCGCTCCAGGCCTCGCGCACCTTGCGCTGCTTCAGCCGGATTTCGGAGTCGCTCGAGTCCACCACCAGGGCGCGCGCATACGCGGCGTCCGCCTCGGCCCACTGCTGCGCGGCGGCCGCCTTGTCGCCCTCCTTCACGGCGCGGTGGAAGGCGGTGCAGCCCGGCAGGGCGAGCGCGAGCAGCAGCAGCAGCAGCACCCGGGGCAGGATGAGAACCAGAGGCCGGCGCGGGGAGGCGGGGCGGGCGGCGAGGGGGTGGGTCACCCCTGCATTCTCGGGCAAGGCCGTGGGAGTACCAAGCAAGCCGTCGAGCGGGCTGGCCGCCCGCCTGCACTCCGGTGGAGGGAGCGGAGGGGGAGCAGGCGTGGACCCACATGTGGGGAATGGGGGCTTGGCGCGGTGCGTAGCCATTCCTACCAGGGGAGGACGCCTTTACGTCGATCCACGCCCCGCCCTTCCAACTCCCCAGGAGGCCCGCTGTGCCCTGCGCCAAGCCCCGTCCCACCGCCCTGAAGAAGGTGGTGCGTGCCGATGCACCCATCTCCGAGTTCCGCAACCTCTACTGCCGCCACTACGGCGCGTGCATCGACGTGGCGGTGCGCGCCGGCTGGGAGAGCTTCACCTGCGCCCGCTGCCCCTTCTTCCACACCGGCGCGAAGCCCGGTGCCTCCGAGCACGCGTTCGATCAGCCCGGCGACATGGGCATCACGCTCTAGGCGCGAGTATGGGATGAGACGCCCGCGATGAGCGTCTCCTTCCACCTGTGCCAGCCCGGCGGCGGCGCCTCCTGCGGCGCGTGCTGCGGGCTGTACAACTTCCGCGACCACTCCCGCGAGGCGCTCGCGCAGCGCCTCGCGCGGCACACGGCCCGGCTCCAGGGCGTGGCGCGCGAGCCCGCGGCCTTCCGCAAGGCGGCGCGCGCGAGTGCCGACGAGGACCGCGCCCTCGCCCTCTTCCCCGCCGTGCGCATCTGCCCGCTGCTGGGCTTCCTGCCTCCAGACGGGAGCGGCGGGGAGCGCGTGGGCTGCCTCGCGCACCCGCGCGTGACGGGCGGCGTGGACCTGCGCGACTGCGGCGTCTACCGCGCGGAGGTCTGCGAGACCTTCACCTGTCCCTCCTTCGGCTGGCTCTCGGATGCGCAGGCGCGGCTCGTCCAGGCGGCGTGCGCGGACTGGTACCTCTACGGCCTCGTCATCACCGACGTGGAATTCGTGCAGGGCTGCCTGCGGCTGCTCGCGTGGGAGTGCGGGCGCGAGGTGCCCTGCGAGGCGCTGCTCGCGCACGGCCCCGCGCTCGCCGCCCTGCGCCGGCTCTTCGCGCTGAAGGAGGCCGCGGCCGCCGAGACGCGCGGAGCGGCGCCGGGCGGCGCGCGCGCAGGCGGCGTTTTCGGGCGCTTCCGCCCGGACGCGGACGGCGAGCCGCAGCTGCAGGCGCTCGACTACGCCGCGCTCGGAGCGCACGCGGCGCCGGAGGACGACGTGGTGGTGTGCCTCGGGCACCTGCCCGCGGACGGCAGCGCGCTCGAGCGGGCGCGGGCTCAGGTGCGCTCCCACGTGCGCGCGGTGGCCGCGGCGCTCGAGGGCTGAGGCGGGACGGCGCAGGGGAACGCCCCCCCGCCCCGAGCGAGCCGGACCGTGTCCAGCAGCCTCGCTCCCCTGCACCGTCCTTCCGCAGTTCAGCTGAGTTTCCGGGCTGCGGGCAATGGCCCTGGCCCTTCGGGCCATGCGCTGCCGGCACACATGCACCTCCCTCAGCGCGGCTTGGGCGCGTCGAGGCTGCGGCCACCCTCGAGCCCCTGAATCGCCTCGCGCAGCGCGGGCGGCAGGGGGACCTTCTCGTAGGTGGGGTAGCGCACGGTGACGATGGTGGTGCTGCCGCGCGCGTACGCGGCGCCGGTCTGCGCGTCCTCCACCGCGTACTCCATGAGGAAGCTGGTGTTGCCCAGGCGCCCCACCCGCGCGCCCACCTCGAGCGTGGCGGGGAAGAGCACCGGGCGCAGGTAGTCCACCTGCGCGGAGGCCAGGATGGGCCCCACCCCGAGCCCCGTGCCTGCCTGCTGGCTCCACAGCCCCACGCGCTCGAGGTAGGCGATGCGGGCGGCCTCGAACCAGGCGAGGAAGCGGGCGTTGTTCACGTGGCCGAAGGCGTCCATCTCGCCCCACTGGACGGGAAAGCGCACGCTGACGGGAAAAGCGTTCATGGCAGAGGTGTTCCTAGGTGGGCAGGCCCGCGAGGGTGTGCTCGACAACGAGGACCTGCGTGGGTTAGAGGACGGTCCTCGGCCCGCAACAGGGCCGAAATGGGGGGCGGCAGTCGCCCTCCAGCGAAGGAAAGAAGAACGAGAATGGCAACCGGTACCGTGAAGTGGTTCAACGACGCGAAGGGCTTCGGCTTCATCACCCAGGACGGCGGCGGCGAGGACGTTTTCTGCCACCACACCGCCATCCAGGCGGATGGGTTCCGCACTCTGGCCGAGGGCCAGAAGGTGGAGTTCGAGGTCGCCCGCGGCCCCAAGGGCCTGCAGGCCCAGAACGTCCGCCCGATCTGAGCCGCTTCAACGGCTGAGATGCTCCCGAGCCCGGCCCTCGCAGAGGTGCCGGGCTCTTCCATTTTTCCCCCACTCCCGCCCCCTCGCCTGCCCCCATGCTGAACCTGTACGACCACACCCGCGCCGCGCTCGCGGAGCAGCTCGCCCCGCTGGGCTTCAGCGGCTTCCACCGCGACCTGGTGTGGGAGGCGCTCTACCGCCGCCACGTGACGGGGCTGGACGCGGCCGCGCTGCCGGGCCTGCGCGAGGAGCTGCGCTCTGCGCTCGCGAGCCACGCGCAGGTGGGCGCGCTGGCCACGCACCTGGAGACCTTCAGCCAGGACGGCTTCACCCACAAGCTGCTCCTGCGGCTCGCGGACGGGCAGACGATCGAGACGGTGCTGATGCGCTTCCAGGGCCGCGCCACGGTGTGCCTCAGCACGCAGGCGGGCTGCGCCATGGGCTGCGTGTTCTGCGCCACGGGGCAGATGGGCTTCGTGCGCCACCTCACGCCCGGGGAGATCGTCGCGCAGGTGGTGCACGTGAGCCGCGTGTTGGCGAAGGAGGGCGAGCGGCTGCGCAACATCGTGCTGATGGGGATGGGCGAGCCCCTGCACAACTACGACGCGACGATGGCCGCGGTGGACATCCTCACCGACCCGAAGGGGCTCGCCATCGGCCCGCGCTTCATCACCCTGTCCACGGTGGGCGTGGTGCCCGGCATCCGCCGGCTCGCGGACGAGGAGCGCCCGGTGCAGCTCGCGGTGAGCCTGCACGCGGCGACGGACGCCGAGCGCAGTGCCCTGGTGCCCGCGGGCAAGAAGTGGCCGCTCGCGGAGCTGATGGACGCGTGCCGCTACTACTCCGAGAAGCGCGGCCGGCGCATCTTCTTCGAGTGGGCGCTCATCGCCGGGCAGAACGACTCCGCGCAGACGGCGCACACCCTGGGGCAGCTGCTGCAGGGGATGGATGCGCACGTGAACCTCATCCCGCTCAACCCCACCGCGGGCTACCGCGAGGCGCCCAGCAGCCCCGAGGCGGTGCGCGCCTTCCAGGACGTGCTCGCGGGCTACGGGCTGCCCAGCACCGTGCGCCAGCGGCGCGGCATCGACATCGACGCGGGCTGCGGCCAGCTCAAGGCCGAGAGCGAGCGGCGGCGCCGGCAGGCCGCGGCCGCGACGCCCTAGCGGGCTGCGGCGCCCTCAGGGTGCGCGCGCCGCCCGCGGCCACGGGAGCACCGCCGGCACGCGGGCGCGGTAGGCCGCGTACGCGGGGCCAAAGGTGGCCTCGAGCAGCTGCTCCTCGGTGCGCACCCGCAGCGCGGTGCCGGCCGCGTAGAGCGCGAGCCCCAGCAGCAGCGCGAGCGGCGCGCCCTGCGCGAGCGCGGTGGCGCCCAGCAGCGCGAGCAGCGCGGTGTAGATGGGGTGGCGCACGAGCGCATAGGGCCCGGTGGTGACGAGCTCGTGGCCCTCGAGCATGCGCGCCTGCAGGCTCCACTGCTTTCCGAGGTGCGCGACGGCGCGCGGCCCCAGCCACAGGGCGAAGGCCACCAGCAGCGCCGAGAGCGCGAGCTGCAGGGCGCCCGCGAGCACTCCCGTACCCACGAGCAGCGTGCCCGCGGGCCGCCGCCAGCCCCACAGCAGGCCCACGCCCGCCCCCTGCACGAGGATGCCCACCCAGGAGAGCGGCGCGCGCCGGGCCGCCCCGGGCCCTCCGCGCCGCCGCGCGAGCAGCCCGAGCCCGAAGCCCACCCAGCCCACCAGCGCGAGGGCGATGAGCCCCCGGTCCAGCTGCGCGTCCGTCCACGTCATGGCGTGCCTCCTCGCAATCCCGCGAGGCTCATATCGCAGCGCCCGCCCTGCGTGCGCGCGCTCAGGGCAGCTCGCGGGCGAACTGCGCGCGGTAGCGGGCCTTGAGCGCCTCCAGCTGCGCGCCCTGCCCCCCGGCGCGGTACTGGCGCGCGAGCAGGCGCCAGGCCTCCTCGTGCGCGGGCTCCAGCGCCACCACGCGCTCCAGGTGCGGGCGCGCCTCGGCGGGCTGGTGCTTCGCGTCCGCCATCCAGCCGAGCAGGAAGTGCGCCTGCACCAGGTCCTCTTGCGCCTCGAGCGCGCGCAGGCACAGCGCGCGCGCTGGGACGAGCTGGCCCGTGCGCACCTGCGCCTCGCACTGCAGCTGCAGCACCAGGGGCGCGCCGGGGAAGTCCTTGCCCAGGCTCGCGGTGGCGGTGCGCGCCTGCGCGGAGGCGCCCCGCTCCAGCAGCGCCTCGATGTCGCGCACGCGGCGCACGAAGCGGCCCTCCTGCTCGGGCGGCACGGCGCTCTTCGCGGGCGGAGGCGGCAATCCCATCCAGTGCCGGGTGCGCGCCGCCCAGGTCGCGACCTCCTCCGCGCCCTGCTGCCCCTTCGCCTGCGCCGCGGCCTCCTCCGCCCAGCTCACGCAGGAGGCGTTGCGCAGGAGGCCCGCGAGCGCGAGCCACACGCCCGGGTTCTCCTCGGGCGGATGCGCCTGCAGCCGCGCGCGCGCCCGCACCAGGTGGGCCTCGGCCCCCTCCGGGTCCTTCGCCTGCAGCCGCAGGCTCGCGAGGTTCAGCGCGGGCGAGGCCTCCTCGGGGAAGGCCTTGTCGGCCGCCTCGCAGCGATCAGCCGTGCTGGGCTGCGAGGGCGCCACGCGGCTCGAGAGGTAGCAGGCCATCACCTGCACCGCGGCGTTGCGCCGGTAGCGCGGTACCAGCGGCTCGAGCGTCTGGGCGGCCACCTCGAGGCGCCCCGCGTGCTCCAGCGCGACCACCTGCTCGAAGCGCTTGCGGTCCCCGGCGGAGAGCTGCTGCGGCGGCTCGCGCGTGAGCGGCTCCTCGCCCGACTGCACGCGCTCGGCCCACGCGAGCACCTCCTGCTTCGCGGGGCCCTCCCACGCCGGCCACGCCGTGGTGGAGAGCAGCTGGGTGAGCTCGGCGGCCCAGGCCTTCTGCGCCTGCACGTCGCGGCGCGCCTGCGGCACGTGGCGCAAGGAGAGGGCGAGCAGCTGCAGGGTGGGCGGCGAGAAGCCCGCCTGGGTCACGTCGTAGACGGGGGCCATGGTCCAGTGCGAGTCGGACTCGTGGAAGGCGCCCAGCGTGTGCGCCCACTCGTGCAGCAGCACCGAGGTCTCCTTGTGCAGCTTGCGCTCGCGGTAGAGCGCGTCCTGCTCCGCGGAGGGCAGGTGGCTGAGCACGCCGAGGATCTGCTGGTGCTCCTCCGGGTTCTCCATCCCGCGCAGCACCATGTGCCGGCCGAACATGCGCGCGCGGCCCAGGTCGTTGTGCGAGGCGGTGAAGACGCGCAGCGCGGGCAGCAGCCCCACCACCAGGTCCACGTCGTCGCCCGGGTCCAGCGCCTCGAGCGCCACGAGCGCGCCCTCCAGGTCGCGCGTGTCGGCGGGCAGCGAGCAGGGGCGCGCCGAGTCCAGCTCGAACACCACCCCGAGCGTCCCCTCCACGTCCTGGCTCGCGCGCCGCAGCTGCTCGGTGAAGTCGCGCTCCCAGTGCAGCCCCTGCGCGCGGTAGGCCTCGTCCGCATAGAGGCGCACGCGCACGGTGCGGTGCGGGGGCGCCTCGGGGCGCGCGCCGGCCGGGGCGGGCGCCGCGGGCGGCGCGTAGGTCTTCGGGGCCAGGCTGCGCGCGTACTCGCGCTCGTAGTCCACCTGCCGCTTCACGCAGGCGAGCGTCCCCGTGAGAAACAGAGACAGCAGCAGGGCGGGCGCGCGCGAGAGGGCAGCGCGCGGCAGGAGGCGGCGGGGCACGGGGAGATCCTTCGCGGGGGAGGGGGTGCGTGACTCTCGCATGGCCCCACGGTGTACGGACAAGGGGGGGTATCCTGGGCCCTCCCGTCATGCCCGACCTGCTCCCCTCCTCCGCGCCGCCCGCGGGCCGCCGCTGGCCTCTGGCCGTCACCACCTCGGACCGCAGCGCGCCCGAGCTCGCGCGGCGCGCGCAGGAGGCCGCCCGGGAGGTGGGGGCCGCCTACCTGGAGCGCACCCACAAGCGCTCGCTCGCGTCGATGCTCGAGCGCGACGCCGACGCGCTGGTGGTGCTCGAGGCCGAAGGGGTCTCGCTCGTGGACGCGCAAGGGGCGCTGCGCTTCTCGCCGGGCCTCGCGCACCTGCGGGTGAAGCAGCTGGATGCAGGCGTGCAGGAGGACATGCTCCTGCGCATGGGCGGGCTCGCCGAGGGCGAGCGCGTGCTGGACTGCACCCTGGGGCTCGCCGCCGATGCGCAGGTGGCGGCGCGGCTCGTGGGGCCCACGGGCGAGGTGACGGGGCTGGAGAAGAGCGCGGCGCTCTACCTGCTCGTGCGCCACGGGCTCGCGGGGCTGCCGGCGCATCCGCGCGCGGGAGCCCTGCGGGTGGTGCACGCGGATGCGGCACAGTTCCTGAGGACGCACGCCTCGGGCGCCTTCGACGTGGTGCTGCTCGACCCGATGTTCGGCCGCGCGCGCCCCTCCTCCGTCGCCTTCGCCACGCTGCGCAGGCACGCGGACCACGGGGCGCTCACGCGCGAGCTGCTCGCCGAGGCCCAGCGCGTGGCGCGCCGGCTCGTGCTGCTCAAGGGCGCGCGCTACTCGCAGGACTTCAAGAAGCTCGGGGTGCGGCCCGAGCCCGCCCGGCCCAACGCCACGGTGCTCTGGGCGCGGCTGCCGGGGAGCGGGTGACGCGAGCTTCGCCCGGCACCCTCACCCCGGCCCTCCCCCAGGGGGAGAGGGAGCACTACTTCAGGAGCGGCTCCGCGTTGATGTACGCGGCGAGACGCCCCTCGGCGGCGGCGAGCTCGGCGCGGCGGATGTCCACCGCGGCGCGCGCCTGGGCGGCGTTGCTGGTCGCGAGGAAGCGGCGGGTGTCCGCGTCCGAGAGCTCCAGGCTGGTGGCCACGCCCGCCTGGGCGCTCGCCTCCACCTGCTTCTGCACGCGCGTGGCGAGCTCCGCCTGGCTCTCGGCCTGGGCGGCCTGGGCCTCGGCGGCGGTGATGTTCGCGCGCGCGGAGATCCACGCGGCCTCGGCGCGGGCGCGCGAGCCCTCGAAGTTCGCGCGCGCCTGGGCGAGCTTCGCCTCGTTCTCGTGCTTCGCCGCGTAGCGCAGGCCACGGTCGTAGAGCGGGAGGTTCGCCGCGAGGAGGACGTCGTAGGTGACGTTCTTGCCCGTGAACCCCGAGTTGGAGTTGTAGTTGCCGCGGCCGATGGCCGCGACGGTGGGCAGCCACGCGTACTTGTCGAAGCGGGTCACGCCCTCGGCCGCCTGCACCGCCTTCTGCGCGCTGCGCACGCTGAAGGCCTGCAGCCAGGGCTTCTCCTCCTGGCGCCCGCTCACGCCCAGCTCCGTCTCCGGGGCGCTCTGCGGGTCGGGCTGGATGGCCTCACCGGTGAGCGACTGCAGCACCGCGAGCAGGCCCTCGCGCTGGCCGTAGAGGTTCGCCAGCTGGGCGCGCGCCTGGGCGGTCTCCGCCTGCGCGCGCAGGAGCGCGACCTCCACCGCCACGCCGGCGCGGATCTGCGCGTTCGCGTCGCGCTCGCGCCGCAGCGCCACGGCCTCCGCCTCCTGCGCCGCCTGCACCGCCTGGTTGATGCCCTTGAGCCCCAGGTACGTGCGCGCCACGCCGAGCAGCACCTGCTCGCGCGCCTCCTGCGCGCCCAGGCTCGCCGCCTCGGCACCGGTCTTCGCCGGGCCCACGAGGAAGGCGCCCTGCGGGCTGAACAGCGGCTGGGAGATCTGCACCGTGGCGAGGCGCGACCACTCGGCGTTGATGGTGATGGGGTTGCTCAGCGCGTCGATCGCCGCCTGATTCACCGGCGTGAGGCCGTAGGCCTTGCCAATCCCGGTGATGAGGTCACCGAAGTTGAAGATGGCCGGCGCGCTGGAGCGGACGAGCTGGCCGCTCGCGCTCACGTCCGGGCGCCACGCGGCCCACGCGCGGCTCACCGCCGCGTCCGCCTGCTCGGCCTGGGCGCGCGCCGCCGCCACGTCCGGGCTCTGCTTCGCGGCGAGCGCGAGCGCCTCCTTGAGGGACACCACGCGACGGGTGGTGTCCTGCTTCACCTCGGTGGGCGCCGAGGGGTTCTCACCGGGCCGCAGTGCGGGCGGCTGGGCGGAGGGCGCAGGAGCCTGCTCGGCCGCGGGGGGCGCGCCGGTGGGGGCGGGGGCGGTGTTGGTGGGCGCGGGGGTCTGCGCCAGGGCGGCGCTCGCGCCCAGGAGCGCGAGCAGGGAGACGGAGCTGCGAAGCGTAGTCATAGAAGGGGGTCCTGATGAGTCCGGGGAGCGCCGGGTTACTTACGCGGCCCGCTCGTTTTGCGCCGCATCCGCGAGCGAAGGATGTGAAGCAGAGGTGCTCGCACTGTTCAGGCGCTTGCGCCGGGTGGGGCTGAGGCGCTCCATGCCGGCGAACACCACCGGCACCACGAGTAGGGTGAGGAAGGTGGAGGTGATGACTCCGCCGATGACCACGATGGCCATGGGCGCGCGGAACTCCGCCCCCAGGCCGGTGCCCACGGCGGTGGGCACCATGCCGATCGCCATGGCGGCGCTGGTCATGAGGATGGGGCGCAGGCGGCGCGGGCCCGCCTTGAGCAGCGCCTCGTCCACGCTGTCGCCCTCGCGCAGGTGCTGCAGGGCGCCGTCCACCAGGAGGATGGCGTTCTTGGTGACCAGGCCCATGAGCAGGATGACGCCGATCATCGCGCCGAGGCTCAGGTTGTAGCCGGTGACCACCAGGCTGAGCAGCGCGCCCACCAGCGCGAGCGGCAGGGACACCATGATGGTGAGCGGGTGCTTGAGGCTCTCGAACTGGCTCGCGAGCACCATGAAGATGAAGACGAAGGCGAGCCCGAACGCGGCGCCGAAGGCGCTGTTCTGCTCGTCCAGGCTCTTCATCTGGCCGTCGTAGACCACCCCGTAGCCGGGGGGCAGCGGGTGCGCGGCCACGTCCGCCTTGAGCGCGTTGGCGATGTTGCCGAGCGCCGCGCCCTTGCCCAGCTGGGCGTAGACGGCGATCTGCCGCTCGCGGTTCTCGTGCTCGATGACGCTGGGCCCGTCCGCGAGGTCGACGTTCGCCACGTCCGTCACCGGGCGCAGCCCCTGCGGCGTGTAGAGCTCGAGCGCGCGCACGCGCTCGGGCGTGCTGCGGTCGCGCTCGGAGAGGCGCACGCGGATGTCCGTCTCGTCGGTGCCCTCGCGCAGCTTCGCCGCCACCGTGCCGTCGATGGCCAGGCGCAGCTGGGTGGCGAGCGCCGCGGAGCTGAGTCCCACGTCGGCGGCGCGCGCGCGGTCGATGGCCACCTGCAGCTCGGGCTTGGGCGGGTTGGCCTCCACCTTCACGTCCGCGGTGCCCTTCATGTCGCGCAGCACCTGCGCGATGCGCTCGGCCTCCTGGTTCACGCGCGAGAGCTCCGGCCCGGTGATGCGCACCATGATGGGGAAGTAGTCGCCCAGGCCCTCGATGGTGGGCGGGTCCATCAGGTTCACGCGGGTGGCCGGCAGGTTGGGCACGAGCAGCGCGCGCACCTCCTCCTTGAGCACCTGCACGCCCTTCTTGCGCGCGTGCTTGTCCACGGTGAGCACGCGCAGGCGCGCCTTGTTCACGTCGCCGTTGGTGCCCACGATGGCGTAGATGTCCGTCACCTCGGGCACCTTCTTGATCAGCGCCTCGGCCTCGGCGGTGCGCTGGCCGGTCTCCTGGAGGCTCGCGCTGTCGGGCAGCTGCAGGTCCACGATGAACTGGCTGCGGTCCTCGGGCGCGATGAACTCCGCGCCCAGGCGGGTGGCGCCGGCGAAGGAGACCACCACCACCAGCGCCGTGATGCCCACGGTCAGCCACTTGTGCGCGAGCACCCAGTGCAGCACCCGCGTGTAGAAGCGCTCGGTGGCCTCGAAGCCGCGGCGGAAGAAGGCCGCCACCCGGCCCTCCCGGCGCACCTCGCCGGGCTTGCGCGCCCTGGCGAGGCGCGCGGAGAGCATGGGGTCCAGGGTGAAGGAGATGAAGAGCGAGATGAGCACCGCCATGCTCATGGTGATGCCGAACTGCTTGAAGAACTGGCCCACGATGCCGGGCATGAAGGCCACCGGCACGAACACCGCCACCAGGGCGGCCGTGGTGGCGAGCACCGCGAGGCCCACGTCCTTGGTGCCCTCGCGCGCCGCCGTCTCCGGGTCCTCTCCCTGCTCGAGCCGGTGCGTGATGGCCTCTCGCACCACCACCGCGTCGTCGATGAGCAGGCCGATGGCGAGCGAGAGCGCCAGCAGCGTCATCTGGTTCAGCGTGTAGTCGAAGAGGTACATCACGAAGAAGGTGCCGATGACGGAGGTCGGCAGCGCGAGGCTGGAGATGAAGGTGCCGCGCGGGTCCAGCAGGAACATCAGGATGATGAGGATGGCCATCGCGCCGCCGAAGATGAGCGCGACGTAGACCTCCTTGGCGTTCTCCCGGATGTAGAGGCTCTGGTCGATGAGCAGCGAGGTGGAGAAGCCGTTGCCCAGGGAGGGCGAGAGCTCGGCGAGCTTGTGCTTCACGTCGTCGCTCACCTTCACGGTGTTGCTGCCCGGCTGCTTCACCACCTCCACGATGACCGCGTCCGTGCCGTTGAGGCGCGCCACGGTGCGCCGCTCGGTGACGCCGTCCGTGACGGTGGCGATCTCGTCCAGGCGCACCTGGGCGCCCGTCTTGCTGCGGGCCACCGGCAGGGCGCGCAGGGCGTCCACGTCCTTGAACTCGCCGAGGCTGCGCACGGTGAGCTCGCTGGGGCCCAGCGCGAGCCGGCCCGCGGGCAGGTTGAAGTTCTCCGCGCCGATCTTCTGCGCCACGTCCAGGGGGCTGATGCCGGCGGCCCGCGCGCGCTCGAGGTCCAGGTCCACCTGGATCTCGCGCACGTCGCCGCCCGTGATGCGCACCTCCGCCACGCCCTCGATCTGCGCGAGCGCGGGCTTGAGCTTGTCGTCGATGAGCTTGCGCAGCGTCTGGCTGGGCAGCTGCGCGCTCGCCGCGTAGGTGAGGATGGGGGTGGCGCTCACGTCCACGCGGCCCACCACGGGCGCGTCCGCGTCCTGCGGCAGCTTGCCCACGATGCCCGCCACCTTGTCGCGCACGTCCTGCACGGCGGAGTCCAGGTTGGTGGAGAGCTTGAACTGCACGACGACGGTGCCCAGGTTCTCGCGGCTGAAGGAGTGGATCTTGTCCACACCGGCGATGCCCGCCACCGCGTCCTCGATGGGCTTGACCACCTGGGTCTCGATCTCACCGGGGCCCGCGCCCTTGTAGACCGTGTTCACCAGCACCACGGGGAAGGACACGTCCGGGTACAGGTCCGTGCCGAGGCGGTTGAAGCCCATCACGCCGAGCACGATGAGCAGCAGGGAGACCATGGCCGTGAACACCGGCCGCTTGATGGAGACGTTGCTGATCAGCATGGTGGCTCCCCCTACTTGACCGAGACGCGGGCCCCGTCGGTGACGCCGACGGACGGGTAGTCGATGACCTGCGTGAGCGGCTCCTGCGCCTGCACCACCACCTCGCGCGCGCGGCGCTCGAGCACCTGCACCGCCACCCGCCGCGCCTTCTCCTGGTCCACCACGAACACGTGGTCGCCGCCCGAGCTGGACAGCGCCGTCGCGGGCACCAGCAGGGCCTGGCGCGGCTCACCGAGGTTGAGCGAGGCGCGCGCCAGGGTGTTCGCCACGAAGCGGCCGTCCGCGTTGGGCACCACCAGCTCCACCGGCACGCGCCGGGTGGCCGCATCCGCGCTGGGCAGCACCGTGCGCACGGTGGCCTCGTCGCTCGAGACCCCGCCGCTCGCCGCCTCGACCCTCACCTTGCTGCCCACCTTCAGCTGCCCGCGGACGCCCTCGGCCACCGTGGTCTTGAGCAGGAGCGAGTCCACCTGCTCGAGCGTGAAGAGGCTGGTGCCGGGGGCCACCGTGGCGCCCACCTGCTCGGGCGCGTCGATGACGGTGCCAGCGAAGGGGGCGCGCAGGTCGTGGCGGCGGCGCGCGGCGCGCGCCTGCGAGAGCTGGGCGCGCGCGGCGAGCACCTGCGCCTCGGCCTGGGCGGCCTGCGCGGCGCTGGTGCGGCTCTGCAGCTCGCTCACGCTGCCCTGCCCCTTGAGCGTGGCCTGGCGGTCCGCGAGGTCGCGCGCCATGGTGGCCGCGGCCTCCGCCGCCTGCAGCGCCGCCTCGGCGCCCGACACCTGCGCGTCCGCGATCTCGCTGTTGAGCTGCGCGAGCACGTCCCCCTCCTTCACCCTCTGCCCCTTCTTCACCTTCACGGTCGCGAGCCGCCCGCCCACCTCGAAGCCCAGCTGCAGCCCCTTGGCCGGGTAGAGCTGGCCCGTCACCTCCTCGCGCGCGGCGGCCTGCACGCTGCGCGCGGCCACCAGCTTCACCGCCTGCGCGAGGGGCGCGGCGGCCGGCGCGGCGGCTGCAGGGCCCTTCGCGTCCGCCTCCTGGCAGCCAGAGAGCGAGACGAGCGCGAGCGTGGCGGAGACGGCGACGAGCGGGCGCAGCTTCATGATCATGACCTCTTGTGGGAACGGCGGGTCGGCGCGCGGGTGCTGCCTGCGCGCTGAGAAGGGGGATGGGCGGCGGCGGGCGCGCGCGGGGCGCGCGGCGCCGGAGCCTGCGGGGCCACGGCGGGCCGGGGCGCGCTGCCCTCGTGGATGAGCTGCTGCAGCGAGCGCGCGAGCGCGGCGAGGTCCGGCTTCTCGCGCATCTGCGCCATCTGCTTGCCCACCAGCAGGTAGGTGCCGATGACGAAGGAGCCGAAGAGCTGCGGGTCGATGTCCCCGCGCCCCTGACAGGCGCCCTGCATGGTGGAGAAGGACTGGGCCACGCGGGCCACCTCCCGGTCCACCAGCTCCCAGATGAGCGTGGCGAAGGGCGTGCCCTGGCTGCCGCGGATGAGCACGTCCAGCACGTCCCGGTAGTCCCACATGGACTCGAGCGCGTGCATGTCGTGCCCCGCCTCGAGCGCCACGTAGCGCTCGTAGCGCTCGCTGCGCTCGAGGTAGTCGCGGTCCCCGAGCAGCCCCTCCTCCTGCAGGAAGGCCTGCATGTCGGCCTCGCGCGCGGCGCTCTCCTGCTCGAGGCGCGCGGTGAGCCCCTGCACCACCTCGCCGAACAGCGCCTCCTTGGATTCGAAGTGCAGGTAGAAGGCGCCCTTGCTGAGCCCGCAGGCGGCGGTGATGTCCTCGATGCGCGCGCCCCGGATGCCCTGGCGCACGAACTCCGCGCGGGCGGCGCGCATCAGGGCTTCACGGGCGTGCGGGTCTGCGGGTCGGGCCATGACGCGGCGTTACTAACCCGGCGGTCAGAAATGGGCAAGGGTTTATGAACGCCGGGTCACAAACCCCTGGTGGGCTCGCGGAATCAATGCCGGGAGACCTTCCCCATGTCGTCTGGTGGGGGCAGGGAGGCGAAGCGGCGCTTCAGCGGTGTAGAAGGGAGGGCCACATCCCGAACCCGAGCCGTCCCCGCCCCGAGAGAAGGAACGCCCATGCGCCGTCCCCTGCCCCTCCCCCTGCTGCTACTCGGCCTGCTCGCGCTCGTCGGCTGCGAGCGCAAGGCGCCGCCCGCCCCCGCCCCTGCGAGCGCGAGTCCGGCGGAGGCAGGCGCCGGAGGCCCGGCGCCGGCGGCCGGGACGATCCTGCTGGGCGAGGTGGGCAGCCTCACCGGCAGCGAGGCCACCTTCGGCATCAGCGCGCGCAACGGCATCGCGCTGGCCATCGAGGAGGCGAACGCGGCCGGCGGGGTGAAGGGCCGCAAGGTGGCGGTGCGGGTCTACGACAGCCAGGGGCGCCCCGAGGAGGCGGCGAGCGCGGTGACGCGGCTCATCAGCCAGGACCACGTGCTGATGATCCTGGGCGAGGCGGCGAGCAGCGTGAGCCTCGCGATGGCGGAGAAGGCGCAGGCGGCGCGCCTGCCCATGATCACCCCCACCTCCACCGCGGTCGAGGTGACGGCGAAGGGCGACTACATCTTCCGCGCCTGCTTCATCGACGCCTTCCAGGGCAAGGTGATGGCGAAGTTCGCGAAGGAGAACCTGAAGCTCTCGAAGGTGGCGGTGCTGCAGGACAACAAGAGCACCTACAGCATCGGGCTCGCGGACGTGTTCGTGCGCGAGTTCAAGCAGATGGGCGGCAGCATCGTGGGCCACGAGAGCTACAGCAAGGGCGACACGGACTTCCGCGCCCAGCTCACCGCGCTCAAGCGCGGCAAGCCCGAGGCGCTGTGGGTCCCCGGCTACTACACGGACGTGGGGCTCATCGCGCGCCAGGCGCGCGAGCTGGGGATCAACGTGCCGCTGCTGGGCGGCGACGGCTGGGACAGCGACAAGCTCTTCGAGCTGGGCGGCAGCAGCCTGGACGGCAGCTACTTCGCGAACCACTACGCACCGGAGAACCCGGACCCCGCGCTGCAGCGCTTCCTCGCCGCATACAAGAAGGCCTACGGCAGCGTGCCGGACAGCGTGGGCGCGCTCGCCTACGACACCGGGCGCCTCGCCATCCACGCCCTCACCGAGGCGAAGAGCCTCACCGGCCCCGCCCTCCGCGACGTGCTCGCCCAGACGAAGGACTTCCCCGGCGTGACCGGGAAGATCACCTTCGACGCCCAGCGCAACCCCCAGAAGCAGGCGGTGGTGCTCAAGGTGGACGACGGCCAGGCGCGCTTCGTCACGACAGTGAGCCCCTGAGGCCCTGAGCCCCTGAGGCCCCGCGACCCCTAGCTGTGCCCGCCGCCCGGAGGCGCGGCGGGCTCGGCGCCGCCGGCTACGGGGCTCCCCGCCGAGCCCCCCTCGCGCGCGGCGAGCGCGGGGTCCCTGGGCAGCTCCACGAGGAAGGTGGCCCCCTCGCCGGGCACGCTCTCCACGCGGATGCGCCCGCCGTGCGCCTCCACCAGCTGGCGCACGATGTAGAGCCCCAGCCCGAAGCCCGCCTTGCCCTCGCCGCTGGGGGCGCGCTGGAAGCGCCCGAAGATGCGCGCCTGGGCGTCCGCGGGGATGCCGGGGCCGCGGTCGCGCACGCTCAGGTACACCTGGCCCCCGGCGCCCCAGGCGCGCAGCTGCACGGGGCGGCCGCGGCCGAACTTGAGCGCGTTGGAGAGCAGGTTCGTCACCACCCGGTCCAGGCGCAGCCGGTCCCAGCGGCCCACCAGCCCCGGCGCGAGCTCCGCCGAGAGCGCGACGCCGGCCTCCGCCGCCTGCTCCGCCGAGCGCTCGACCACCTCGCGCACCAGCTCCCCGAGCTCCAGCTCGCCCAGCTCCAGCACCAGCGCGCCGGAGGAGGAGCGCGAGAGGTCCAGCAGGTTGTTGAGCATCTGCCCCAGGCGCTTCGTCTGCTTGTCGGCCGCCATCAGCCCGCCGCGCACCTTCTCGTGGTCCTCCAGGTCCGTGCGCCGCAGCTTGCTGAGCAGCAGCTGCAGCATGTGCAGGGGGTTTGCGAGGTCGTGGGCCGCGACGCCGATGAGCTCGAGCGCCTCCTGCGCCTCGCGGTAGAGCCGCGCGTTGTCCAGCGCGAGCGCGGCGCGGCCCGCGAGCTCCTCCACGAAGGCGCGGTCGGTGTTGCTGAAGCGCCGCTCCTCGCGGGTGCTGAACAGCGCGAGCGCGCCGAGCGCACGCTCGCCCACCACCAGCGGGACGATGAGGAAGGAGCGGAAGGCGAGCTCCTCGAGCAGCGCGCGCTCGTCCGGGTCCGACGCCACGCGCTCGGCCATCTCGCGCGTCACCTCGGGCACCAGCGTGCTGCGCCGCGTGTCCAGCGTCTGCCACACGCCGAAGGGGGTGCCGGGGGTGGGCGGGAAGCGGCGCACCAGCTCGCGCAGCCGCAGCTCCTGCTCGCGCTCCGCGTGCACGATGGCCGCCGCGCTCACGCTCTGGGCGCCGGGCGCCACCAGGTACAGGATGCACGCGTCCGCCACCTCGGGCACGGTGAGGCGCGCGAGCTCGGTGACGGTGACGTCCGGGTCCAGCGCGCGGTTGAAGAGGCGGCCCGCCTCGGCGAAGAGCCGCTGGGCGCGCTCCACGCGCTTGCGCTCGGTGATGTCGCGGGTGACGCAGGCGAAGCCCTCCAGCTGCCCCGAGGCGCTCTTCACCGGGGTGAGCAGGAACTCGGCCCAGAAGCGGGTGCCGTCCTTGCGCAGCCGCCAGCTCTCGCCCTGCAGCCGCCCGTCGCGCAGCGTGCGCTCCAGCTCGCGCGCGGGCAGCCCGCGCGCCTGGGCCTCGGGGGGATAGAGCGCGCTCACCGGCTGGCCCAGCACCTCCTCCTCGCGCCAGCCGTGGATGCGCTGCGCGCCCGCGTTCCAGTGTGTCACCCGCCCCTGCGCATCCAGCAGCATCAGCGCGTAGTCGCGCACCGCGTCCACCACCAGCGCGAAGCGCTGCTCGCTCTGGTGCGCGCTCTGGTTGAGCCGGGTGAGGGGCCGGGTGAGCACCCAGCCGAGGCTCGCCGCGAGCGCGAGCCCCAGCGCGGTGGAGACGAACACCAGCACCAGCGCGCGCCGGGTGGCGCGCGCGTCCGCGGCCGCGCCGGCTGCGAGGTGGCGGTCCACGTGCGCGCTCAGCTGCGAGAGCAGCAGCTCGGTGGCCACGCGCGGGCCCTGCAGCTCGCTGCCCACCAGCTCGCGCAGCCGCCCCGGCGTGGCGCCGTCCTCGCGCGCGCGGCGCACCTTCTCCACCGCCGCCTCGTGCCCGGCCTCGGCCGTGGCGAGCTGCGCGAGCAGCGTGGGGCCGGGCGGCTCCACCAGCCGGCGCTGCAGCTCGGCGTGCAGGCGGCGGAAGTCGCCGCGCGCCACGCGCGCGTCCTCCTCGAAGAGCAGGTTGCCGGAGAGCGCGTAGCCGCGCGAGGCGCCCACCTTCTCGCTGAAGGCGCGCCGCAGCTGCTCCACGAGCAGCCGGTCCTCGGAGGCATCCAGCGTCGCTGCCCTGCCGCTCAGCGCGAGCGTGCGCAGCGCGAGCACCGAGCTTGCGGCGAGCGCGAGTGCGATGAGCAGGGCGGTGACGAAGCCCACCCCGACCCGCTGCGCGAACGACCAGGTGCGCCCCATCGGCCCATGTCCTCACGCGCACCGCGAAGCTGCGCCCCTCACCTCTCCCCCGCGATGAACCTGCAGCGCATTCGTACCCTGGAGTACCCGCCCCCGGGGCCACCGGGCCTGTCCGCTAGGCGGCGTCGCACAGGGAGCGTCCCCCTGGCCGCGGTGTCCTCCGCGCGGAAGGCCGGGCGGCCGCCCTCCCCTGTCTCGCCTGCCACGCCGCGTACGCGCACCGTGCGGGGAGCACACCCGGACCCGGAGGCTGGCCATGTCCCTGCAGCTGCACTCGGAGGACTTCGAGGAGGGAGCTCCCCTGCCGCGCCGCCTCACCTGCGAGGGAGAGGACCGCTCGCCTGCGCTCGCCTGGGAGGGCGCCCCACCGGGCACCGGTGCCTACGCGCTGGTGGTGGACGACCCGGATGCGCCGGACCCCGCCCACCCGCGCACGCGCTGGGTGCACTGGGTGCTCTACAACCTGCCGAAGGAGGCGCGCGGACTCCCCGCGGGGGCGAGCGGGGCGTCACTCCCGCCCGGCGCGCGCGAGGGGCTCAACGACTGGCAGCGCGCGGGCTACGGCGGCCCCTGCCCGCCCGTGGGCCGCCACCGCTACGTGCACACGCTCTACGCGCTGGACGGGCCGCTGCCGGACCTGGGCCGGCCGCCCACGCGCGCCGAGCTGGAGGCGGCGATGGGCGGGCACGTGCTCGCGCGCACCCAGCTCATCGGCACCTACCAGAAGGGACAGCCGGGCTAGTTCGCGGTGGCGACCGCGGGGCCCTGCACCACCACCTCGGCGGCGGCGCGGCGGCGGCCGGCGGTCGCCGTGACGACGCAGCGGCCCGGGCCCACCGCCGTCACGGTGCCGTCGGCGCCCACCGTGGCCACGGACCAGTCCGAGGAGAACCAGAGGAAGGGCACCCCGTCGATGACGGCGCCCTTGGCGTTGAAGGCCTGGGCGCGCACCACGTGGGTCTGCCCGCGGCGCAGCAGCGTGACGTGGGTCTCGGTGAGGCCCATGCGCGCGAAGTCGTTGCGCACCACGCGCACGTTGAGCCGGCGGCTCATCTGCCCCACGGTGGCCGTGAGGGTGGCGGTGCCGGGGGAGAGCCCGAGGATGCGCCCGTTGTCCACGCGCGCGACCGTCGGGTCGCTCGAGCTGAAGGTGGGCGCCGCGTCCGTGATGGCGCGGCCCTGCTCGTTCTTCAGCGTCACGCTGAGCGGGAGGCTGCGGCCCTCCTCGAGGAAGTCCACGTCTCCGGTGCGCAGCTCCATGGAGCCGGGGATGGAGACCACCAGCGGGAAGGCGCCGCGCACGCTGCGGCCCGAGAGCGCGACGATCTCCGTCTTGCCGCTGCGCAGCGCCACCACCTGGCCATCCTCCACCGTGGCCACCTCGGGCACGGTGCTCACCCACTTGAGCTTCGCCTTCTCCAGCTTCTGGCCGTGCTTGTCCTGCACCAGCGCGCTGAGCGTGAGCTGCTGGCCGCGCGAGCGCAGCGGCCCCACCTGCTCCGCGGGAGCGCTGAGGGAGATGGTGGCCGGGGACGGCCCGCAGGCCGAGAGGAGGACGGCTGCCAGGAGGGCGGCCGAACGGGCGAGGGTGATGCGGTTCATGGTGGGGAGCACGCGGGGCAAGGCGGGGGCGAGCGGGGGCAGTTGTACCGGAGCGCAGGGCAGAGCGCAAAAAGGGCGGGTTCGGGGGCCGGTTCGGAACGGCGCGTGCCGAACAGGCAGGCCAGGGTCCGCTATTTCCCCCGGCTCCGGATGGGGGCCCGGGTGAATGGGCGGGGCGGCCCTGACGTCCAGGCCACACCCGGGAGCGCCCCGGCTCACGCGGAGCATGCGGGTGGCGTGGCGCCCGGACTAGGGTGCCCGCACCCTTGTTCTGGGGCGCACACCCGCCCCCCTCGCGCCTGCCTCCTCGCCCAGCGGGGAGGCAGGGCCCCTGACCTGACGCAGTGGAGGACCTCGCACCATGTCGTCCGAACCCAAGAAGAAGCGCTGGCCCATCGTCCTGGGCGCCATCGTGGCCCTGCTGGTGGCCGTGGTGCTCATCGTGCTCTGGCGCCTGGACGCCATCCTGCTCGACCAGGCGCGCGCCCAGGCCGCCACGCTCTCGCAGCGCCTGGGGCGCCCGGTGCAGGTGGGCGACATCGACACCCAGCTCTTCCCCCACGTGGGCGCCGAGGTGCAGGACGTGGTGGTGGGCGCGGCGGCCGGCGAGGACGCCCCCCTCCTCGAGCTCAAGAGCGTGGACGTGCGGGTGGCGCTGATGCCCGCGCTGCGCTCGCGCGGCAAGGACCTGCAGGTGCTCAACGCCGAGGCCACCGGCCTCACGGTGAACGTCATCCGCCTGCCGGACGGCACCACCAACCTGCAGCGGCTGCAGCAGCGGCTCGCGGAGACCGCGCCGAAGGAGGAGCCGCAGCAGGAGCAGGCTCCCACGGACCTGAGCGGCGTGCGGGTGGACCGTGCGGCCCTCACGGACGGGCGCGTGCGCTTCATCGACCACGGCGCCGGGGCCAAGGCGCGTGAGCTCGCCATCAACGACGTGGACATGGAGCTCAAGGACCTGCGCGTGGGCCAGCCGCTGGACGTGGTGCTCAAGGCGGCGGTGCTCGCGGAGAAGCAGAATCTGGAGCTGCGCCTGCACGCGGCCCCCCTGCCCGCGACCCTCACCCCGGTGCCCGAGCGGCTCGTGCTCAAGGTGGAGCCCATCGACCTCGCGCCGCTCGCGCCCTTCATCTCGCCGGAGGTGGGCTTCCAGGCGGGCCACTTCCAGGCGGACTGGGACGCGCTGCTGGGCGCCGCGGTGCCCGGCGGCAGCGGGCCCACGCGCCTCAAGGGCGGCTTCAAGGCGACGGGGCTGAAGTTCGCCGGCGCGGAAGGGGGCAAGGCCCTGGACGTGGTGCTGGACACCGACGTCACCGGCGACGTGGCCAAGGGTGACCTCGCGCTGGACACGCTGCGCTTCGACCTCGGCCCCGCCGGCATCAACGGCAAGGGCCGGGTGCGCGGGCTGATGAGCCCCACGCCCTCGGTGGAGGGGCTGGAGATCAAGAGCCACGACCTCGACCCCGCGAAGCTCGCCGAGTACTACCCGCCGCTGCGCAAGCAGCTCGCCGGGCAGGTAGCGGGCCCCATCGGGCTGAGCGTGAAGGGCAGCGGCACCCAGGCCGCCCAGGCGCTGGTGGTGGACGTGGACCTCACCCCGGTGCGCCTGCGCATCCCGCTGCAGCTCGCGAAGGACGCGGGCGCCCCCATGCGCCTGAGCGCGAACCTCAGTGGCGCCGCGGCCACCGGCGGCAGCCTGCGCTTCGATGCCACGGCGGACCTCACCGGCGCGGACCTGCGCCCCGGCCTCACCCTGAACAAGGCCCCGGGCCAGCGCATGGACGTGGACGCCAAGGGCACCTACGCGCCCGCGCAGGGCAAGACGCCCCTGCGCGTGGACGTGAGCGCGCTCACCGTGCACCTGCTCGAGGACACGATGACGGGCACCGCGAAGTACGCCCAGGGCGGCACCCCGAAGGCGCCCCGCACCGACTTCGCCGTGGACCTCAAGAGCGCGCACCTGGACGCGGACAAGCTGCTGCTCAAGGAGGAGGAGGCCATCGCGCTCAACGGGGGCAAGCCCCTGCCCGTGCCGGACGACCCCAACCGCTTCCGCGGCATGCACGGGGACATGAAGGTGCAGATCGCCACCCTGCGCATGAGCGGGCTGGACCTCGCGAACGTGCTGGTGCTGGCCAAGATGGACGAGGACCTGTTCAGCGTGCAGAAGCTGAGCGCGGGGCTCGCGGGCGGCACGGTGAGCGCGGACGGCACCTCCATGCACCTGGGCCCCACGCCCGACAAGCGCCCCTTCGACGCGAAGCTGAGCATGAAGAACATCGACCTGGAGAAGGCGCTGCAGATGGTCAGCGACCACAAGGTCATGGGCGGTACCTTCAGCGGCGACGTGAACCTCAAGGGCGTGGGCACCGAGATGAGCGGCCTCACCCAGACGCTCGCCGGCGTCATCCAGGGCGACGTGCTCAACGGCACCTTCTTCGGCAAGGACCTCTTCGCCAGCGTCTCCGAGCCGCTCGCCAAGGCGCTGCCCTTCGCGGGCAAGAAGCTCGAGGACACGGGCGTGACGAAGTTCGGCGAGAAGCTGCCCTTCGGGCTCACCATCGAGCACGGCGTCGCGCAGCTGAGCAAGCCCATCACCTGGACGCGGCCCGAGGGCGGTGTGAACTTCACCGGCGGCATGAAGCTGGACGGCATGCTCAACCTCGCCGGCACGCTGGACTTCGCTCCGGCCGCCATCAACAAGCTCACCCTGGGCAAGGTCACCCCCACCCAGCCCATCCCGCTCTCCCTGAGCGTCACCGGCCCCGCGTGGAAGCCGGAGATCGGCGGGCTGGACGTGAAGCCCGCAGCCAAGGCCATCGCCGTGCAGGCGGCCTCGGGCGTCGCCGGGAAGTTCCTCGGCGAGGAGCGCGCGAAGCAGGTGCAGGACGTGGTGACGGGCGGCGCGGACGCCGCCAAGGCCCAGGCGCAGGCGGAGGCCGAGAAGCGCGCCGCCGAGGAGCGCGCCAAGGCCGAGCAGCGCGCGCGCGAGGAGGCCGACGCCGCGAAGCAGAAGGCCGCCGACGAGGCGAAGAAGAAGCTCAAGGGCCTCTTCGGCAAGTAGCCCGCAGTGCCCCGCCGCGCGCCCCCCGAGCGCGCGCGGCGGGAGTTGGGGCAGGATGGCGCCATGCTCAAGCGCCTGCTGCGCCATCCCCTGGTGTGCCTCGTCGTTACGCTCGTGCTGACGGGTCTGCTCAGCGCGGCGCTCTCGCCCGTCCTGCGCCCGCTGCTGCTGGGGCTCGCGTCGCCGGAGCTGCGCGAGCTGCACCGGCTCTCCGTGGGCCCGCTGCTCTCCGCGCTCTACTGCACGGTGGCGGTGCTCGTCGTGGGGCGCTACCTGCAGCGCGAGCCGCCCGCGAAGCTGGGCTTCTCCCTGCGGCGCTTCTGGCCGCACCTGGGCTGGGGGCTGCTGGTGGGCGCGGGGCTGATGGGCGCCGTGGTGGGGCTCTTCGCGCTGCTCGGCTGGTACCGCGTGGAGGCGACGGGCGAGACGCTGGGCGAGGAGCTGCGCGAGGCAGGCGTGTACCTCTACGCCTTCGCCGCCGTGGCGTACTCGGAGGAGCTGATGGTGCGCGGCATCATCTTCCGCCTGCTGGAGCAGTGGCTCGGCTCCACCGTGGCGCTGCTCGTCTCCAGCGCCCTCTTCGGCGCGGGGCACCTGATGAACCCGGACGCCACGGTGTACTCCTCCGTCGCCATCGCGGTGGAGGCGGGGCTCCTGCTGGGCGCGGCGTACATGCTCACGCGCTCGCTGTGGTTCGCCGTGGGCATCCACTGGGCGTGGAACTGGGTGCAGGGGCCGCTGCTGGGCGTGGACGTGTCCGGCATGAAGATGGACGGCCTGGTGGACAGCGCGCTGGTGGGCCCGGTGGCGTGGACGGGCGGGCCCTTCGGCGCCGAGGGCGGCTACACCGCGGTGCTGCTGTGCACGGCGGCCGGCGTGGCGCTCGCGTGGGCGGCGGCGCGGCGCGGGCAGTGGCTGCCCTTCCTGCACTGGCGCAAGCTGCGGCGCGAGGAGCGCGCGCGCGAGGCGGCGGCCTCCCCGCCTGCGCCCGCGCCCGTGGATCCCTCTCCCGCGGGCTGAGCCCGCATCGAGCGCACGCGCGCGCAGACGGCGGCGTGTAGTGTGCCGCGCGAGATGACCTCCTCCTTCTGGCGCGGCTACCGCGCCACGCTCCCCCTGTGGCTGGGCGCGGCCCCCTTCGGGCTCGCGTACGCGGTGACGGCACGCGCCGCGGGGCTGAGCGTGCGCGACACGCAGCTGATGAGCGTGCTGGTCTACGCGGGCGGCGCGCAGTTCAGCGCGGCGGGGCTCTTCGCCGAGCGCGCCTCGGTGGGGGCGCTGCTCTTCACCACGCTGCTGCTCAACCTGCGCCACGTGCTCTACGGCCTGTCCCTGGGACGGCTCGTCCCCTTCACCCCGGGCGAGCGCGCGCTCGCGGCGCACTTCCTCACGGACGAGACCTACGGCGTGACGGTGGCCGAGCCCCGGCGCGACTTCCGCTTCGTGCTGGGCTCGGGCGCGAGCCTCTTCACCGTGTGGAACGTCTTCACCTTCCTGGGCATCCTCGCCGGCGCGGCCGTGCCCGACCCCGAGCGCCTGGGCGTGGACTTCGTCTTTCCGCTCGCCTTCCTCGCGCTGCTCATCCCCATGCTGCGCGCGCGCACGGAGTGGACCGTCGCGGCGGCTTCCGGCCTCTTCGCGCTCGCGCTCTCGCGGGTGGCGCCCGGGGGCCTGGTGGTGCTGCTCACGGCGGTGGGCGGCGCGCTGCTGGGGGCGGTGCTCTCGCAGGCGAAGCGCCGGCGCGAGCGCGAGGCGCGGCCTTGAGCCCGCTCGCCGTCATCTGCGCCATGGCCGCGCTCACCTACGCCACGCGCTGGGTGGGCCTGCGCTTCAACGACCTGCAGCTGCCGCCCTTCTGGCTCGACTTCCTGCGCTTCGTGCCGGTGTCGGTGTTCACCGCGCTGGTGGTGCCCGCGCTCTCGGGACCGCGGGGGCAGACGCCCGCGCGCGTGCTCGCGGCGGCCGTGGCCGCACTGGTGCTGTGGCGCTTCGGCCGGATGTGGCTGGGGCTCGCGGTGGGGCTCGCCGCCTTCGCTGCCCTTCGCGCGCTGCTCGGCGTGTAGCCCGCGCGGCCCGTCCGGGCAGGGGCGACGCCGCTTATTCCCCTCCGCCGCGTGAAGCGCGCCGCGCGGTGGACGCGCGGCCGGGCCGACCTGCGGCCCTGCAGGCGTCCGCTGCACGCGGGGGCCCTGTGCACTCCGCACCCCTGCGCGCACCTTGTGACGCGCTGTCCCCCCGTCCCCCTCTCCCTCCCCTGGAGCCACGCGCCATGGCGAACCCCAAGAACCCTGACCTCCCCCGTGACAACGCCGACACGAACCGCGGACTGAATGCCGGCAGCGCGGGCTACGACGACGCCTCCAACGGCCGCAGCACGCGCCCGCAGGACACGGCAGGCCGGCAGTCCTACGGCATGACGGGCGGCCTGGGCAGCAGCGGCAGCTCGCAGCGCGACTTCTACCGCGAGGCACTCTCGCGCGGCGTGAACCGCCGCATGGGCCGCGACGACCTGCAGCGCGACTTCCGCGGCGAGTCGCGCCCCTACGATCGCCCCGAGGACTACCGCAGCGAGGGCGTGCGCGGCGAGAACTACGGCCAGGGCAGCAACTATGGCGTGCGCCCCGAGCGCTACGCGGAGATGCAGGGACGCAACGAGGGCTTCCGCGGGCAGGAGACCTACCGCACGGAGGAGTTCCAGCGCGGCGACCTGCAGCGCGGCGACTTCCAGCGCGGCGACTGGCAGCGCGGCAACGAGCGCAACGAGGGCAGCCACATGCCCACCGGGCGCACGATGGCGCTCGCGGCCGCGGGCCTGGGCGCGGTGGGCGCGGGCCTCGGGCTGATGCGCCGCGGGCGCTGGGCGAAGGAGCCCCTGTGCGCGAACGACGTGATGAGCCGCGGCGTGAAGACGGTGATGCCCGAGCACACGCTGCGCGAGGTGGCGCGGCTGATGCGCGAGGAGAACGTGGGCATCGTGCCGGTGACGGACGCGCAGGGAAGGCTGCTCGGCGTGGTGACGGACCGCGACCTCGTGGTGCGCGCGATGAGCGAGGACCGGATGCCCTCGCAGGTGCGCGTCTCGGACATCATGTCCTCCGAGGACCTGGAGGTGGCCACGCCCGAGGACGCGCTCAACGACATCATCGAGCTGATGGGCCGCAAGCAGGTGCGCCGCATCCCGGTGGTGGAGCGCGACAACCGGCTGGTGGGCATCATCGCCATGGGGGACATCGCCACGCGCGCCGAGTTCGACGAGGAGCTGCAGGACGCGCTCGAGCGCATCTCCTCGCGCCGCTCCTTCTGGGCGCGTCTAGGCTAGGGGGCATGGCCCAGCCCTTCCTGCTGCTGAACGAGGCGGACGTGCGGCGCGTGCTCACCCTGGACGCGCTGCTGCCCGCGCTCGCGGAGACGCTCTCCCGCTTCTCCGCGGGCGAGCTCGTGCAGCCGCAGCGCAGCGTGCTCGCGGTGGGCCCTGCGGCCTCCTTCTTCGGGGTGATGCCGGCCTACAGCCCGGCCCCGCCCGCGCTGGGCGCGAAGCTCGTCACCGTGGTGCACGCGAACGCCGCGCGCGGGCTGCCCAGCCACCTCGCCACCGTGCTGCTGCTGGACCCGGACACGGGCGCCCTGCTCGCGCTGCTGGACGGGCGCTACATCACAGAGCTGCGCACCGCGGCCGTCTCGGCCCTCTCCGTGCGCCACCTCGCGGCCGGGCCCGTGCGCACGCTCGCGCTGCTGGGCGCGGGCGTGCAGGCCCAGAGCCACCTGCACGCGCTTTCACACCTCGGCCCGCTCGAGGAGGTGCGGGTGTGGAGCCCGCGCCAGGAGAGCCGCGAGCGCTTCGCCCGCGCGCACGCCGCGGCAGCCGCACCCGGGCGGATGCGCGCGGTGGACAGCGCCGAGGAGGCGGTGCAGGGCGCGCAAGCGGTGGTGCTCGCCACCGCGGCCACCGAGCCCGTGCTGCAGGATGCGTGGGTGGCGCCGGGCGCGCACGTGGTCTCCGTGGGCGCGTGCCGGCCGGCGGAGCGGGAGCTGGATCCCGTGCTCCTCGCGCGCTCGCGCCTCTTCGTGGACTCGCGCACGGCGGCGCTCGCCGAGTCCGGCGACGTGGTGCAGGGCCTGCGCGAGGGGCGCTTCGGCCCCGCGCACCTGAGGGCGGAGCTGGGCGAGGTCATCGGCGGCCGGGCCCCAGGGCGACAGAGCGCCGAGGAGGTCACCGTCTTCAAGTCGCTGGGGCTCGCGGTGGAGGACTTGTGCGCCGCGCAGCTCGCGTACCGGCTCGCCCGGGAGCGGGGGCTGGGCCAGGCGCTGGCGCTCTAACCCCGCGAAAAGAGAGGCCCGGCAGAAATCTTCCAAGGCGGCGTGCGACATTTTCCGGGGGCTCCTGTCACGGCGGGCAGGAGGGAAAATCCATGCCCCACGACGCCTCGCACACCCCCGCCGTCTCCCCCGCTGCCGCCCCGGGCTGGAGGCTCCGCCTGCTCGGCCGCGGTGAGCTGTGGGGCCCCAACGGCCCGGTGCGCCTGGAGCGCAACCAGCTGGTGATGCTCGCGTACCTGGTGCGGGGCCTGCCCACGACCCGGCCCGAGCTCGCCGCGATGCTCTGGCCCAGCGTGCCGGCGGCCACTGCGGGGGCGAACCTGCGCCAGATGCTGCGCCGGCTGCGCCTCGCCTGCGGCGGGCACGAGCTGCTGCAGCAGCTGGAGTGGAACGGGCCGGTGTCGCTCGCGCCCGGGCTGGACGTGGACCTGTGGCACCTGCGCGACGCGGCCCTGGGCCTCAAGCCCGCGGGCGACCTGCTCGCGCACTGCGGGGAGCTGCTCGCGGGGCGCGTGCTGGACGGGGAGCTGGATGCGACGGGGTGGCTGGACGCGATGCGCGTGGAGGCCGAGGGGCGCGTGCGCCGCCTGTGCGAGCGCGAGCTGCAGCGGCTGCAGGACGCGGGCGAGCTGGACGCGGCGCTGGGCGTGGCGGAGCGGTGGGTGCGCGCCGAGGCCACCTCGGAGCGCGCGGCGCGCGCGCTGATGGGGCTGCACGCGGCGCTAGGCAACCGCAGCGCCGCGCTCGCCGTGTACGAGCAGCTCAAGCGCGAGCTCTGCGTGCAGCTGGAGGCCACGCCGGGCCCCGAGACGGCTGCGCTCGCGCAGCGCATCCGCACCCGCGGCGCCGCGAGCGTGCGCCCCGCCGAGGGCGCGGGGGCCGCGGCGCCCCTGCCCGCGGCGCTGCTGCGCCCCGAGCGCCTGGTGGGGCGCGGGGGCGAGTGGCGCGCGCTGGAGGAGGCGTGGGCTGCGGGGCAGGCGGCCTTCCTCGCCGGTGCGCCGGGCGTGGGCAAGAGCCGGCTCGCGGTGGACTTCGCCGCGAGCCGCGGCCCGTGCCTGCGCGTGGGCTGCCAGCCCGGAGAGCGCCCCGTCGCGTTCGCGAGCGCGCTGCGGCTGCTGCGCCAGCTGCGCGCCGAGCGCCCCGGGACGCGCCTTCCCGGGTGGGCGGGCCGCATTCTCGTGCAGCTCGCGCGCGACGCCGGGGGCAGTGCCCCCACCGCGCTCGCCACCTACGAGGCGCTCGCCGCGGCCTTCCGCGCCGCCACGCAAGGGCTCCAGGTGCTGGTGGTGGACGGGCTCGAGCACTGCGACGACGCGAGCCTCGCCTTCCTCGAGTACCTGCTCGGCGAGCGCCCCCCTCCGGGCGCGGGCGAGCCGGTGCGGCTGCTCGCGTGCTGGACGCCGGGCGCGGGCGCCGCGCCGGTGCAGGCGCTGGTCGCGCGCCTCGGCGCCCAGGGCCAGGCGCGCGAGGTGCGCGTGGGCGCCCTCTCGCGCGCAGCAACCCTGGAGCTGCTCGCCTCGCTCGGCCACCCCGGGCTGGGCGCGGCGCAGGCCGAGGCGCTGTGGCGCTACGCGGGTGGAAACCCCTTCCTCCTGCTGCAGGCCCTGCGCGAGCAGGCGCGCGAGCCCGAGGCGTCGCCCTGCGCCCCCGCGCGGCTGCAGGCCCACCTCCAGCCGCGCCTCGCCGCGCTGGGCGCGGAGCTGGGCTCCGAAGGCCTGCACCTGCTGCGCGAGCTGCTGGAGTCCGGCGGCCGCTCGGGCGCGGTGGCGGCAGGCCCGGTGCGCGCGCTGCTCGCGGCGCTCGCCGAGGAGGGGCTGGTGGGGCCGGAGGGCCTCGGGCACGGGGCCCTGTGCCAGGTGGTGGAGGCCGCGTGCGCGGCGCTGCCCCCGCGCCTCCCCCTGCTGCCGGCCGCGAGCGATGCGCCGCCGCGAGCCGCCGCGCCGCTGCGCCCTGCGCGCCGCGCGGGCAAACTCCAGGGCGCACGCACCCAGCTGGCAGGCTGAGCGGGGCGCTAGTCTCCGGAGCCTCCGGGGGCGGGCGTCGAGCGCAGCCAGCGCAGCGTGACGTCCAGCTGGCTGCGCACCTGGCGCAGCACGCTGTCCAGCTCGGGCTCGGACATGCGCCAGCGCTGCTGAAGGCGCGCGCGCGTCTCGTCCAGCAGCGCCTTGCGGCCGCGCACCACCCAACGCGCGGCGGTGGCGCGGTGCACGCCGTAGGTGCGCCCCAGCTGGTCGATGGAGAGCCCGTCCAGGAAGTGCAGCCGCAGCACGTTGCGCTCGTCCACGCCGAGCGCCGCGAGCGCCGCGTCGAAGGCCTCGCGGAACTCGCGCGCGTAGTGCTGCTTGAGGAAACTCAGCTCCGCATCCGGTCCTGCGCGCTGCGCGAGTTCCGCGCTGTCGCTGCCGGCGTCGCGGGCCACGCTGCCGCGTGCCTCGCGCAGGTTCAGCGCGGTGCGCACGGCGGCCACCCGCAGCCAGCGCTCCAGCGGGGCCTGCCCCGCGTAGTCGAGGATGCGCGGCGCGGCGCGCTCGGCGCTCCCCATGAGCAGCCGCTCCAGCAGCGCCTGGCGCACCTCGTCCGCCGGCGCGACCCCGCCCTTGACCGCGTGGCCCACCGCGCGCTGCAGCAGCCGCTCGAGCGCGGCGAGCGCCGCCGGGGCGCCGCGGGCGCAGGCCCACGCGAGGTAGAGGTCTGCGACGTTCAGCGCCGCGAGCGCCTCGGCGCTGCCCCCGGCCGCGTGCCGCGCGAGGTGTGCGCCGAACTCCGCCTCCGGCTCGGGGAGCCCGGGCCAGGCGGCGCGCGCCGCGGCGCACGCGCGCGAGAGCGCCTGCGCGAGGCCGGGCGAGCGCTGTCCGCCCGCGCCGACGAAACCCGCCTCCACGCCTGCGTCGCTCATCCCACCTCACCTGCCCGCGCAGCCAGCCCGACGGGCGGGCCAGGGAGGCCCGGGCGGTGGCAGGCGGCGCGGCGCCGAGGAGGAGTATGCACCAGCCGGACACCTGGCTGCAGGCCTAGCTGGGCGAGCGCCCTAGCGCGAGAGCCACAGCGCCGTCTTCACGAAGGTGCCGCTGTGGCCGCACTGCTCGAAGCCGTCGAACAGCAGCTCGGCGCTCGTGCCGGGCGCCTCGTCCGTGTAGTCCATGCTCACCTTGAGCGGCGTCTTCGAGCCGTCCGTCTCCAGCGCGCTCACCGTCACGGTGTACTGGCCCACCGGAAGGTCCCCCAGCCCGTCCTGCACGCGCGTCTGCTTCACCAGCGTCTGGCCGGTGCTCCCGTCGATGAGCGGCCCGGTGGGCACCAGCGTCACCTCGATGCGCTGCGTGCGCTCCACCCACTCGGGCTCATCCGGGGAGACGTTCACGTGGTTGTCGAACTCGAGCGAGCCGCCCCAGGACTCGCTGCCAATCCCGTCCGGCGCCTCGCCGGAGTCGCCGGTGAGCCTCCAGCGCCAGTTGCGCACCACGCCCTGCGAGGCGTTGAAGGCGTCCAGGTCGCTGTGCTGCGCGGGGGCGAGCCGGATGCAGTAGCGCCGGCCATGGTAGGTGACGGCCTTGTAGGCCTGCGCGTAGTAGGGGTTCGTCTTCGCGTTGAGCTCCACCGAGCGGTACAGCCCCTTCGCGTCGGAGTGGGTCTCCACGTAGCCCTCGAACATCGCGGGCCAGATGGAGACGAGCGCGTCCGCCACCGGCGCGCCCCGCTCGTCCAGCACCTGCCCGGCCACCGTGTTCGCCTCGGCCTTCACCTGCTGCCCGGGCTCGCCGCCGCCGCCCGACCCGCCCGTGTCGTCCCCGCAGGCCACCAGGCCCATCGCCGCCACGCACGCCATCGAAACGCTGCGCCACTTCATGTGTCCTCACCTCCGTAATTCGGTGTGTGAGGACACCCTGACGGGCAGTCGTGACGAGGGCGTTACGGCTCAGTCGCGCAGCTTCTGGGCGAAGGCACGCAGCGCCGCGGCTGCGCGCTCGAGCGGGGCGCGCGGGATGGAGAAGACGGCGCGAACGCGCTGCGGGTCCGAGCACCAGGCGCCGCCGTTGAGCACCACGTGCGTGTGCGCGTACACCTGCGCGGGCAGGTTCTCGGGCGTGAGCCGCACGCCGTCCACCTGCTTTCCCAGCCACGCGTCCATGCGCGGGGCGAGGAAGAGGCCGCCCGCCTCCCGCGCCTCGTCGGGCGCCTGCGCGGGCAGCGCCGCGGCGAGCAGCGCGCGCTTGTCCGCGAGCTCCGCGCGCATGCGGGTGAGGAACTCGCGCACGGCGCGGTGGCGCTCGGGGTGCAGCAGGCGCCCGTCGCCCCCGCGCGCCCAGGCGCCGTAGAGGTGCGCCGCGGCGCGCGCGGTGGCCAGGTGCAGCCTGCCGAGCGTGGCCTCCTGCACGCGCGCGAGCAGCCGCGCGTCGCGCGCCGCGAGCCAGCCCACGCGCAGCCCCCCGGCGGCGAACTCCTTGGAGAGCCCGCCGAGCACCAGGGTGCGCGCTCCGATGCCCGGCACCACCTGCTCCACGGTGACGGGGCTCATCACCGTGTCGGCCGCGCGGTTGCTCAGGTTCACCAGGCCGAAGATCTCGTCGGACACCAGCCACGCGCCCTGCCCCACCACCCAGGTGGCCAGCTCCACCAGCTCCTCGTGGGTGAGGTAGGTGCCCGCGGGGTTGGCCGGCTGCGACACCACCACGACATCCGCAGCGCGGGCGCCCGCGCTGCCGCCGCGCCGCGCGTAGAGCGCCTCGAGCGGCCCCACCTCCACCTCGCAGCCCGCCGCCTCCAGCGTGGGCGGCAGCACGCCGTAGCAGGGGGCGGCGAGGAACACGCGGGGGCTGCGCCCCAGCTGCCGCGCGAGCGCCACGCCCAGGTCGTGCACCAGCGGCCACACCCCTTGCGCGAGCACCAGCTCGCGCGGCGCGTAGCGCAGGCCGCGCGTCTCCAGGAGGAAGGCCGCCACGCCCTCCGCGAGCCCGTGCCCCGCCTCCGGCTCGTGCGGGGCGGCGAGCGCCGCGACGAGGCCCGAGACCAGCGGCGCGGGCAGCGGGCCCTCGTTCTCGCCGTAGTCCAGGCGCACGCGCTCGGGGTCGTCCTCGCGGAACACCCGGGGCGCGAACGCGGGAGCGCCCGCGAGCCGCGCGATGCGCTGCGAGCGCGGCAGGGGCACGGCGGGCTCCGCGCGCGGCGGGACCTCGGGGGCAGGGCCGAAGGAGATGCGGAAGGAGAGCAGGTCCGCGAAGGTGCGCTCGTAGAACCACTGCGCGAGCGTGCTCACGCGGCTGTAGGTGACCTCCGCCACCACCTCCAGGTCCTGGCGCAGCTGCTCGCCCACGGGCAGCAGCAGCGTGAGCTCCAGGTCCGGGTACACCGCGTTCTTGATGAGGCCGTAGAGCACCACCAGGTTCGCGTGGGGGCTCGGCTCGCGCGCGAGGAACTCGAAGAGCGTGCGCGGCTCCACGCCGGAGGTGATGTTGAAGAAGGGGCTCTCGTCGAGCACCACCCGGATGCCGCGGCGCGCGGCCTCGGCGAGGATGTCGCGCAGCGCGGCGAGGTTCGTGCGCTCCGAGGGCTCCACGCTCAGCAGCACCAGCTTCACCGGGAACGCGGTGAGCAGGCGCTTGATCTCCGAGAGCGTGTTGTGGGTCACGGTGACGTGCACCCCCGCCTTCTCCAGGGCGCGCGCGTACACGCCCTGCACGTTGCGGCTCACCAGCACCTCGTCGCCCGCGTCGCAGGTGGCGAGCAGCAGCGCGTACACCGCCTGCTCGCGCTCGGGGGCGACGAAGACCTCGTCCTCGCGCAGCCGCAGGTCGAAGAAGCGCTCGAGGTAGCGCGCGATGAGGCGGCGGAAGGAGGCGTCGCCGGACTCGTGCGCGTACGGCGCCACGGGCGCGTGCGCGAGCCGCTCGGCGAGCGCCGCGACGAAGGAGAGCTGCTCCTGCCCTGCGTGCGCGAGGTCCAGCTCCGCGAGCAGGCTCTCCAGGCCCAGCGCCCGCAGCGCGCGCCGCAGCGCGAGCGCCTCGCGTGGCAGGGCGGGCCGCGCCTCCCACACCGCCACCTCGTGCCAGATGGGGTTGCCGGCCGCGAGCCAGCCCAGGGCGGTGGCCGCGCGGATGGGCTCCGCGCTGTGCGCCTGCATGAAGAACTCGAACTCGCGCCCCGTGCGCTGCTCGAGCGCCACCAGCGGGCGGATGTCCGTGTCCGCCGCCTGCATCACCCGGCGCGCCACCTGCACGTGGGTGCGAAAGCCCCGGCGGCTGAACATGCGCTCGATGATGCGGTGGCCCGGGCGCCCCGCCAGGTTGAGCAGCAGCCGCCCGCCGGGCGCGAGGCGCTCGGGCGCCTCGTCCAGCAGCCGCGCGATGAGCCCCAGCCCGAAGTGGTCCTCGTACACGTTCTGCACGGCGCAGTAGTTGGACAGGTCGTAGAGCGCCTGCGCGTCGTGCGCGTCCGGCGCCAGCGCATCCAGTCCGGGAGCGAGCGCGGGCGGCAGCCCCTCGCTGCGCAGCACCTGCGGGATGCAGCCCACCACGAAGTCCCAGCCCTCGCTCACGGACACGTCGCGCAACAGGTCGCTCTGCGCGAAGGAGAGGCGCTCCACGAGCGCCGCGTCGCCGTTGAGCCAGGCGTTGAGCCGCGCCACCACGGGCGCCTGCGGGTTCAGGTCCACGCCGTGCACGCGCGAGAGCGCGGTGAAGCGTGCGAGCGCGATGCAGATCCACCCCGAGCCCGACCCCACCTCGACGAGCCGCTTGCCCGCGTACTCGTCCAGCGGGACCTTCAGCAGCCCCTCGAGGAAGGTGTAGGCCCAGGCCTCGGGCGCGAAGATGGAGGGCAGCAGCAGCAGCTCGAGCCGCTCCTGCGAGGCGCCCACCGCGACCACCACCGTGGCGAGCCGCAGGGGCGCGCCCTCGGGCGCCCCGCGCGCGGCCTCCGCGAGCGCGCGCAGCGCCTCGAGCGCCGCGTCCCGCTCCTCGCCGGGTGCAGCGCGCTGCAGCCGCTGGTCGAGCTGCTGCAGCAGGAGGAAGGCATCGCGGGGGCTCTGGGGCAGGCGCGTCATGGGAGGGGACGCAGCTTGCCACCGGAAAAGGGACGCCGGGGCTCCGGCGTGCACGCGAGTGTGCACGGCAGAGGCCCCGGCGTCGGGTGCTGCGGAGCTTCGCGCTACCGGCTAGCGGTAGGTCGCGCCCATCGAGTCCGCGCGGGTGATCTGGCCCGCGCTGAACGTGTTCATGCAGCTGTCGTAGGTGTAGTCCATGAAGTTGGTGATGGGGTCCAGACCGCCGCCCGCGCAGGTGTCGCGGCCGGAGGGGCAGCCCGAGGCGGGAGAGGCCTCGGCCGGGGTGTCGCTCACCTCGTCACCGGGCGCCGCGCAGCCGCCCTGGAAGGTGTGCCAGAGGCCGACCCAGTGGCCGACCTCGTGGGTGGCCGTGTCGCCCTCGTTGTAGTTGGTGGCGGTGCCGCCGGGGACGCTCGAGAAGAGCATCACCACGCCGTCCATGGTGGGGTTGCTCGCGTAGTCCCAGGGGAAGGTGGACCAGCCCAGCAGGCCGCCGCCGAGGTTCGCGGTGTAGAGGTTCAGCGCGTTGGCGCCGCCCTTGCGCAGCGCCGCCTTCATCTGCTGCTCGTTGCGGCTGCCCTGGCGCACCGTGTACCACTTGGAGTTCGTGGTGCGGTCGGTGGACACGAGCGAGAACTTGTAGGGCGTGCTCGCGTACGCCGCGTTGAGCACGTTGATCTGCGCGGTGATCTGCGAGTCCGGGATGTTGCCCGCGGAGATGCTCGTGCCGTTGTTGATGACGTGGAAGTAGACCGGGATGGTCACCGAGCCGGCGGTGCGCATCGCGTGCACCTTGTTCGCGGCGTCCAGCTGGAAGCGGCTCTGGATGGCCGCCTGCTCCTCGGCGGTCGGGGTGGGGGTCGCACAGCCGCGGTGCAGCTCGGCGGACTGCTCGGCGCTGGTGCCGCTGTCATCGCTGCTCATGTCCGGGGCCTCGCCGCAGCCGGCGAGGAAGGTCAGGCTGCCCACCACTGCGATCACTGCATTGCGCACGTTCATTCCCAGTCCTTTGTCCAGGGGGAGGGACGCAGGTTGGGCAGTCATGCGGGCGAGTGCAAGGCCCCAGAAGCGCCATTTCTTGGTGCACCAATGACGCGCCCGGTCGGGTGGGTGATGAACGGCGCAAGCGTGCGGAATGGCGGCAGGAACACGCACAGCGTGGGCAGGCAGGCGAGGGGCGCAAGCTGCCGGAATCGCTCAGCGGGCAGGCGCACGGGCGCCCCCGCCAGCGGAACGACTTACAGCCCTGCTGGAAGCAGCACCCTAGTGCGCCGTGTCCACGAGCAGCTGCGGCACGCGGGTGCCGGGCGCCACCGGGGCGAGCGTGAGGCGCAGGTTCTCGCGCACCAGGTGGTCCTCGCCGAAGTGCAGCGGCGGGCCCTCCGCGCTCGCGAGCCCCACGGCGTCGTTCTTCGCGTCGAAGGCGACGGCGCACACGTAGCCCTGGGTGCCGCGGGCCTGCCAGAACTTCAGGTAGAAGTCCGCCTGCGGCGGCGCCTCCACCTCCACCTGCGAGATGAGGCTGGGGGCGGTGAGCGCCTCGGCGCAGGGCGTGGCGCTGATGAAGGCGACGCGGCGCGCGGCGGCCATGGGCTGCTCGAGCTTGCCGCTCACCTCCGCCATCGTGTTCGCGGGGTCCACCCAGCGCAGCTTCTCCGACTTCGCGCCCGCGTCGGGCGCAGATGCGCCGCGCGAGCAGGCGGTGAGAGCGAGGAGGGAGAGCAGCGGGAGGCCACGGGCGCGCATGTGCATGAGGACCACCGAAGGGAGCACGAAGAGAAGCACGGTGAAACGGACAGCGCCGGAGCCACCCGGGACTTCACGGGGCAGCTCCGGCGCCGAGACTACGACGTCACGACCTCAGGGAGACGCTGCCGCGAGACTAGCGGTAGGTCAGGCCCTGCGAGTCCATGCGGCTGATCTGACCCGCGCTGAAGCGGTTCATGCAGCTGTCGTAGGTGTAGTCCATGAAGTTGGTGATGGGGTCCACGCCCGAGGTGGAGCAGGTGTCGCGGCCCGTGGGGCAGCCGGACGCGGGCGAGGCCTCGGCCGGGGTGTCGCTCACGCTGTCGCCGGGGCTGGCGCAGCCGCCCTGGAACGTGTGGTACAGGCCGACCCAGTGACCCACCTCGTGGGTGGCCGTGTCGCCGAGGTTGTAGTTGGTGGCGCTGCCGCCGGGCACGCTCGAGTAGAGGATGACCACGCCGTCCATGGACGGGTCCGAGGTGTAGCTGGAGGGGAAGGTGGCCCAGCCCAGCAGGCCGCCGCCGAGGTTCCAGCTGTAGAGGTTCAGCGCGTTCTTGCCGCCCTTGCGCAGCGTGGTCTTGATGGTGCGCTCGGTGCTGCTGCCCTGCGCGGCCGAGAACCACGTGGAGTTGGTGGTGCGGTCGGTGGAGATGAGCGTGAAGTAGTACGGGGTGTTCGCGTACGCGGCGTTCAGCACGTTCATCTGGTTGCTGATCATCGTGGAGGTGATGTCGCCGTTGGACACGCCCGTGCCGCGGTTGATCACGTGGAAGTACACCGGGATCTGGACGGTGCCCGCGGTGCGCATCGCGTGCACCTTGTTCGCGCTGTCCGCCTGGAAGCGCGCCTCCATCTCCGCCTGCTCCTGCTCGGTCGGGGTCACGCCGCAGCCGCGGTGAAGCTCCGCGCTCTGCTCCGCAACCTCAGACTCGGCAGGGTCCATCTGCTCGCCGCAACCGGCGAGGAAAACGAGGGAACCGATCACTGCGGCCATACGACGCTTCGTCACAACGCTGCGAGTGTGCATGCCAGCTCCTTGTCCGGGGAGGCGGGCGCACGGTGAAGGGTTATGTGCGGAAGTGCAAGAGGGGATGAGCGGATTTCATTGGAGCACCGATGACGCAGGCCGCTGGCGCGGAGCGTCGCACCGGGCGCGCTAGAGCCCCAGTGCCCCGAGGATGCGCGCGCGCTGGGCGGCGTCCGGCAGGGGCCCGCGGCCCGCGGCGAGGTTGTCCTCCAGGTGGGCCGGGTTGGAGGTGGCCGGCAGGGGGCAGTTCACCGCGGGGTGGCCGAGGAGGAACTTGAGGAAGAGCTGCGCCCAGCTCTCGCACTGCAGCTCGGCGCGGGCCCACTCGGGCACGGGCGTGCCGCGCATGCGGCGCAGCAGCTCGCCGCCCTCGAAGGGGCGCATCACCAGCACCGCGGTGCCGGTGTCCTGCGCCGCCGGCAGCAGCCGCGCCTCCGCCTCGCGCACGCCGACGCTGTAGGGCAGCTGGATGAAGTCCAAATGCTCGGTGCGCAGGAGCCGCTCCAGCTGCGCGAAGGCGCTCAGCTGGTAGTGCGTGACGCCCACGTAGCGGATGCGGCCCTGGGCCTTGAGCTCGCGCAGGGTGGCGAGCTGCACCTCCCAGTCGAGCAGGTTGTGCACCTGCACCAGGTCCAGTGCGCCCATGAGGCGCTCGGAGGTCTCGATCTGCGCGCGCCCCGCCTCCTTCCCGCTCGTCCACACCTTCGTCGCGAGGAAGGCCTCCTGTGCGCGGCCGAGCTGCCGCAGCTCCTCGCCCACCACCGCTTCGGCGCGCCCGTACATGGGCGAGGAGTCCACCAGCCGCCCGCCGGCGTCGAGGAAGCGCGTGAGCACCGCGCGCAGCGGCTCGCGCTCGGCGGACGTGGCGCCCACGTCGAAGGTCTGCCAGGTGCCCAGCCCGAGGACGGGCAGCGGCTCGCGGGTGCGCGGAATGGGGCGGGTGAGCATGGGCCGGGGCCTTCCGAGGCGAACGAGGGGCACGGCGGCCGCGGCGCCGAGCAGGGCGCGGCGCGAGAGAGGAGGGAGTGGAGCCATGTGCGCGAGGCCTCCGCAGCCCACAATCTGGCGCATGATGGGGCGCATGGCCCCTCCCACGACCCGCCGACGCCGGCCCGCCCGCCCTGCGCAGGAGCGAGCAGCGCCCGCACGCGCGGTGCGAGGCGCGGGGCCCGCGCGCGGTTGTGCTCGCGTGACCTCCCGCGTGCGCCCTCCCCTGCTGCTCACCGCCCTGGCGTGCGCGCTGCTCGCCTGCGCGCGCGGCGGCACGCGCGAGCCCCCTCCCCTGCCCCGCCTCACCGCCGAGCTGGCCGCGCGGCTGCTCCCGCCCCGCGTGCCGGCGGCCGAGCGCGAGGGCTGGTCGCGCGACGTGCTCGCGGCGCTCGATGCGCACGAGCTGCCGCCGGACGCGCCGCACCTGTGCGGGGTGTTCGCGATCATCGAGCAGGAGAGCGGCTTCCAGGCGAACCCCGTGGTGCCGGAGCTGCCGCGCATCGTGCGCGAGGGGCTGGAGGCGAAGGCGAAGAAGCTGGGCCCGCTGGGCCGCCCCGCGCTGGAGCGGATGCTCGCGGGCAAGGCGCCGGGCCAGAGCCTCACCTTCGCGCAGCGCCTGGAGCGCGTGCGCACCGAGCGCGACCTGGACCTCGTGTTCCGCGAGCTGCTCGAGTACCACCGCCACGCGCACCCCTTCACCTTCGGCGCGGCCAACGTCCTCAACGCGCTCTTCGGCTCGCAGTCCTTCGAGGACATGAACCCCATCACCACCGCCGGCTCCATGCAGGTGAGCGTGCGCTGGGCGCAGGAGCTCGCCGAGCAGCGCCACCAGTCCACCGACACGGTGCGCGACGAGCTCTACACGCGCCACGGCGGCGTCTTCTACGGCACCGCGCGCCTGTGGGGCTACGAGGCCGCGTACGCCGAGCCCCTCTACCGCTTCGCGGACTACAACGCGGGGCCCTACAGCAGCCGCAACGCCGCGCTGCAGGCGCAGCTCAACACCCTGCTCGGGCTGCAGCTGCTGGAGGACGGCGACCTGCTCGCGTACGACGTGGATGGGCGCCCCTCGCGCGAGGACTCGCGCACCCTGCTGGCCTTCGTCGCCTTCGCGCGCCGCTTCGCCCCCTCCACCCTGAGCGAGGGGCGCGTGCGCCGTGACCTCGAGCGCGAGAAGACGCGCGAGCTGGAGGAGACCGAGACCTGGCGCACGCTCAAGGCCGTGTACGCCCGCATCCAGGGCGAGCCCGCGCCGTACGCGCAGCTGCCCGACGTGAGCCTCAAGAGCCCCAAGCTGAAGCAGGAGCGCAGCACCGCCTGGTTCGCCCGCAGCGTGGACACGCGCTACGCCGCCTGCCAGGAGCGCTACCGCGCGCTGGGCAACGTGCACACCGCATCACGCTGAGAGGGGCCGCGTCCGCTCGTGACGCGCCGCACCGCGCGCACTGCGTCATGTGCAGATATGCGGAACGAGGTGCCGAAGGCCCGCAGGCCCGGCTGCTTCCGCGAAAAAAATGCGCAGGGCCGTGGCAGAGCCCTGACGTGGCGCGGGTTAGGGGTGGACTCATGTACCTCCACGCACTCGGCCACTTCCACCCGGAGACGCTGCTCACCAACGACTTCCTCCAGGATCTCGGCCTCGACACGAACGACGCCTGGATCACGGAGCGCGTGGGCATCCGCGCGCGCCACACGGTGCTGCCGCTGGACTACATCCGCGAGACGCGCAACCGCGACGTGCGCGGCGCGCTCGAGGCGGCGCAGTACACGAACGCCGAGACGGGCGAGCGCGCGGCGCGCATGGCGCTCGAGCGCGCGGGGCGCAGCGTGAAGGACGTGGGCATGGTGATCTCCGGCGGCTGCTCCGCGGACGAGTGCATCCCGGCGGAGGCCTGCCGCATCGCGGAGCGCCTGGGCATCGAGGCGCCCAGCCTGGACATCAACGCCGCCTGCTCGTCGTTCGGCGCGCAGCTGCACTTCCTCACCGGCATGCGCGAGGAGCGGCTGCCGGACTTCATCCTCGTGGTGAACCCCGAGAACAGCACCCGCGTGGTGGACTACTCGGACCGCAGCAGCTGCGTGCTGTGGGGCGACGGCACCAGCGCCGCGCTGCTCAGCCCGCGCATCCCCGGCCCCTGGCGCATCACCCAGACGCTGCTGGGCGGCGACCCCTCCGGCGCGGACAAGGTGAAGGTGCCGCGCGCGGGGCACTTCACCCAGCAGGGCAGCGCCGTGCAGACCTTCGCCATCAAGCGCGCCACCGAGACCTTCCTCGCGCTGCGCTCGCACTGGCTCTCCGCCGTCCCGGGCCGCAGCCCCGCGGACCTGAGCCTCATCGGCCACCAGGCGAACCTGCGCATGCTCGAGGCCGTGCAGCGGCGCACCGAGACCCCGGACGCGCGCCACTTCTTCAACGTGGACCGGCGCGGCAACTGCGGCGCCTCGGGCGCCCCCACCGTGCTCAGCGAGAACTGGGACAACCCCGCCCTGGGCGACTCCGTGGCGCTCGCCGTGGTGGGCAGCGGCCTCACCTGGGCCGGCGCCCTGCTCGAGCGCTGCCGCAACTAGGTTGCAAGAGCGGCCTGGCGCTAGGGGAACAGCACGATGCGCACGCCGACGTTGAGCCAGCCGTGCACCGCCTTGTCGGCGATGTGGGTCTTGCGACTCACGTCGCCGGGCGAATGCTCCGTCAGCGTGTCGTAGCGCCCCAGCGCGAGCTCCGCGTACGGCCCCACGCCGAAGCCCGTGGGCAGGCGGAAGTCCACGCCCCCCATCAGCCGCGCGAAGTCCCAGCCCACGGCGGTCGAGGTGGCGTCACCCCGCGCGGTGCTCACCGCGACCCCGCTGCCCTCCACCCCGGCGCCGTAGCCCAGCCAGGGGTTCACCTTCGCCGCGGGCGCGAGGTTGTACTGGGCGAGCACGCCGAGCCGGAACGAGTACCCCACGCACTCCACGTCCACCCCGGAGCAGGCGAGGTCGAAGCGGCGCCCTGCGCCCCCGAGGCCCAGCCCGGCGTAGCCGCCCAGGAAAAAGTGGCCGCCGATCTTCCCGCCCACGTCGAGCGTCAGGGGCACCTGCGCGTCGAAGCTGTCCGAGAGCGAGTCTCCGCCGGCGGCCGTCGCCTTTCCCAGCGGCGCCGCGATTCCCGTGCGCACCGCCATCTGGAAGCCGGAGTGTGCGGGCGGAGCGCGCCGGGGCGCGGGCGCGGGCTGCGGGGGCGGGCTGGCCACGGGCTTGGTCTGCGCGGCGGCAGCGGAGGCATGGAGCAGCAGGGCGAGGGTGCCGGCGAGCGCGAGGCGGAGCATGGAGTCCCCTGGGCAGTGGATACGGCCTTCGGAGCGCGTGTACCCACTTCCCGCCCCGCTCGCAATCGCCCTGCCCGGCGCAGGAGCACGCGTTCCAGTGCGTGCCCTCGCTGATGCAGCGGCAGGCAACTTCGCTCGCGAGTGCGCATGCTGCGTCTCCTCGTGCCTCGGTTCCTGCACGAAGCGCTGGCTTGCCGGTGGGGGCGTCAGGGCTGGAGGGGTGACGAGGCGCTGCGGCCCTTTGCGGTGGGGCGTTGCCGGTCCGCGAGGCTCAGGGGTGACGCGCCGGCGCTCGGCTCATGGCGCCGCTTCACTCTGTGTGCGTGCCCCCTCTGGAGCGGACGGCTGGCTCGCGCAAAAACGTAAAATAGGATTTTACCTTTTTGCATCACGCGCCGGTCCGCGCCCGGGAGGGGCGTCTCCTTTCGAGACAGCCGTCCCACGCGCCGTGGACGGCTTCACCCATCTGGAGAAGCCCCGTTCCCTACCCAGCCCCTCCTTCTCGAGGCCGTGCCCCTCGCGCCACTCTCGCGCGTCCCGCGAGTCCCATCGGCGCCCCAGGCCACGGCGCAGCACCGCCGAGCCATGCCTGAGGTGGACTGACGCACGCATGCGCGGAGGGGGCTCAGCCCCGCTTGGGCTGAATCTTCGACTCCTCCTCCAGCGCCTCCTGGATGCGCGCGCGGCGCTCCTGGTCCTTCGGCGCCGTCGCGCTGCCGGTGATGCAGGCCACCGCCTCCGCGAGGCGCAGGAAGCCGCCGAGCTCCTTGCGCAGGCGCTCGGCGAGCGCCGGCTCCTTCAGGTCCCCGCCCTCCGTGAAGGCGGCGCTCGCCTCGGCCAGCGCGAACATGTCCGGGAACACCAGCGAGCCGCAGCCCTCGAGCGGAATGCGCGTCTGCCACAGCCCGCGGATGCCGCCGATGCGGCCCGGAGAGGCGGCCAGCAGGTAGACGCTGCGGCCGCGCCAGGGCATGGGGCGCGCGCGCGACACCCAGTCGATCGCGTTCTTGAGCAGCCCCGAGATGGAGTAGTTGTACTCGGGGCTCGCGATGAGCAGCGCGTCGGCGGCCTCGATGCGCCGCTTGAGCAGCAGCGCCCCCGCGGGCAGGCCGTGCGCCTCGTTGAGGTCGCCGTCGTACAGCGGCATGTCGAACTCGCGGAAGCGGGCGAGGTCCACCTCCGCGCCCGCCTCGCGCGCGATGCGCGCCGCGAGCTCCACGAGCCGGTGGTTGAGCGAGGCCTGCCGCAGCGAGGCGGCGAACGCGAGCACCCTCATGGCGGTGCGCTCCTTTCGTCAGAGCAGGATGTCCACGCCGAGCGACAGCGTCGTGCCGGTCTGCCCGCCGGTGTAGAAGCCGAAGCTCGAGCCGGTGGGGCTCTTCTCCACGTGGATGACGTGCAGGTTGAGGCGCACGCTGCGCGCGTCGAAGGGGAAGTAGCTCAGGCCTCCGAGCACCTCCCAGGGGTGGCGCTGGAAGTCGTCGAACACGTACGAGGCCGAGCCGTAGAGGCCGAGCTTCTTCGGCAGCAGCATGTGCATCGCCTGCACGGTGAAGCCGTGGTCGAAGATCTCGTCGATCGGCAGCGGCCCCGTGGCGACGAAGTCGTTGAGCCAGCGGAAGAAGTACTCCGCCTGCAGCGTGAAGCCCCGGTACTTCATCGCGGCGTCGATGGCCCAGTCCTGGTACGTCCCCTTCTGCACCGTGACGCCGTCCGCGAGCGCGCCCTCCTCGAAGAGCAGGAGCCCGTCCGAGATGCGGATCTGGGTCGCGTTGGGGGCGAGCCCCAGCTGGCTCGCGCGGTCCTCGCGCGCGTGGCCCGCGGACATGCCGAAGCGGGTGGCGAGCCTCGGGTGCTCCTCGAAGTCCGCCATGCCGCCGCGCTGCCCGAACTCCCCCGTGGTGGGCATCCACCAGAAGGTGCCGCTGAAGGCCAGGTCGCGCGTGTCGTTGCTCGCGGTGATGCCGAGCTGGCTCAGGTTGGTGTTGACGGACACCGTGTAAAAGAAGCGCGGCAGGAGCTCGCCCTTGAGCCACGCGCCCGAGGAGAAGCCGCCGCGGAAGAACTCCTCGCCCATCACCCGGTCGCTCGAGAGCCAGAAGGGGTGCGAGCCGGACATGGAGCGCGCAGTGAGGTTCGGCCCGATGCCCACCCCCAGCGTGAGCGCCCGGTTGAACCTGTACTGCATGTTGCCGAAGAGCAGCGTCTGCTGCGTGCTGGGCAGGGACCACAGCGTGACCACGTAGATGAAGCGCGGGTTGAGCGCGAAGCCCGAGAACCACACCATGGTGCGGTGCCAGTTGAGGTCGTTGCGCGTCTTGATGACCCGCTCGCGCCCCAGGTGGTCCGTGAAGGTCTGCTGGGCGGGCAGCTGGTTCACGTAGCGGAACAGCCCGTACATGCTGATGTTCAGGCTGCCCCAGTCGCTCTTGAGCAGGTCGAAGCCCTTGCTCGGGGTGAACTCGCCGGCAATCGCGTTGCCTGCCGGCGAGAGGTCCTCCTTGGGCTTCTGCGCCTCCGGCGGGGCCTCCACCTTGCCGGGGTCCACCTCCGCCTGGTCCTGCGCCCACGCGGCCGCCGGGAGCAGGAGCAGGGCGAGCAGGAGCCCGCGCCGGTGCGTGTGTCGCGTCTGCATCGCCCTCTCCTCTCTCTGTGTTGCGGCGGGCCTACTGCGCCCCGCGCGTGGCGCTGGCCGAGGCAGCGCCCGCGGCGTAGGGGTTACCGCCCAGGGCATTCGAGATGTCTGCGATGGCCTTCTGCGCCTTCACCGAGTTGCCCGCCTCGTCCAGCGGCGGCGAGACCACGGCGATGCCGAACTTGCCGGGCGACACCGCGATGAGGCCGCCGCCCACGCCGCTCTTGCCCGGCAGGCCCGTGCGGTAGAGCCACTTGCCCGAGTCGTCGTAGAGGCCCGCGGTGGCCATCACCGCGAGCACCTCCGGCACGTTCTCGGCCTTCATCACCTGCTTGCCGGTGATGGGGTTCTTGCCGCCGTTGGCCAGCGTGGCGGCCATGGTGGCCAGGTCCTTCGCGTTCACGTTCACCGAGCACTGCTCGGTGTAGATGTCCGTCGCCTCGAGCGGGTCGCTCTTGATGTGCTCGTAGGCGGCCATCAGCATCGCGATGGCGCGGTTGCGCTGGTTCGTGTCCGCCTCGGACTTGAACACCTCCTGGTTCACGGTGAGCGGCCGGGCGGCGAAGTCCGAGTAGTAGGAGAGCAGCTTGCGCCACTTGTCGTTGCGGCTGCTGCCGCTCACCATGCTCGTGGCGGTGATGGCCCCGGCGTTCACCATGGGGTTCATCTCCTTGCCCTTGTACTGCTCCACCGCGACGATGGAGTTGAACACCTGCCCCGTCGCGTCCACGCCCATGTTGTTGGCGATGGCGTCCGGCCCCTGCTCCTCCATCACCAGCGCCATGGTGAAGACCTTGGAGATGGACTGGATGGAGACCTCGGATTTCACGTCACCGGCCGTGTAGACCTTGCCGTCCGGCGTGACGAGCGCGATGCCGAAGATGTTGGGGTCCACCTTGGCGAGCGCGGGGATGTAGTCCGCGTTCTTGCCCTCCTTGAGGTTGCGGTACTTCGCGTACGCCGCGTCCAGCGCCGAGCGGATCTGCGCCTCGGTGGGCCTCGCGCTGGTGGCGGTACCCGAGGGCGCGGGGGTGGCCGGCTGTGCGAAGGCGCCGAGGCCGGCGGTGAGCGCGAGGCCGACCAGCCCTGCGCGAAGCGTGTTCATGCCCATGCGGTCCATCACTTGCCTCCAATGGTGGTCTTGAAGCTGTACTTGGCGGAGAACTGGATGCGCCAGTCGTCGACCGAGAAGCCGTCGCGGAAGTTCTGGCGCCGCCCCCACTGCAGCTCGGGCCCCAGCATCACGCTGGGCACGGGCGAGAAGAGGATGTTGGCGAGCGCGTAGTGCCCGCGGTGGAAGGAGTCCGGCGCCTGCGAGTCCGTGTTCTCCATGTTGATGTACGAGTAGCCGATGCTGCTGCTGACCTGCTTCGTCCACGCGAGGTCGAGGAAGGCCACCAGGCCGAGCACCGGGATGGGCTCGCCGGTGAGCGGCTTGAGCGGGTCCGCCTGGGGCTCCACCGCCACGTCCACCGGCGCGTCGTTCATGTAGTTCTCGATGGCCTTGCCGTAGACGCCCTGCAGGCGCAGCACGTGCTGGGCGACCTTGAGGTTGCCGCTGAGGTTCACGCCCCAGCCCCACGTCCCGCCGGTGAGGTCGACAGGATCCGTGCCGCGGTCATCCCAGTTGATGCGCCGCAGGATGCCGGCCAGCTGCACGTGCCCCATCCCGGAGGCGAGCCGCAGCTGGCCGGAGATGTCCGGCGCGGGGAAGCGCGCGCTCACGTCCGAGAGCTCGAGGCGGTCCGCGTAGTTGGTCAGGTCCTGGCTCGAGCCCGGCTTCTCGAAGGCGATGGCGAAGCGCGATCCGCTCTCCGTCTGCCAGGGCGTGATGCGCAGCTGCACATTGCGGAAGAAGACCATGCCGGTGGGGCCCCAGTACTCGATGGAGTTGGGGAACACGTCCGGGTCCATGAAGGGGCTCCACGTCTGGCCTGCGCCGATGGGGCCCAGCTCTCCCCAGGCGTGTCTGAGCCGGAAGGTGGTCTGGCCCGCGTCCACGCCCACGCCGAAGAGCTCGAACTCGAAGATGGTCTTCAGCTCGCCCAGCCCCGTGGGCAGGTAGGTCTTCACGCCGAAGCGGCTCTGGCGCACGCCGGCGTAGTAGCGGCCGTCCGTGCCGAACTCGTTCTCGAAGGAGGGCAGCTTCGTGGGCCGCACCACGTCGTACCAGGCGGGGTCGTTCTGGCCGAAGTCGTAGCCGAGGTCGAGCATGGCGAAGCCGTAGACCTCCACCTTGGGCCCCTCGGGCTCTTCCTTGGAGGTCTCGGCGGGCTCGGGCGCGCTCGTCTCGGAGGGCGGAGGCGGCTGCTGGGTCGGCGCGGGGCTCTGCGCGCGCGCGAGCGGGGCGAGCAGGAGCGCTGCGGCGAGCAGCCAGGGGCTCGCGCGCGGACGGCCCCTCTCCTCGTGGTGCATGGCGTATCTCATGGCGTCCGACTCCTCTCTGCTCAGGGGGTTCTGTGGGCTCCAAGGGGGTGGGCCTGCTCCCAGGCGCGCACGCGGCGGCGGGCCTCGTCGAAGAGGCGCTCGTAGTTGCCCTTGCGCACCTTCTCGCTCGCCTCGGGCGTGAGCTTCGCGAAGAGGGGCGCGTACAGGTCGTAGACCTTCAGGTACTTCGCCTGCTCGGTCGGAGCGACCTCGTCCGTGCCGAAGATGAAGCGGCCCGGGTAGCGGTTGATGAGCGCCGCCACGGCCTGCGTCGTCTCGGGGGTGGCGACGAGGTACTTGGCCGTCTCTTCCCACGAGAGGTCGATGAAGACGTGGTGCAGCCCGGGCTCGGCGAGCGCGCGCTCGAGCAGCGCGAGCTGGTCCTTCACCGGGCGCACCACGCGGCCCAGGCCGCAGTGGGCCCAGATGATGGTGGTGCGCGGGTGGCGCTGGAACAGCGCGCGCAACTGCGCGAGCTGGTAGGGCTCCTGGTTCGGCTTGGGGAAGGGCATGTCCGCGTCGTTGTGCAGGAGCACGACGAGCCCGACCTCGCCCGCGAAGTCGAAGAGCCGGTCCAGGGCGGGGTTCGTGAGGCTCGCCGTCTCGCCCGCCACCTTCGCGGAGACGAACTCCTTGTGGATGGTGAACTCGCCGATGCCGCTGAAGACGCCGGGGAAGGTCTGCAGCACGCGCTTCACGTGGTCCGCGGCGTACATGTCCGCGGGGTTGAAGCCGGTGATCATCGGGTCGAAGCGCGCCTGCTCCGCCTTGGGGAGCGAGCGGTACTGCATGGCGATGAAGGCGTCCGTGAACGAGTAGTAGTAGAGCGGCGCGTCCGTCTGCAGGTAGTAGGTGGGCGCGAACTCGCCCGTGTTGCCGTAGTCCCAGGTCTGCTGCAGCGGGATGCCGAAGAGGGCCGCGCGGCCCACCTTCGTGCCCATGACCTGGAGCAGGCCGCGCACGTCGATGCCCTCCTGCACGTAGTTCGTCAGGTGCACGTGCACGTCGTTGACGACCGCACCGGCGGGAACAGCACCTGTCGGAACGGCGCTCGCGCGAGGGGCGCTGGCTGGAGCGGCGCTGGCCTGCGCGGCGGAGGTGACCGGCGCGCCCGCCGCGGGCGCGAGCTCCCCGGCGGGCCGTGCCCCTGCACCGAGGAGGAGCACGAGCCCGGCGAGGAGCGGGAGGGCGGGCGGGCGGTGGGGACGGCTCGTCATGGTTTTCCCTCGGGGCCGGCACGGCGCGCGCGGGCTCCTCCAGGAAGCAAGACTGGGCCGCTCTTCCGGGCGCCACATCGGGACAAGCCCCGAGCACGGACCCCGGGACAATGCGGCGGCCTGCTGCCGCGCCAGCCGGAGAGGCCCTGCGCAGGGCGGGCGCCCAGGGGTTTCTCCGAGGCGGCCAGGCAGCGCGCTCGGCGCCGGTCGCGACCCCGGCCTCATTGCGAGCGGGCGGCAGCGCGCCGCACCTTGAGCGGTCGAGCCAGGGAGGAAGCCATGGAGCCCACCGCGCAGCCGCAGCAGCAGAGGGCCACCCGCAGGGCCCCCCGCGTCCCGCACGCGGTGCAGCCGCGCGTGCTGATCGAGGACCACGCCCTCATCGGCGACCTGCACACCGCCGCGCTGGTGGGCAAGGACGGCGCCATCGACTTCCTGTGCCTCCCGGACTTCGACTCGGATGCCTGCTTTGCCTCGCTCCTGGGCGGCGAGGACAACGGCTTCTGGCGCATCTCCCCCACCCAGCCCGTGCAGGGGGTGCGCCGCCGCTACCGCGGCGACACGCTCATCCTGGAGACCGAGCTCAGCTGCGCGAGCGGCGCGGTGCGGCTCGTGGACTTCATGCCCATCCGCGACGGCGCCCCGCAGCTGGTGCGCTTCGTGGAGGGGGTGCGGGGCGAGGTGAAGGTGCGCTCGCAGCTGCAGCCGCGCTTCGCCAACGGCCTCACCACGCCCTCGGTGCGCCGGCGCGACGGCACCTTCGGCGCGGTGGCGGGCCCGGACGCGCTCTACCTGCGCGGCCGCCCCGGCGCGGAGCCGCCGGGCTTCGACACCGAGCTCACGGTGCGCGCGGGCGACCGCGTGCCCTTCGTGCTCTCGTGGGCGCCGCCCTACGAGGACATCCCCCGGGCCCTCGAGCCGGACACCGCGCTCGAGGCCACCGAGGCCTTCTGGCTCGAGTGGATCGACCGGGCGCGGCTGCCCGCGGGCTTCGAGGAGGTGGTGAAGCGCTCGCTGCTCACGCTCAAGGCCTGCTGCTTCGAGCCCACCGGGGCCATCGTCGCGGCGCCCACCTTCGGGCTCCCCGAGACGCCCGGAGGCGAGCGCAACTGGGACTACCGCTTCTGCTGGGTGCGCGATGCGTCCCTCAGGCTCCATGCGCTGATGCGCGCGGGGATGTTCGAGGAGGGCAAGGCCTTCGGCCGCTGGCTCATCGACGCGGTGGGCGGCGCGCCCGGGCAGCTACAGATCATGTACGGCCTGCGCGGCGAGCGGCGCCTCACCGAGGTCACCCTCCCCTGGCTGCAGGGCTACGGCGGCGCCGTGCCGGTGCGCATCGGCAACGGCGCCTACGACCAGTTCCAGCTGGACGTGCTCGGCGAGTTCGCCGCGGTGCTGCACACCGCGGTGGAGCTGCAGGGCACGCTGACCCAGGCCGCGGAGGGGGCGTTCCGCCAGCTTGCCCAGCACGTGGAGCGCGTGTGGCGAAACCCCGACCACGGCATCTGGGAGATGCGCGGCCCCAAGCGCCCCTTCACCGCCTCCAAGGTCGCGGCGTGGGCCGCGGTGGACCGCTGGCTGAGGGTGATCGACCAGTTCGGCCTGCAGGAGGACCGCGCGCGCTGGGAGCGGCTGCGCCAGCACATCTTCGACGAGGTGCTGAGCCAGGGCTACGACGCCGGGCGCAACACCTTCACGCAGTTCTACGGGTCGAAGCAGGTGGACGCGAGCCTGCTCTTCGTCCCCGCCACCGGGATGCTGCCGGCCACCGACCCGCGCGTGGTGGGCACCGTGAAGGCGATCGAGGAGGAGCTGCTCGTGGACGGGCTGGTGCTGCGCTACCGCACCGACCTGAGCGACGACGGGCTCGAGGGCGAGGAGGGCACGTTCCTGGCCTGCTCCTTCTGGCTCGCCCTCACCTACCAGCTGCAGGGTCGCACGAAGGACGCGCGAGCGCTCTTCGACCGGGTGGTGGGCTTCCAGAACGACGTGGGACTTCTCGCCGAGGAGTACCTCCCCCGCGAGCGCCAGCAGCTCGGCAACTTCCCGCAGGCCTTCAGCCACCTCGCGCTGGTGAACTGCGCCTACACCCTGGCGGAGGGCACCCCGCCGGCCGAGAGCACGCGCGCGCCCCAGCTGCACTGAGCGCGCGAGCTCAGTGCGGCTCGCTCGCGGCGGCGGGCTCCAGCCGACGCGGCTCGCTGGTCTCGGCGCGCGCGGCGTCCCGCGCCGGCTCGGCCTCCACCTGCTGCAGGCGGAAGGCGCGCACGGGGCCCGCGGGGCGCTGCTCGGGCGGGATGGCGGCGAGGTTGCCGTCGCGCGCGGACACGTAGTGCGGGCTCATGATCTCCACCCCCGCCTCGAAGAAGGCGTCCAGCACCGAGCGGTTGAGCGCCGCGAGGATCTCCTTGCGCCGCTGCGCCGCCTTCACCGCCACGCGCAGGGTGTGCCGCACGTAGAAGTCCTCCAGCCCCACCTGCCACACCACCGGCTCGGGGCTCTCCAGCAGGTCCGGGGTGCGGCGCGCCGCCGTGAGCAGCAGCCGCTCCACCGTGCGCCACGGCACGTCGTAGCCGATGGTCACCGAGGTCTCGATGACCAGCCCGCCCGTGCCCCGCGTGGCCGCGGTGAAGTTCTCCAGCTGCCCCTGCAGGATGGCGGAGTTGGGGACGGTGATCTCCATCCCCTCCAGCGTGCGCAGCCGCACCACGAGCAGCGTCTTCTCCACCACCACGCCCATGCTGTCCCCCACCTTGATGCTGTCGCTCACCCGGAAGGGGCGCATGTACGTGATGACCACGCCGGCCACCACGTTGGCGATGGCCGCGGTGGAGCCCAGCGAGAGCACCAGGCCCAGGAACACCGAGACGCCCTGGAACGCGGGCGAGCCCGAGCCCGGCAGGAAGGGGTAGATGACCACCGCGAAGAGCGCGAGCGCGAAGAAGCGGGCGATGTTGTACGTGGGCTCGGCCCACTCCGGGTAGAAGCGCGGCAAGGTGAGCCGCCCCGCCTGCACCTCGTTGCTCGCGAGCCGCACCATGCGCAGGAGCCCCCACGTCACCAGCGCCGCGACCGCGATGTAGAAGAGGTTGGGCAGGTAGCTCGCGATCCCCGCCACCACCCAGGCCGCCGCAGCGCTCAGCCGCGCGGCGCTCGCGCGCGCGAAGCCGCGCGTCCACGGGAAGAGCCCCAGCACCAGCACGACCCAGGTCACGAGCAGCCCCAGCGTGAGCAGGCGGCGCGCGAGCGTGAGGCCGCCCAGCAGGATGCGGTCCGCGCGCATCAGCGAGAGCAGGTGGCCCTTGCCCCGGGCGCGGGCGAGGCGCGCATCCAGCCGCTCGCGCACGCGCCGCTCGAGCGGGCGCACGCCGCGGCTGAGCACCCGCAGCAGGAGGAGGAGGCCCAGGGTGAGCCCCACCGCGATGAGCACCGAGCGCCCCAGCGCCTTGGCCGAGCGCGCGGCGAAGTCGCGCGCGAGCGCCGCGTGCAGGCGCTCCGCCGCCTCCTTCGCGAGCACCTGGCGGGGCTTGCCGGCGAGCTGCGCGTCCGCCGCGCCGAAGCCCACCACCACCAGGTCCGCGGCCATCACCCCGCTCAAGCCCCCCACCTCCACGGTGTGGATCTGCTCGAGCACCTCATCCGAGCCGGCCGCGAGCCGCTCCACGCGCGCCTGCACGTTCACCGCCCGCTTCTCCGGCGGCACGCCCTGCATCGGGGCCAGGATGCGGAACAGCTCCTCGCCGCGGAAGCGCACCGGCGCGGGCGGGGGCGCGCTCTCGTCCAGCTGCGCGTGTGCGCTTCCCGCGCCCAGCACCAGGGCGAGCAGCAGCAGGGGGGCGCGGAAGGTGGACATGGGAGAGGCCGCGTCCAGGGGCGCCTAGGCGCCGGTCCTGGAGAGGTTCATTGCACGTTCACGACGACGTACTGCGAGCCGGACGGCTGGTAGTAGGTGCCGCCGCACTGCTGCAGCGAGGTGCCGTTGACCACCACGGTGGTGCAGCCCTTGGGCAGCGTGGCCACGTACATGGACGTGGCGTAGATGGCGCGCCGGGTGGTGCGGCGCGCCACACCCGCCACGCTCACCGGCGTGAGCGGGCGGCCCACCACCGCCTCCGCCTCGGGGACCAGGGCGGGCAGGGCCAAGAGCGCGAGGGCCCACAACTTCTGCTTGCGAGAGGTGCTCATCGCTGTGCTCCCTCTGCTCCGGCTGCGAGCTCACCCAGCTCGTTGGTGGCGAGCGAGTCCACCTTCTTCGCGCCGGCCGGCGGCGTGAAGGCGAAGCGCTGGGCGTCCAGCTTCGGCTGCAGGTTCCACTTGTGCAGGCGCACGGCGTACTGGGGCGCGCCCGTGACCCACTTGCTGGTGATGACGTACTTTACCGGCAGGGGCTTGTCGCCGCGCTGCACCCACAGCTGCCAGTCCACCTGCGCCGCGCGGAAGGCGAGGTGATCGCAGTCCACGCCGTCCACCACCGCGGGGCCCAGGTACATCCCGCTGCTCACGTCCGTGAGCATGCCCTCGGCGGGCTTCGCGTAGAGGAGGTCCGCTCCGCCGATGTCCAGGTTCGCCTTGGTGCGCAGCGCGTCGATGGCCTCGTCGATGCTCCGGGGCCCGCTCAGCTGGTAGTACATGTTCGCGTTCTTGCCGAGCAGGGTGACGGTCTGGCCGTCGAAGAAGAGCTCTGCGTCGGCGAAGCCGCCGCGGCGGGTGGCGTACAGCTTGCCGGGCCGCTGCGCGGCGATGGTGCCCGAGGCGCTGAACTGCAGCTTCTGCCCGTCGGTGTCCATCACCTCGTTGTCCACGTCGTAGTCCACGGTGAAGGCCTGCTGCGCGGCGAGGAAGCCGGACATCGCCTTGAGGATGCGGTCGGCGTCCGCGTCGATCTTCGCATTCGCCTTGGGTTGCGCCGGCGCGAGCCCCGCGCCGAGCGCGAGCGCGGCGAGGGCCAGTGCGCGCAGCAGCGCGTGTGCTCTGGAGGCTGGGGGTCTCATGCGCTTCTCCGTGCTAGGGGCGCGCGGTGCGCCGCCTCGCGGGCAGGTGGTGACAGATGCGGTTGGTGAAGGCGCGCGTGAGCGTGAAGGGCAACCACACCAGGATGGCGCCCACGATCAGCGCGCCCAGGAGGCGGATGCGCCCCAGGGTGAGGTACTGGAGGACGGAGTCCATGCACACGGCGAGCGTGAGCGGGATGGCCGCATCCGAGAACGACTGCTTGAGCAGCTGCCAGCGCCGCCGGTGCGCGTGGAAGAGCCGGAGGAAGAAGGGCCGCTGCCCCTCGCGCGCATCCGCCACCCCCAGCCTCAGGCCCAGGAGGAAGGCCATGAAGGGCTGGAGGAAGAGGCGGAACTGGCCCCGGCCGGAGGTGAGGTTGCGCACCAGGTCGTCCCAGAAGCCGGCGAGCTCCATCGCTGCCTACTCGAAGCGCAGCCCGAACATGATGGGGATGTAGTCGCCGTTCGCGTGCTCGTTGGAGTTCGCGAGCTCGGGCCCGAAGATGTAGTGGTAACGGCCCTCCGCGTAGAGCCGCAGGCCGCCAGCCACGCGCACGCTGAAGCCCACGCCGCCGTTGATGCCCCAGTCCGTGGAGCTGCGCGAGCCGAGGATGGTCTCCACCGAGACCGCGCTCGGGTAGCAGTAGAAGAGCCACGGGTCGCACACCGGGACCACCGTGGTCCCGGCGAACTGGGTGAGCTCCACGCGCCGGTAGTAGAGGCCGCCGCCGCCCAGCAGGTACGCGGTGAAGGGCCCGCTTCGCACCACGTTGCCCACGATGTCCACCGTGCCGTACTGCATGCGGTGGTTCGCATCCAGGGCCGTGCTGTTGAAGATGTTCCCGTTCACGCCGTAGTGGCTCCAGTAGGCCTCCACCTGGGCGCCGAGGTAGCGGTTGAAGTTGAAGCCGACGCCGGCGTTGAAGCCGTAGCCCACGTTGAAGCGGTCACCCGTCTTGCCCATCGGGATGGAGGGGCCACCTCCGACGAAGCCGAAGACGGGCGCGACGTGCTCGGTGTGGCTGTACTCGAGCGGTTCCGTCTCCATCGACGTGTGCGTCGTCGTCGATGTGCTCGTTCCCGGATCCGCAGGTGGGGTCTCCACCGGCGGCTGATCCTGCGCGGCAACGGGCTGAGCGAGACCGAGCGCGAGCAGGCCCGGCAAGACGTACGAGGCAAGGTGCATGGCTCCCTCCAGGTGAGGCCGTTTCCACAGATGGGCATGCGCCGCGCGCCTTCCATCGGTGGAAACCACGACCCCGCACCCGGGTACAACGCACGCACAGGGGGCGAGCCGGCGCGCGGGGGCCTCGGGACTTGTCCCGATCCGGCACGGCTGCAGAGGGCCTACTCTCCGGGTGGGAGCCCTCCGCATGGACCTGCCGGCCAGCCTGCTCGACTTCTCGCTGGTGCGCGGCGGGCCCTTCGCCCGCCTGCTGCCGCGCAGTGCGCCGCGCCGCAGCCCCGAGCGCGCCGCGCTGCTCAGCGCGCTGGGGCTGGTGCTGCTCACCTGGGTGCCCCTGCCCCTCGTCGCACTGGTGGACGGGGGGCCCGCGGCCCTGCGCGCGCTGGCGGGCGACCTGCCCACGCACGCCCAGCTGCTGCTCACCCTGCCGCTGATGGTGCTGGTGGGGCCCTACATCGACCGGCGGCTCGCCATCGCGCTGCGCCTCTTCTGCTCCTCGGAGCTGGTGCGGGAGAAGGACCTGCCGCGGATGGCGCGCGAGGTGGAGCAGATCCACCGCCTGCGCGGCCACCCCGTGGCGGACGGCGTGCTGCTGGCGGCCGCGTACGCGCTCTCGCTCTTCCCCACGCTCGCGCTGTGGAGCAGCTGGGCGGTGCGCGCGGACGCCCACCTCACCGGGGCAGGGCGCTGGTACCACTGGGTGGGCGTTCCGCTGCTGCGCTTCGTGCTGCTGCGCTGGGTGTGGCGCACGCTGATGTGGGACGTGCTGCTCTTGCGCATCTCGCGGCTGCCGCTGGTGCTGGTGCCCACCCACCCGGACCGCGCCGGGGGCCTGGGCTTCCTCGCCATCTTCCAGGCGAGCTTCGGGGCGCTCGTGTTCGCCATCGCCTGCACGGTGGCGGCGGCCATGCGCAAGCGCCAGGAGCTCACGGCGCTCGCGGACCTGCTGCGCTACGCGAGCCCCCTGCTCGTGCTCGCCGCGGTGTCGGTGGTGGTCATCTTCGCGCCGCTCGTCTTCTTCTTCCCCGTGCTGCTGAGGACCAAGGTGCGGGGAGACGAGCACTTCTCCATGCTCGCCGCCCTGCACTCCCAGCACTTCGAGGCGCGCTGGTTCGGCCGCGAGGCGTGGGCCCAGCGCCGCGCCGCGGGCGACGAGGTGCTCGGGGCGCCGGAGATCTCCTCGCTCACGGACCTCGGGACCTCGTTCGAGGTGGAGCGCCAGCTGCGCCTCGTCCCGCTCGGCCGCCGCCCCGTCCTCACCGTCGTCGCCTGTGCGCTCGCCCCCGTGGTGCCCCTGCTCATGTCCCAGCGCCAGTTCCTCACGGTGGTGCTGCAGATGGCGAAGCTCTTCTTCTGATGGCGCCTAGCGGGCGAGCACCAGGTTGAGCAGCGTCACCTGCTCGGCGGGGCTGAGGCCCGTGAAGCCGGCGGGCAGGCTCACGGTGGCGGGCACCTCGCGCGAGCCCGCGCAGTTGCGCTTGCCCTCGTAGCTCAGCTCGCCGCCGGCCCCGCCCGAGCCACCGGTCGCGCTCCCGGCGGCGGCGCCCGCGCGCTGCAGCACGTAGGTGCACTTGAGGAACTGCCCCTCGAGCTTCTGCGGCGTGAGCAGCAGCTGCGAGCCGGAGCCCGCGAACATCCCCTTGGCCATCAGCTGCCCGCCCTGCTGCGCGAACTGCAGCCGCGTCGTGTTGCTGCCCACCTGCCCCACCACCTCCGAGTCGCTGAGCGTGAGGTCCACCGTGGCGCCCGCGATGCGCCCGCGCGCCGCCTTCGGGTCCACCGAGACGCTCACCTGCGGCGCGGTGAGGGTGCCATCCTTCAGCTGCCCACTGGTGGCGCGGCCCGCGGCGTTGACCACGATGTTGCCCTCGACCTTTGCGCCGCTTCCGCTCGCGGAGGACGCCGCACTGCCGGAGCCGCCGGTGCCGCTGCTCGGGGCCGCGCTGCCGCCGGAGGAGGCGCCGGGGGAAGCCCCCTGCGACGAGGGGGTGGCACAGCCGCAGAGCGTGGCGAGAGAGACGAGCAGCAGGAGGCGACGAGTGGACATGGGAGCTCCCTTTCGCTGCACGGATGCGGCAGGCCGCGGCGCCGCGCCTCCGGACAAACCCGGGGGAAGGCGCGGCCGGAGGTGGGCGCGGCCGCAGGGGGCGGGGCCGAGCGTGCGCCTGCGGCGCGAGAATCGACGCGTCCCCGGGTTTGCACCGATGGTCGGCCCGCATCCGGTGTGCACCGTTCCTCCGCTGGCACCGCAAAAAAAGCGCACGCACCGGTCACTGGAGGCTGCATGACCGACGACCACTGGCTCGACGAGGCCATCCGACTCGCCTACGAGAACGTGCGGCACGGAGGGCGCCCCTTCGGCGCACTGCTGCTGCGCGAAGGGCGGATCCTCGCCACCGGGGTGGACCACACGCTGCAGGACTCGGACCCCACCGCGCACGCGGAGCTGCTCGCGCTGCGCGCGGCCTGCCGGGAGCTGGGCACGCTCACCCTGCCCGGCACGCTGCTCGCCGCCAGCTGTGAGCCCTGTGCGCTGTGCCAGGCCGCGGCGCTGCTCGCCGGCGTCCCCCGCTGCATCTACGCCGCCGAGCAGGCCCAGGCGCTCGTCAGCGGCGCGGACCCCGGCACGCTGACGCGCCACCTCGCGATGCCCCCGGCGCAGCGCCCCCTCTCGCTCGAGTACCGCCCCCTCGCGCTCGCGCGGGTGCCGCTGGATGCCTGGCACATGCGCCAGCAGAAGGGGCTCGCGAAGCCGTAGCGCCGGCTCCCTGCTCGTGCATCGAGCGGCACGCCGCGCCGGCGCGTCCTCGTCCCCGGGTCCGAGGCGGAGGGGCGGGCGCAGCCCCATCTGTCCCCCATGCAAGCACGAACGAAGCAGTGTTCCCCCTGGTGTTCCTCCTCAGGCCTCGGGCTGCTGCTGGTGGCCCTGCTGGGCAGCGGTTGCGCCTCCACGCAGCTCAAGGGGGTGTGGAAGGCGCCCGACCCCGGCCCCAAGGTGAGCCGGGTGCTGGTCATCGCGCTCACGCGCAGCGAGACCGGCCGCCGCACCGTGGAGCGGCAGTTCGCCTCCCGCCTGCAGGCGGCGAAGGCGCAGCCCTTCGAGAGCAACCGCTTCGAGTCCGGCCAGCCCCTCGACCGCGCGAAGGTGGAGGAGCTGGTGAAGCGCGAGAACTTCGACTCGGTGCTGCTCGTGCGGCTCGTGGACGTGCACCAGGAGGAGCACTACGTGCCCGGCGGCTACGCGGGCTACTACGGCCCCGCGGGCGGCGGCTTCTACGGCTACTACGGCTACGCGTACCCCATGGCCTACAGCCCCGGCTACGTCTCGCAGAGCACCACCGTGCAGGTGGAGACCCAGCTCTACCGCACCCAGGGCCAGGGCCAGCTGGTGTGGAGCACCGTGTCCGAGACCCTGGACCCCTCCAACGTGGAGAGCGCGGCCTCGGGCATCGCCAACGCGGTGGTGGAGCGCCTGCACGAGGACAAGCTCCTCTAGTGCAGGCGCCCGGGCCTCAGTAGGTGTTGAAGATCTGCTGCACGGCCTTGGGGTCCTTCGTCTTGGTCAGCGCGAGCTGCGCGAGCACGCGGGACTTCGCAGGGTTGAACTCGCCGGAGGCGACGAAGCCCATCTTGTCGTCGTCCACCTCGTTGTTGCGCAGCACCAGGCCGGTCGCGAGCCGCGTGCTGCGCACCGCGAGCACGCCGTTCTGGGTCACCGCCTTCTCCAGCGCCGCGAGCGCCTCCTTCGTCATGTTGCCGTCACCCACGCCGGCGATGACCAGGCCCTTGGCGCCGTTCGCCACGGCAGAGGTGATGAGGTCTGGCGACATGTTCGCGTGCGCGTAGATGATGTCCACGCGCGGCAGCGCCTGGAGCGTGTCCACCGAGAACTCCGAGCGCGTGGTCTGCCGCTTGTCCATGGGCTCGAACCACGCGATCTTCCCCGTGTTCACGAGCCCCTGGGGACCCCGCTCGGGGCTGGCGAAGGTCTGCACGTTGGTGGTGTTCAGCTTCTCCACGTTGCGCGCCGCGTGGATCTCGTCGTTGATGACCACCAGCACGCCGCGGCCCTTGGCCTTGGGGTCCGCTGCCACCGCGACCGCGTTGTAGAGGTTCGCGGGGCCGTCCGCGCCCACCGCGGTGGCGGGCCGCATCGAGCCCACCAGCACCACCGGCTTGTCGCTCTTGGTCACGAGGTTGAGGAAGTAGGCCGTCTCCTCCATCGTGTCCGTGCCGTGGGTGATGACCACGCCGGCCACGTCCTTCTTGCTCAGCACCTCGTTCACGCGCTTGGCCAGCTTCAGCCAGATGGCGTCGCTCATGTCCTGGCTGCCCACGTTGGCCACCTGCTCACCGGTGAGGTTCGCCAGCTCCTTCATGGAGGGCACCGCGTCGATGAGCTGCTGGATGTCGAAGGCGCCGGACTTGTAGCCGTACTCCTTCTGGCTCGCTTGCGCGCCGGCGATGGTGCCGCCGGTGGCGAGCACCACCACGTTCGGCTTCGACGGGTCCGTCTGCGGCTTCGCGGTGGTGGGGGTGGCGGCGGGAGCCGGCTGCTTCGCCACCGGCGCGCTCGGGGTCTGCTGCGCGGCGACGACCGCCGAGCCCAGGGCAGCGCACAGCGCGAGGCCGCCGAGCGCCCGTCCCCAGAACTGACTCTTCACTTCGACCTTCATGACGTCCTCCTTCAGTGCACCTGCTGGGTTTCCTGCTTCCACTTCTCCACGGCGCTGCCCACCAGCTCCTGGAGGTGACGGCCGATCTGCGGGTAGGCGGCGTCATCCAGGTTGGCGAGCGAGATGCGTGCGGACCACGGCGGCCCGTGGAAGCCGCCGCCGTTGAGCAGCACGGTGCCGAAGAGCCGCGCCAGCGCGAACACGATGTCCAGCGGGTCGTGGTTCTCGCGCACGTAGTCCACGAAGTCCTCCCCGATGACCTTGCGGCAGTAGGCCTCCAGATCCAGGGTCTGGTAGTAGGCCGTGCGCAGCGCATCCGGGGTGAGCTCCACGCCGAGGCCCTCGAAGAGTCCGCGCAGCCGCTCCTCGCAGATCTGCCGGCAGCGCTTCTGGTACGCGTCCTCCTCGTCCAGCAGCGCGAAGGCGGAGAACAGGGTCATCATCACCTGCTGCGGCAGGGAGAGGCCGGCGGTGTGGTTGAGGGCGACGAAGCGGCTGTCGGCCACCAGCCGGTCGATGAAGCGCAGCTTCTCGGGCTCGGTGGTGATGGACTGGTAGCGGTGGTTCACCACCTCGCGTTCGTGGGCCGGCAGCCGCGCGATGAGGGCGTCCGCGAGGTGGTCCTCGTTCATCCCGATGACGCCCAGCCGCCAGCCCGTGCAGCCGAAGTGCTTGGAGAACGAGTAGACCAGCAGCGTGTTGTGGGGCAGCTCCGCCGCGAGCGAGCGGAAGCCCTCCACGAAGGTGCCGTACACGTCGTCCGTCACGATGAGCAGGTCCGGCCGGCGCGTGCGCACCAGCTCCACGAGCCGCTGCAGGCCGCTCTGCCGCATCGCCACCGACCCCGGGTTGGAGGGGTTCACGAGGAAGAAGGCCTTGATGCGCGGGTCCGCGAGCTTGTCGAGCTCCGCGTCCGGGTACTGCCAGGTGTGCCGGCCGCCCGCGTCCAGCTCGCTCGCCTCCACGTTCACCACCTGGAAGCGGCACTCGTCCAGGTGCGGGATCTCCAGGTAGGGCGTGAACACGGGCGTGCCCAGCGCGATGGTGTCCCCGGGCTCGAGCAGCCGGTTGGTGAGGAAGGAGTGGAAGAGGTAGGTCATCGCCGCCGTGCCGCCCTCCACCGCGAAGAGCTGCAGCCGGCCCGGCGGCGGGCGCCCGGCACACATCGTCTTGGCGAGGAAGGCGCGCACCACCTGCTCGGCGTGCACCAGCATCCGGTCCGGCACCGGGTAGTTGTCCCCGATGATCGCGTCCACCAGCTCCCAGACGAAGCTGTCCGCGTCGAAGCCCAGCTCCTCGACGCCGTAGGTCACCGTGCGGCGCAGCAGCACGCCCCCCGGGTCCGCGGCGTGCGCCTCGAGGTAGGCGCGCAGCCTCCCGGCGATGCCCGGGGAGCGGGGCATCCCCGCGAGCCCCACCTCGGGCTCGTCCCGCACGCGGCGGGCCTCCTGCAGCGCGAAGGCGCCGAGCAGGAAGAAGGCCTCGCGCGGCACGGTGGCGATCCAGTTGGGGTTGCCGCGCCCGGCGTTGAGCATCACGGCGGCGCGCGTGCGGGCCGCCTCGTCCGCGATGTCGATCAGCTCGTCCTTCAGCTCGAAGGGGCTGAGCAGCCCCACCGCCGTCACCGCCTGGGGGAGGCGCTGCTTCAGGCTCTGCGTCGAGGTCTGGGACGAGGGTGGCAAGGACGTCTGCATGGCTCGAGGCTCCAGGGGCTTCAGTCGAGGCTCGCCATCAGGTAGCAGGCGAGCGTCACCAGCACGTTGCTGAGCGCGAAGGTGACCGGGTACGAGAGCGCAGGCACGGAGCTCTGCGTGAGCTCCTGGGCGGTGCTCAGGCTCGCGCTGCTGCAGCGCGCGCCGGCGATGGCGCCGGTGAGCAGCCCCGCGTTCAGCCTGAAGAGGGACTGGCCCAGCACCCACCCGAGCACCGGTGGCACGAGGCCTACCACCACCGTCCCCACCAGGATGGGGGTGAGCGCGCCCGCCCCCACCGCCGAGACCACGCCTGCGCCCACGTTGAGCGCGGTGACGGCGACGAACACGTTGAGCCCCAGGTCCTCGAGCAGCTGGCGCGCGGGCTCGGGGAAGGGTCCGCCCAGCGTGGGGTTGCGCGTGCGCAGCAGCGAGATGGCGATGCCCGTCATCAGCAGCCCCACCGCCGCGCCGAGCTTCAGGCTCAGCCCGAAGAGGGGAATGGGCAGGCTGCCCAGCAGCGCGCCCACTGCGAGCCCCACCGCGAGCGTGACGATGTCCGTGGAGACGCTGGGGCGCACCACGCGGCCGTCCACCAGGCGCTGCAGCTCGCGCACGCGCAGCGCGCTGCCGGTGAGGCGGAACACGTCCCCGCGCTGCACCACGGTGTCCGGGCCGAAGGGGATCTCCGCGCCCGCCCGGAACACGGCGTTGACGGTGAAGCCGTGCCCGCCCGCGCGCAGCAGCTCTCCCACCGTCCTGCCGATGGCCCGCGCCCCCGAGGCCACTACCTCCACCGTCTGCACGCCCACCGCGCTGAGCGCGGCGTCCACCACCTCGGGGCCCACCCGCTGCCCCGCGCGCAGCATCGCCGCGGGAGGGCCGCTCAGCACCACCGTGTCGCCCCGCTCGAGCCACAGCGAGTCGGAGGGCTCGAGCACCCGGCCCCCGCGTCGCACGCGCTCCACCGCCACGTGCGGGAAGTGCTCGCGCAGCTCGCCGAGCGCGCGCCCCGCGAGCCCCTCCTCCTGCAGCTGGTAGACGCGCACCTCCACCCCGGGGTCGCTGGGCGTGAGCGCCTCGGCGGTGCTCGGCAGCGGGCGCGTGCCGGCCTGCTCGAGCTCGCGCTGGTAGGCCGCGGACTCGCTCACCGCGTCCCTGCCGAAGGCGCGCGGCAGCAGCTTCATCATCACCACGAAGAGCACCAGGCTCACGCAGTACCCGAAGGCGAAGGCGGTGGAGAGGTTGGCGAGCGCGGGCGAGTCCGCGCCGTAGCGCGCCAGGTACACGTCCTTCGCCGCGCCGATGCCCGGCGTGGCGGTGTTCGCGCCCGCGAAGATGCCGGGCATCAGCCCGGGCGCGAGGTGGAAGAGCGCCTTCACCGCCAGCATCAGCCCCACCGAGAGCAGCGGCACCGCGAGGCCCAGGGTGATGAAGGCGCGCGCCGCGCGGCGCAGGCCGCTGAGGAACTGCGGCCCCACCTTCATCCCCACCGAGAACATGAAGAGGTTGAACATCAGCGTGCTGGCGAACTCCGGCACGCGGAAGTCCACGCCGCGCAGGCTCGCCCACACGCTCGCGGTCAGCCCCACCACCAGGGTGGCCGCGGTGGCTCCCAGCTTCGAGGCGCCCAGCGGCACCTTGCCCAGCGCGTACCCGGCGGCGACCGTCAGGAAGAGCAGCACGAAGGGCTGCGAGTTGAGGAAGAGGAACACCGGCCCGAGGAAGCCCCGGGTCTCGGCGATGCCCGGCAGGCCCTGGGCCACCCCGCGCAGCAGCAGCAGCACGCCCAGCGCGAGCGCCAGGGACGCCGCGGCCCGCAGCGCGCGCTCACTGGGTGGGTGCGGCACGGTCTGCGCGGGCATCGACAACCTCCAGGGCACTCGTCGAAACCACAACGTGCGCATGCGCTGCGCGCGCCACATCGCACTTTCAGTCGGCGCGCCGGAGCACGAGGGGCTTCGAGGAGGCCTCCCCTTCCCGTCCGTCCCGGACAAACCCCGGAGGCCCGCCCGGGCGCGCGCGCGGGCCTCCTCGGGGGAAGTCCCGAGCTACAGGCTCAGCTGGAGGCGGCTCTGGAAGAACAGCGTCTCGCCCTTCGCGCTGAAGCGGTCCAGGATGCCGTAGCCGTACGCGAACTCGAGCCGGACGTTGTCGGACATGTGCCAGTTCAGCATCGGCGTCACGCGCCAGAACTTCCCGCCGTGGATGCCCTGGTCGTCCAGGTCGATGTACGAGAAGCGCGCCACCGCCTCCCACGCTCCGGGGCCTCCCTCGAACACCGTCTTGTTCGGGGACACCGCGTTGAAGAAGCCGCCGCGCGTGTTGTACGAGCGCGTCTCGCCCGTGACGAGCCAGCTCACCACCACGTCCCCTCCGTGGAAGAGCGGATTGCCGTTCGGATGGGAGCTCGCCTTCTGCACGAAGTACTCCGTCCCGAAGAGCCAGCGCCCGGGCCGGTAGTACGCCTCCACGCCCACCATGCGGGTGTTGGGGCTGGTGAAGTTCTCGGTGTCGACGAAGTAGGGGGCGGGGTTCGCCTCGGGGCGCGAGCGCAGCCGCAGCGTGTTGTCCAGCGGCTTGCCGTAGCGCAGGCTCACCCCCAGGTGCAGCAGCGTGCCCTTCTTCTCCGAGGCGATGGGCAGCCACATCAGGCGGGCCACGGCCTGGTTCTGGTAGGTGGAGAAGCTCTGCCCCTTGGACACCAGGTCCGTGTACACGCCGAGGTTCCAGAGGAAGCCGCGCTTGGGCAGGTAGCCCAGCCACTTGATGCCGTCCGCGAGGATGGGGATGGTCGCGTCGCTGATGGTGGCGCGCTCCATCGTCCAGCCCGCGTAGCCCACCATCACCTTGTTGAGCGAGAAGCCCTCCTTCGTGCGCCCGATGAAGAGGTGCCCCCACAGCTCCGGGACGGCGATCATGAAGCCCGTCTCGCGGAACAGCCACTCGTCGGTGACGCCGTCGTACATGATGCCGGTGCTGAAGGTGAGCCGCTTGAGCTTGGGGAAGCGCACCTTCAGCATCACGCGCGCGTCGCGCACCTTGGTGTCCGCCGCGAGCGGGAACTGGCCGCGGCTCGCCGCGTCCTGCGAGTAGGCCGCGCCCTCGAAGAGGAAGCCGCCGCCCACGCGGATCCCGATGTAGGGCCCCTCGTACTCGTTGAACTTCACCAGGCGGCGCTTGGGCTCCTGGAACTCGGACTCGCCCGCCTCGAGGGTGCTGTCGAGCGACGTGCCCTCTGCCGGGGCGGGCTCCGTCGCGGGCTCGGCCGCGGGAGCGGGCGGGGCCGCCTGCTCCTGGCCGCGCGCCGCGCCCGGCGCGAGCCACAGCGCAGCCGCGAGCAGCAACCCCGGGTGGAAGTGCGTGTCCATGGTCGTGCGCGGGCTAAGGGGTACCGCTGCCGCCCGTGCCCCGGTACTTGCTGCGATCCAGGCCGGTCAGCTTCACCGGATCCAGGAGCTCGGAGATCTGCTTCTCGGTGAGCAGCTTCTTCTCGCGCACGAGCTGCAGGATGCCCTTGTTCGTCTTGTAGGCCTCCGCAGCGAGCTCGGTGGCCTTCTCGTAGCCGAGCACCGGGTTGAGCGCCGTCACGATGCCCACGGTGGTCTCCATGTAGTGCTCGAGCACCTTCTCGTTCACCGTGATGCCGTCCACGCACTTGGTGCGGAACACCTTCGAGGTGTTGAAGAGCAGGTCCTGCGACTCCATCGAGACCAGGCCCTCCACCGGCTCGTAGGCGTTGAGCTGCAGCTGCCCGGTGTGCGCCGCGTAGCCCACCGCGGCGTCGTTGCCCATCACCCGGAAGGCCACCAGGTTCACCAGCTCGGGGATCACCGGGTTCACCTTGCCCGGCATGATGGAGGAGCCGGGCTGCAGCGCCGGCAGGTTGATCTCCGCGAGCCCCGCGCGCGGGCCGGAGGCGAGCAGGATGAGGTCACCCGAGATCTTCGAGAGCTTGATCGCCGTGCTCTTGAGCGCGCTCGAGTAGGTGACGAAGCCCTGCTGGTCCCACGTCGCCGCGAGCATGTCCGTGGCCGGCACGATGGGCTTCTTCGTGAGCTTGGCGAGCTCGCGCGCGCACGCCTCGGCGTAGCCCTTGGGCGCGTTGAGCCCGGTGCCGATGGCGGTGGCGCCCATGTTCACCGTGTAGAGGGCCTTCTCCGCCTCCTGCAGCTGCTTGATCTCCCCGTCCAGCGAGGAGGCGAAGGCGTGGAACTCCTGCCCCACCGTCATGGGCACCGCGTCCTGCAGCTCGGTGCGGCCCATCTTCACGATCTCCAGGTACGCGTCCCCCTTCTTGCGGAAGGACTGCGAGAGCTGCTGCAGCTCGGCGACGAGCTTGGCGTTGCGCAGGATGAGCGCGACCTTGATCGCCGTGGGGTAGGAGTCGTTGGTGGACTGCGACTGGTTCAGGTCGTCGTGCGAGTCGAGGAACTGGTACTCGCCCTTCTTGTGGCCGCCCAGCTCGAGCCCCACGTTGGCGAGCACCTCGTTCGCGTTCATGTTCGTGGAGGTGCCGGCGCCGCCCTGGTACCAGTCCACGAGGAACTGGTCGTGGTACTTGCCCTGCAGCACCGCGTTGCAGGCCTTCTCGATCATCGCGAGCTTGGGCTGCTTCATCGCGCCCACCTCGGTGTTCGCGCGCGCTGCGGCCAGCTTCACGATGGCCCAGGCGTTCACGAACTCCGGGTAGTGGTTGATGAGCACGCCGGAGATGGGGAAGTTGTCGAGCGCGCGCGCCGTCTGCACGCCGTAGTACGCGTCCCCGGGGATGCTCATCTCACCGAGCAGGTCGTGCTCCGTGCGCGCAGGTCCCGTGGTGTTGCCGGGGCGCACAGGCGACACGCGCGAGGGCTGGGGCGGCGCGGCGGGCCGGGCCGCGGGCTGCGCGGCCGCGGGAAGCGCGAGCAGCAGCGCCAGCGCGCCCGCTCCCACGAGGCGGGACAGCCGCCGGCGGGCCGGCGGCCCGACGGATGACACGTGTTCGAGGCTCATGACGTTCTCCTTGGGGACTCACTGCACCCGCTTCCAGCTCGCATCGGGGTCGAAGGCGCGCATCTGCTCCACGAGCTCGGCGGTCTTCGGTCCCAGGTCCTTCTGGAAGACCACGCCCTCGTGGTTGACGAGGAAGGTCATCACCCCGGAGACGCCGTAGCGGGCGGGCGCGGCCACCACCGCGAAGCCGCCCAGCAGCTTGCCGCGCACCATGTAGTCGTAGGCGCCGCCGTCCGCGTGCTTGCCCTGGGCGGTGAGGATGCGGAAGTCGTAGCCGTGGTAGGCCTCCTGCTCGGGGCTGCGCAGCTGCTCGCTGTAGCCCTCGAGCGAGGCGCGCGCGGCGAGCACGCCGAGCGGGCTGTCCGGCTCCCCGGGGCTCGTCTCCCAGTACAGCCCGTCCTTCTTGCCCGGCGTCGAGCGGAAGCGCTGCGCGTAGTCCGCGAAGCCGTCGCGGTCCGCGTCCTGGGCGGCGTACTCGCGCTGCGCGTCCACGATGGCGAGCAGCGTCTGGATGGTGTCCAGCTCGTTGCCGCCGATGCGGCGGTTGAGCAGCTCCTCGCGCCCCGCCGCCGCGTCGAAGTGCCAGCCCGCGCTGCCCTTCACGATGGGCGCGGGGAAGGGCCAGTCGTCGTTGCCCACCACCAGCACCGCGCGCTCGCCCTCGCGCCGCTGCAGCGCGTGCTTCTCGTCGTACGCGGCGAGGAAGCGCTCCCGGTCGCCCGCGTCCGCCACCGGGTCACCGGAGAACAGCCACGTGGCGGCCTCCTGGCCCAGGACGTCCAGGAAGCCCTCGCGGTCCTTCGCCCGCAGCGCGGTGACGAAGGCGTCCGCGGCCTCGTCGGGCGTCGCGAAGGTGCGCGCGGTCGAGGAGGCCTGCGTGGCCGCCTTGGGCGCCTGCGCCCGGCCCGCGTGCGGCGCCATGAGCCCGAGGGCGGCGGCGAGCGCGGTGCTGAAGAAGTGAGAAGCGCGCTTCATCGCCGGCCTCCCCCGCGCCCGCCGCCACCACCACGACTGAAGCTGCCGCGCGAGCTCGCGGCGCGTGTCGAGGAGCCTCCGCCTCCGGCGCCGGAGAAGCCGCCCCCGCTGAAGCTGCCGCTGCGGCTCCCACTGCCGCTGTAGCTCCCGCTGCTGCGGCTTCCCCCGGAGCCGCTGCCGCCGTAGCTCCCGCTGCGGCTGCCGGCCGAGCCGCTGCCGCTGCGGCTACCGCTGCCCACCGAGCCGCTGCCGCCGTAGCTACCCGAGCGCGAGCCTGCGCCGCCGTAGTTGCCCGAGCGCGAGCCCGCCCCCGAGAAGTCCCCGGACTGCGCCCGCCCGCGGAACTGCTCTCTCGACCGGCTGGCCTGCGTGTTGCTGCCGCGGTTGTAGCGCTGCGCCGTGCCCTGGTCGCGGTAGGCCACGCCACCGCGGTGGTTCACGTTGTGGTTCCAGTTGCTGTTGTTGATGCTGGTGCGGTTGAAGCTGTTGTAGCGGTTCACGTTCACGTTGACGCTGCCGCGGCCCCACGCCACGCCGCCCCACATCGCGGCGCCCACGAAGGCGGCGGTGGTGAACGCGAGCCCCACGCCCACCGCGTAGCCCACCGGGTAGTAGTAGTAGGGCGGCGGGGCGGGGTACCACCAGGTGCCGTAGACGACGGCCGGGTTGTAGGTCGGCACGTAGACCACCTGCGGGTCCGACTGCTCGATCACGATGACGGTCTTGTCCTCCTGGGTCTCCGTCTTCACCTTCTGCTGCTCGGTCGTCTTGAGCGTCCCGGCCTCCTCCGCCTTCGCGCGCAGCTTCTGCACCGTGGCCATCACCTCGGCCTGCTGCGCGAGGAAGGCGTCGCCGAGCTTCTGCGTCCAGTCGAGCTTCTGGTCCATCATCTCGAGGGCCTGCGGCACCGCGACGATCGACTTCACGCTCGGGTCCCAGGGCTGCTTCTGCAGCGCGTCTTCCAAAGCCTTGTCCTTGAGCTTCGGGTTCGCCTTGCGCCAGCGCGCCGCCTCCACCACCTCCAGCGGGTAGGTGGAGGCCATCAGCACCTGCGCGAGCAGCGTGTCCGGGTAGAGCGCGATGGGCGCGAGCAGCTCGTCGAGGTCCTTCTGGCTGAAGGTCTTCTGGCCCTGCGCGGGCTGCTGCCCCTGCGCGCCCTGGGGCGGCACGTTCTGCACGGTCTGCGTCTGTGCGGGCTGGCCGGGCTGGTTCGTCACCGGCTGCGCCGGCGAGGTGCCATTGGTCGCCGCGGGCGTGGGCTGCTGCTGCGGCGGCGGCGCAGCCTGCGCGGTCGTCGGTTGTTGCTGCGCCGGCTGCTGCTGCGCCGGCTGCTGCTGGGCCGCGGGCTGCTGGCCCGAGGGCTTCTGAGCCGCTGGCTGCTGGGTCTTGGGCGGCGGAGGCTTCTGCTGGTCGGCGCAGCCGCCGGGTGCGGCCAGCGCGACGGTGAGCGCGTAGACGCCCAGGCGTTGGTACGGCGATCGATCGCGGCTCATGGCGTCCACCTCGAGGTGCGAGGCCACCGGCCTGTCTCGCCCCTTCGTTGGGTACTGGCGGCGCGGCCTCCGGAATTCCGCTCCTGTCCGCGGGGGCAACTCCGCGCCGTGCGCTGCAGGTCCTCACGCATGGGCCCTCCGCGCTCCACCCAGGGGACGGGGCGGGGGCAGCCTCTGCTCCACGTCGCTGCGCGCGCCGGCCCTCGCCCAGCGCTTGTAGGGCCTCACTGCGAGCAGGCGGAGCAGGACGTAGAGATCGACGACGGAGCGGGCGCGCGAGTCCGGGAAGTGGGCCTGGGCGATGGCGAGCGCGAGCGCCGGGTTGCCGTACACCGCGGCGATGGCCACCGCGATGCGGTCCTCGCGCCGCGGGCCACCCGCCGCGTGGCCGAGCAGCGCCGCGCCCGAGACGAATGCGAGGAAGGCGAGCAGCGTGCGGGGTGAGACGTGCAGCAGGAAGGCGCCGGACCTCGCGAGCGCGAGCAGGATGACGAGCCACAGCGCCACCGAGACGATGCGCTGGGCGAAGCGGGTGAGCACCGGCACCGCGCCGGGCAGCGCCGCATGCAGGAGCATCCCGAGGGCGAGCGGCCCGAGCACGGCGGGCACCGTCGTCGCGAACACCTCGCGGGCGGGCAGCGCGAGCGCGAGGCCATAGGCAGGGCCGATGGACGCGAGCCACAGGCCCAGCGTGAGGGGCGTGAGCAGGGATGAGAGCAGCAGCACGTTGAGCGCCGTGACCAGGCTGCCCCCCTCCTTCTGCGCGGTGGTGGTGAGGTGGGCCACGCCCGGGCATACCGCGAGCAGCAGCAGGGCGAGCGAGGTCTCGGCCGGGAGGCGAGCGAGGCTCACCAGCGCCAGCGCGAGCAGCGGCACGGCCAGCAAGAGCACGCCCAGTGCGCGCAGGTAGAGCGCGGGGCGCCGCCCCACGTCCCGCAGGTCCTCGGGCCGGCTCTGCAGCCCCACGAAGAACATCACCGCGAAGACGAGATTTTCCGAAGCGAAGGCGATGAGACTCCGCAGCATGAGCACTCCTGGGCTTCAGGAGTGCGCACGCCTGCGGCCCGAGCCATCCGGACAAACCCGCAGTGGCGCGCCTCCGCAGAAACCCCGAGGCAGGGCAGCGGGCGACCGCGAGCCGCTTGCACGTGCGCGCCACCGTGGAGACAACGCGTGCATGCTCCGCTCGCTCAACCTCGTCGCGCTCCAGCTCTCGGTGCGCGCGTCGAGCGCGGCGGCGCTGGGCATCGCGGTCTCCCACCTGCTGCGGCTGGAGATCCCGATGCATGCGGTGCTCACCGCGGTGCTGGTGACGGATCTCGACCCGCGCAGGACGCAGGCGGTGGGGCTGCCGCGCCTGGTGGGGACGGTCATCGGAGCGGGGCTGGGGGCCTTGCTCTGCGCCCTGCTGCCGCCCGGCACGCTCCGCGTGGGCCTCGGCATCCTGCTCGCCATGCTCCTCACCTTCGCGCTGCACCTGAAGGGCTCGGCGAAGGTGGCCGGCTACGTCTGCGGCATCGTGCTGCTCAACTTCGGCCACAACCCGTGGTGGTACGCGACTCACCGGCTCGCCGAGACGATGGTGGGCGTGGTGATGGCCGTCCTGGTGAGCTTCGTGCCCAAGCTGCTCAGGGCGCGGCGGGAGCGGCGGCCGTTCACCGGTGAGAAGGCTCCGTCGGGAAGAGGAGCGTGAGCACGAGGCGCCCTCAGGGCTGCGGCTGGGGCGGCAGCGGCGGGATGAGCTCGTCGTCCGCCTCGCTCTCCGGCAGCGCGCTGAGGCCCACGTCCACGCGGCCGCGGGCGCCGAAGAACTGGAAGCGCACCGTCCAGAGGCCCGGGACGCCGGGGCGGGTCTGGTTGTCGAAGTTGTAGTCCGCCGGCGTGGAGTAGAGCTGGGTGCCCGCGGCGTCGAACACGCTCACCACCACCTGCCCGTGGTGCACGAAGCTGCGGTGCGCCACGGCCGCGCGCCCCTCGGGGTTCACCCAGGGCACGCTCACCTCGTCATGCACGTTGTCCAGGTCCTGCGCCGTGAAGCGCAGCTGCCCCGGCGTGCTGTCCACCGTGACGGCGTTCTCCGCGCCCAGCGTCTTGATGATGGTGTCCGCACAGGAGGCCGCTCCCAGCAGCAGCAGCACCAGCAGCGGTTTCAGGGTGCGCATCACGGCGTCCACCTCGGGCCGGCGAGCGAGGCGAAGACGCGGATCTCTCGCCCCGTGCGGTTCACGTCCGGAAAGGCGTCGTACTGGCTGTTGCGCCGGTACCAGGTGGCCGCGGCCCCCAGCCCCACCTGCCCGATGACGAAGAAGCGCGCCTCCACGTCCAGGGACAGCTGCTGGTGGTTGCCGTTGTAGCCGCTGAGGATGGGCTCCCAGAGGTAGCGCCCGGCGGCCTTCAGGCGCGCGCGTCCGGCGAAGAGCAGGCGCATCTCGGCGCGGCCGCCCATGCCGATGCCGTAGTCGTAGTCGCGCCCCTCCTCGGTGACGAAGTAGTCGCTGCGCACCGCGGCGATGGGCATGGGCGTGGCGAGCAGCTCCGTCTCGAAGCGCACCGGCCCCATGGCGCCCCAGCGCGACACCGGCCCCACGGCGAAGCCCTGGCCGCCGTAGTCCAGCGAGGGCGTGCTGAAGTAGTCGTAGGTGATGTAGGTGGCGAGGAAGTGCTGCGCGCCGTCCTCCCCGCCGTGCGAGAGGCGCCAGGCGTGCAGGCTGCCGCGCGCCTGCAGCAGCGAGAAGCGGCGCGCCCCCTCCTCCTGCTTGGACATCAGCCACAGCCGCCCGTCGAAGGTGCTGAAGGGCACGCCCGCGAGGTCCGACACCGGGTCTCCGTAGAGCAGCTCTCCGGCGAGGAAGGCCGCGTCCACCTTCACGCTGTCGCCCGGCAGGGTCTCCCCGTCGCTGCGCCCGTAGCCCAGGTCCAGCAGGCCCATGATGCGCTTGGGGCGAAAGCCCGGCGGGTTCGGGCCCTCGCGCCACGCGTGCCCGTCCACCAGCCGGTTGAAGCCGCGCACCGGGTTGATGAGCGCGGCGCCGATCTCGCGCATCACGCGCTCCGAGCCGGTGGCCTCGTTGTCCAGCACCAGCGAGGACACGCGCCACAGCGTCTCGCCCAGCGTGATGCCGCCGAGGCTGGTGTTCCACAGGTCGTTGGGGCTCGGCGCCCAGCGCTCGCCGAACAGCTCCCACATGAGGCTGCCGCCGAAGGCCCACGGCGCCGAGCGCCAGAAGTCGTAGCCGTTGGCGCGCGCCGAGTTGTAGTAGAGGCTGCCGTGGTACGGGTGGCTGAACTGGTTGTTGAGGAACGCGTTGTTGTCCCACTGCCACGGGTTCTCGAGGTTCGCCGCCCAGCTGGCCGCGTTGATCCTCGCCCACTCCGCGTCGCGCAGGATGATGTTGAAGGAGGAGGGCAGCGCCTGCGTGAGCATCAGCTCGCCGAGGGCGGTCCACGGCCGGGGCCGCACCTCGCAGTCCTGGCAGTGCGGGTTGATGGGATTCGCCAGGGGCGCATCCGCCGGCATCCGCGAGCGCTGCTCCTGCTGCTGCGCGAGCGGGGCATCCGCGAGCGGGGCGTCCGCGGGGGGGCTTGCCTGCGCGCGCAAGCTGCCCAGCAGCACCAGCGCAGCGACGGACATCTCGAGTGGCCACCGCCTCATCCCGCCTCCCCGTGGGTCAGAGAAACCCCCGGGAGCAAGGTGGGCCGCGCGCCGTGCGGGCGCCCACTGCCTCCGGGAGCAACGGCACGGTGCACCAGCGAACGGCCGGCGCGCTCAGTCCCGCGTCCACGACAGCGAGATGCCGCCGCTGCCCACCCACGGGCGCGCCCCGCCGCGCACCTGGAAGGGCTTCCCCGCCCCGGCCTCGAGCCGCAGCTGCGTGCGGTGGCCCAGCTCCAGGGCGAGCGAGGCGAGCCCCTCGGGCGTGGCGAGGAGCACTGCCCCGTCGCCGTAGCCGCGCAGGAAGGTGGGCGGCGCTGCGCCTCCGAACGCCAGCCTCGTGCCCAGCGTGAGGGTCCAGGAGGGCGTGAGCCGCAGGTCGGCCACGAGCGCGCCGCGGGCCCTCGCGTGCAGCAGCTCCACGGTGTTGTTCGTGAACGGCGCGTAGGCCAGCTCGAGCGAGGGCTGCGCGCCCAGCGTGAGGGCTCCGCGCGTGAGCAGCCGGTGGCGCGTGCCCACCTCCACCCCGGCCGCGTAGACCCGGAAGCCCATGTCCCAGTCCTCGCCCATGCCGTGGCGGCCGGTGAGCTCGAGTGCCGGAAGGAGGAAGGCCTCGCGGCCGCGCTCGAAGAGCAGCCCGTCCAGCGCGAGGCCCCACTGCACGCTGCCCTGCGGCGTGGGCGCCGCGCCCAGGTGCGAGGCCGCGCTGAGGCAGCCGCCGAGGCCCAGGCACAGCAGCACGGGCACGAGGCGGCGCGCGCTCAGCGGGGCCATTCGAACTCCACCCAGACCGGGCGGTGGTCGGTGCCCGTGTCCCCGTCGTCCACGCCGCTCACCTGCGCGGAGGCCCCGTGCGAGAAGACGAAGTCCGAGGTGAGGCTGCCCAGCAGCCAGTCCACGGTGCTCCCGGCGCCCGAGGAGGCCCAGAGGTAGTCGCGCTCCTGGAACAGCCTCACCATCTGGTCGCCCGCCCCGAGGTCGGGCGTGTTGAAGTCTCCGCCCACGAAGCGCAAGGCCGCCCCGCTCTCCTGCGCCAGCGCGTCCATCGCGCCGCACACGGCTTCGGACTGGTCCAGGCGCGCGCCCAGCCCGGTGCCCAGCGTGTGCAGGTGCACGCTGGCCACCGCGGCCCGATGGCCCGCGAGGTCCACCACCGCGAGCACCGCGGAGCGCCGGCTGTGCACGTACGGGTCGTAGTAGGGCAGCACCACCTTGCGGTCCGCGAGCAGGGGCCAGCGCGTGAGCACGGCGTTGCCGAAGTCGTCGCCGTCCTTCTGGATGAAGGAGGGGTAGTATACGTAGCGCCACCCCAGCGCGCGCGCGATGCGCTCCACGCCGGGCGCGTCCATCTCCTGCATCACCACGATGTCCGCATCTCCGAGCGGCGGGTGCGAGAGGGAGGCGATGGCCTTGTCCACCTCCTCCCCGAACGCGAGGTTGTACGTCACCACGCGCAGCACCGGCCCCGGCACCGGCGAGGCGGTGACGAAGTCGCCGGTGTAGCGGGGCCCCTCGGGGTCCTCGTAGTTCGTGGCAATCCGGCAGCCGCAGAGCGACAGCAGGAGCAGCAGGGCCGCTGCGCGGGGTACGACGCGGTCTCGCACGGACGGCCTCTCCTCCTTCGAGTCGAGGGAGGCTAGGCACGAGGGCCGGGCTGCTCAGCAGAGGCACCGCCGTGCTGTCCTCCACCCGAGGGATGGGGGGGCGGGGCTTTCACCTCGTGGACGCACCGCTCGTCCCCGAGGACGAGGACGGTGTGGCCCTTGCTGGGAGTCCTGGCGCCCGCTTCCCTGCCCCGGAGGCAGTGGCACAGGGAGGGGTTACTCCCGAGGAGGGCTCGCGCGCACGCGCCCCACACGGCACCTTGGCCAGACGAAAGGCGGTGCCCCATGCTCGAAGAGCCCCAGGACCTGCGCGCGCCCACACACGCGCCCACGCTCGCGCCCCTCCCCGCGCCGGGCACCGCGCCGCACCCGGACCTGGTGTGGATCCCGGGCGGCACCTTCCTCATGGGCTCCGAGGCGCACTACCCGGAGGAGGCGCCGGTGCACCCGGTGGGCGTGAGCGGCTTCTGGATGGACCGCTTCACGGTGACGAACATGCAGTTCCAGCGCTTCGTGGAGGCGACGAAGTACCTCACGGTCGCCGAGCGCCCGCTGAACCCGGAGGACTACCCCGGCGCGAAGCCCGGGGCGCTCGTCCCCGGCTCGCTCGTGTTCCGCAAGGCGCCGCACCCGGTGAGCCTCGCGAACTGGCAGCGCTGGTGGGACTACGTGCCGGGCGCGAGCTGGCGCCACCCCGAGGGGCCGCAGTCGAACCTCAAGGGGCGCGGAAAGCACCCGGTGGTGCACGTGGCCTACGAGGACGTGGAGGCCTACGCCGCGTGGGCGGGAAAGCAGGTGCCCACCGAGGCCGAGTGGGAGTGCGCCGCGCGCGGGGGGCTCGAGGGCGCGGAGTTCTGCTGGGGCAGTGAGCTGCGGCCCGCAGGCCGCCCCATGGCGAACATCTGGGAGGGCGAGTTCCCCTGGCAGAACCTGAAGGAGGACGGCTACGAGGGCACGGCTCCGGTGGGCAGCTACCCGCCCAACGGCTACGGCCTCCACGACATGGCGGGCAACGTGTGGGAGTGGACCCAGGACTTCTACGCCGAGCGCCACGCAGGGCCCGCGACGAAGGCCTGCTGCATCCCGCAGAACCCGCGCAACGCCGCGCGCGAGGCGAGCCGCGACCCGGCCCAGCCGCACATCCACATCCCGCGCCGCGTGCTCAAGGGCGGCAGCCACCTGTGCGCCTTCAACTACTGCCGCCGCTACCGCCCCGCCGCGCGCAGCCCGCAGCAGGTGGACTCGGGCGCCTGCCACATCGGCTTCCGGCTCGTGCTGCGGCCCGAGGCGCACTGAAGGGCCGCGGCCCCCGGGTGCGCCCCGGGGGACCGCGGGCTCCTCAGGCGCGCGCGGTGGGCTGGGGCTTCTTGTTTCCGCCGGTCACGGCGGGGTGCGGCTGCGCGGCCATCGCGTCCTGCTTCTCGCGCGCCTTGTCCAGTGCCTGGTCGATGCTGAAGCTCGCAGGCTTCTGGCGCGGCGGGAACTCCTCGAAGGTCTTGAGGAACTCACCCACGATTTGCTGGGCCGGCACCAGCACGAAGGCGTGGTCCACCATCCACTTGTCGTAGAACATCGAGGCATCCTCGTCCCCGCGCTCGAAGGGGTCGCTGCGCAGGTTGTAGACCTTGGGCGCGCGCAGCGAGACCGTGGGGTCGCGCCAGACGCTCAGGCCGTGGGAGCGCTGCTCCATGAAGGTCACCTTCCACTGCTGCACGCGCAGCGCGAACAGGTCCCCGTCGTCGCTCCAGTAGAGGAAGCCCTTGCGCGGGTTGTCCTCCTCGCCCGTCAGGTGCGGCAGCAGGTTGAAGCCGTCGATGTGGACCCTGAAGGTCTTCTTGCCGGCCTTGTGCCCCTTCTTGAGCTTCTCCACGATGTCCGGCTCGCCGGCCGCCGCGAGCAGCGTGGGCAGCATGTCCGTGTGCGAGAAGATCTCGTTGGAGACCGTCCCCGCGTCGATCTTCCCCGGCCAGCGGATGGCGCAGGGCACGCGCCAGCCCCCTTCGAAGTTCGTGTCCTTCTCGCCGCGGAACGGAGTCGTGCCGCCGTCCGGCCAGCTCATGACCTCGGCCCCGTTGTCGGTCGAGTACATCACGATCGTGTCATTGGCGAGCCCCAGCTCGTCCAGCTTGTCGAGCAGGCGCCCCACGTGCCCGTCGTGCTCCACCATGCCATCGGGGTAGACGCCCAGGCCCGTCTTGCCCTCGGACTCCTTCTTGAGGTGCGTGAACATGTGCATGCGGGTGGAGTTGAACCAGAGGAAGAAGGGCTTGCCCTCCTTCTTCGCCTTGTCCATGAAGCCCAGCGCGCCCTCGACGAACTCCTCGTCCACCGTCTCCATGCGCTTCAGGTTGAGCGGCCCGGTGTCCTCGATGCGCTGAGTGCCATCCGCGTTGGCCCAGCAGTGCAGCACGCCGCGCGGGCCGAACTTCTTCCGGAACTCCGGGTCCTTGGGGTAGTCCGGGTGCTCCGGCTCCTGCTCGGCGTTGAGGTGGTAGAGGTTGCCGAAGAACTCGTCGAAGCCGTGCAGTGTGGGCAGGAACTCGTCGCGGTCGCCGAGGTGGTTCTTGCCGAACTGGCCAGTCATGTACCCGAGCGGCTTGAGCAGGTCCGCGATGGTGGGATCCTCCGGCTGCAGCCCGAGCGTGGCCCCCGGCAGGCCCACCTTGGTCAGCCCCGTGCGGATGGGGGACTGGCCGGTGATGAAGGCAGCCCTGCCCGCAGTGCAGCTCTGCTGGCCATACCAGTCGGTGAAGAGGCAACCCTCCTTCGCGACGCGGTCGATGTTGGGCGTGCGGTAGCCCATCACGCCCAGGTTGTAGGCGCTGACGTTGTACCAGCCGATGTCGTCGCCCCAGATGATGAGGATGTTGGGTTGTTTCGTTGCCATGCGCGGGCTCCAGAGGGGTGGGTGAGAGTTCGCGCAGCAAGCTGAGAACGCCGCGCCGGGCTGCCCATTGGGCGAAAGCCCGAGGCGAGGCGGGGCACGGAGGCTCGGTGCGGGCCCAGCGTGCGGCAGAGGCAGCGCGCCGTGAGGCCAAGTGGAGAGCGGCCCGTCGGCTCCGGACTTCCCCGCAGCGCCATTGCAGGCTGCACGGTCGCGCTCAGCTTGCGCGCAGGTGCCACATGGACGCGACGATGAGCAAGCCCTTACACCCGCCCGAGCTGGAGCTCTCTGCGCGCCAGAGCGGGCTCAGCTTCCAGCGCACGCGGATGAGCACGGACCGCACGCTGCTCTCGATGCTGCGCACCGCCATCTCGCTGGTGAGCTTCGGCTTCACCATCGCGCAGTTCTTCCAGCGCCTGCACCAGTCGCCGCAGTTCGCGCAGCTGGTGGGGACCCACGCCGCGCGCAACTTCGGGATCGCGCTCGTGCTCATGGGCAATGCGCTGCTCGCGCTCGCGCTCGTGCAGCACGTGGCCATCCGGCGCACCCTGCACGCCGAGCGCGCGCTGCTCGTGCGTCAGGGGCTGATGCACGGAGACGAGCCCTTCGCGCCGTCCATGGCCTTCTACGTGTCGCTGCTCTTCCTGCTGCTCTCGCTCGCGGTGGTGCTGGGCATGGTGTTCCGCGCGGGCCCCTTCGACTGAGCGCGCTACGGCCCCTTGCGCTCGAAGGAGAACTGGCGCTTGTCCCAGCGCTGGGGCGTGAGCAGCAGCACGCCCCCTTCCACCTCGCAGCGCAGGCGGGTGACGTTGCGGCCGCTCCAGTCGGGGAGCGCCACGTCGCGCGGCTCCCCGCAGAGCACCCCCTCGAGCGAGCCTCCCAGCGCCCGCGCCTCCCACTCGTCCTTGTCCAGCATCACCACCTGGCCCCAGATGCGCATCGTGAGCGCGTTGCCCGAGCCCAGCGTGGGGCCGCCCAGGCGCGTCTCCATCTCGAAGCAGCCGGGCGCCGCGATGCGCATGAGCAGCCCGTAGTCGGAGCGGATGGACTGGTCATCCGTGCCCTTGCTCTGGCGCACGAAGCCCGCGCCCGTCAGCTCCCACTGCCCCGTCCACTCCTCCGGCAGCGCGAAGGCCGCCCCGGGCTGGGGTGCGCACTGCCCGGGCGCCTCCGCCCCCGGCGCCCCCTTCACCGAGGCGAACACCCGGCCACACGCCTCGGGGCAGGCCTTGCGCCAGCAGGCGGTGTCGCTCGCCGCGCACTGCGCCTTGCGCAGGCAGCTGCGCAGCCCCTTCATGGCGCCCGCGCAGGGCGCCATGCAGCGCTCGAGGCACTTGCCCTCGATGCAGCCGGCGATGCAGCTCCACGTCTCCAGCGGGCAGGCGCGCGGAGGCGGGGGCGGCTTTGCGGGCGCCTGGGCGAGCGCGCGGGGCAGCAGCGCGAGCAGCAGCGCCAGCGCAGCGGGGAGCAGGGGCCCGTGTGCCCTCCGCGCTGGCATGGCGCTCACTCCATCGCGCGCTCGAGCATCAGCCCGAGGATGGTGGCCTGCTGCGCCGGCGCGAGGCGCTCGAAGCCGCTGGGCAGGGTCACCTTCACGTCCGTGGAGGGCTTGCCCTCGCAGTCACGCTCGCCCTTGTAGTCCGTGCCGAGCCCGCTGCCGCCCGTGCCGGCGCTGTTGTAGGCGTTGCTGCGGTTGCTGCGCTTCAGGTCATATCGGCAGGTGGCCACGTTGCCCGAGAGCGTGTTGGGCGAGAACGAGAACGAGGACTCCCGCCCGCGGTAGAGCCCATCCGCGCGCAGGCCGCCCTTCGTGGGCTGCAGCTGCAGCCGGATGGGCTCCTCCCCTACCTTGCCCTGCACCGTGCCCTGCGCGAGCGCGAGGTCCACGGGCGCGCCGTAGGCCTCGCCCTTCGCGGTGCCGCCCTGCACCTCCACGTTCACCTGGGGCCCCTTGAGCGTGTTGCCCTCGAGCGCCACGTAGCGGGTCTTCCCATAGGCCTCCACCATCACGTTGCCCGTGGCCTCACTCAGGCCCGTGCTCGCGACCGCCGCCCCGGTGCTGCCCTTCGACGAAGAGGAGGACGAGGCACAGCCACAGACTGCGAGCAGCGCTGCCGTCATCCACGCCTGGCGCTTCATGAGACACTCCTTCCCTCCCCGGGCAGAGCGCCCGTGAGGGAGGCTGGGGACGGAGGCTCGCGGCGGGATGCGGACAAACCCCGAGCCCGGCAGCGCCGCGCACGTCCGGTCCCCTCCTCACCAAGCTGCCATTACGGCGCGGAGGCCGCGCTCACCGCCACCTTGCCCTTCACCGCCGTCTCGCCGGGCGCGCCGCAGCCCTCGCCCGTGCCGGTGACGGCGCCGGCCTCGCCCACCGTGAGCTGCAGCTCGTGGCAGCCCACCTTGCGCACCGTGGAGGCCTCCTTCATCTGGTCCCCGGCCGCCTGCAGCACCTTCTGGTGGGGCTCGAGCAGCTTCTGGTACTTCTCGAAGCAGGGCTGCATCTGCTCGGGCTTCAGCTTCACGCACTCCTCGCCCATCTTCTGGCTGAGGGCGTTGATCTTCTCCATCGCGGCATTCGTGCGCTCCGAGCTGGACTGCGCGGTGAGCTCCTCGCTCAGCGCCTGCTGCTCCTCGGGCGTGGGCTCCACCTGCGCGCGCCACGCCCCGCCCGAGCCGGAGAGCGCCACGGGCCGCTCGCCCTGGGCCTTGCCCTGGCGGCTCCAGCGGCTCACGCCGCGCAGGTCCGCCGCGTCCTCGCAGCGCGTCGCGTCCACCACCCAGCGGCTGCTCGTCCCGTTCGCCAGCTGCAGCTCCCAGGTGTAGCGCCCCACCACCTGCACGAGCGGGAGGCTCGCCTGGATGCCGCTGCCGGCCGAGGCCACCAGCAGGTCGCAGCGCCCGGGCATCGCGTCCGGCCTCGCGCGCACCTCGAGGCGCAGCTTGCCGCCCTCGAGCTTCTGGTCGACCACGGTGAGCGCGTCACAATTGAAGTCGATGAAGCTGCCCGGCACCACCTTCGCGTCGAGCACCAGCTTCGCCGTCTTGCCCGGCGCGAGGCACACGCGGCTGCCCTCGCTCGCCGGCACCGCGGAGACGAGGCTCAGCTCCGGGGTGGGGTACTTGCGCCGGAGCGCGTCGTAGCCGAGGCCCGTCTTCGCGCGCTCGGCGTCGAGGCGCTTCTGGAACGCTGCGTAGCGCTCCTGGAACGTGGCGCCCGCGCCCTGCCCTCCAGCGGCGGCGAGCACGGCGGCGAGGGCGAGGGTACAGAGCGCGAAGGGGACTCGGTTCAAGGCGTTCTCCTGGGGCTGAAGGCAGCGGCGCACGCGAGGAGCCACAGCAGCAGCTCCGCGGGGCGCGCGAGGGGGAAGTCCACCGCAGCGCGCGCCAGAAGGGAAGCCTGGGTGGCCGCGAGCCCGAGGCCCTCCCGGCCGCCACGGCGCAGCGCGGCGCCGAGCGCGAGCGCGGCGAGCCCCAGGCGCGGCAGCGTCCCGAGGAGGCCGAGGTCCAGCAGCCACTCGAGCGGGTCGCAGTGCACGTGGTCCTGCGCCCCCGCGTAGCGGCGCTCCGCCCCCTGCGCCGCCGCGCCCTGCCAGTGGAGCGCCTCCCACCCGGGCCAGCGCAGCGTGACGGAGCCGGGACCCGCGCCCACCCACGGCGCATCGCGCACGTGCGGCGCGGCCACGGCCCAGAGGTACCTCCGTCCGCCCGCCGCCTCGCCCACGGCCCCGCGCCCGCGCAGGCCCAGCCCCAGCGCGCCCAGCGCGAGCAGGGCGAGGGCCGCGGCGCCCAGCAGCGCGCGGCGTGGACGCCCGCCGTGCCGCGCGGCGTGGACGCCCGCCGCGAGCCCCGCGGCCGCGAGGGCGAGCACGCTCGCGAAGGACTGACAGGCGGCGAGCGCGAGCAGCTGCAGCCCGGCCGCGGCCCACGTCCACCCCGCCCGGGCGCGCGCGAGCGTGGCCACGAGGCACGCGCCCAAAAGGCCCGCGACGAAGTCCGGGTTGCCCAGCGTGGCGTACACGCGCAGGCGCGGCGTCTGCAGGTCCGGCGCGAGCCCCACGAGCCGGAAGGGGTCCGCGCCCAGCCACTGCAGCAGCGCCACCGCCGCCACGGCCGTGCCGGCCCAGGTGGCCCCGCGCAGCACGGCTCCTGGGGACGGGGTGCGCTGCAGCAGCGCGACGAGGAGCAGCGCGGCGCTCGCCTCCAGGGCGAGACGGGAGGGCAGCGGCTCCCCCCCCAGGGCGGACGCCGCGAGCGTGCCCGCCCAGGCCCAGCCGAGCAGGCGCGCGGGCGCGGAGGCCGGCCGGGGCCACGCGAGCGCCGAGGCCAGCGCGAGCAGCGCGCCCGCCGCGAGCACCCCTCCCTTCGCGGTGGAGAAGGGCGTGGGCCCGCCCGGCCACACCGCGAGGGACACGGCGACGGGCAGCAGCGCGGGGAGCAGCTGGGCGGCGCGCGGGTGGGACGAGGTGGAGGCGGTCACGGGAGGAGGGGCGCAGGCTACACCGGCGAGCGAGGCGACCGCCTCCTGCTCCCGGCTGCCCTCGAGGCCCGGGCCCGGGGCGTGCACCGGGCCCCTCCACGGACGCTCTTTTCCTGCAATCGCTCGCGCCCCCGTGCGTGCTCCCCTGCGGAGGACGCACTCACATGGACGCTACTACCGCCTTCGTCGCCATCTTCATCACCGGCATGGTCGTGGGCATTCCGCTGCTCGGCCTGACCATCCGCCTCTCCATCAAGCCGCTGGTGGACGCGTGGACCCGCATGCGCACGGTGCAGCCCGGGGGCACCTCCGCGGAGCTGGAGGCGCTCAAGCTGCGCGTCGCCGCGCTCGAGGCGGTGTTCGAGTCGCCGGACCTCGCGCTCAGCTCCTCCGAGCGCCAGCTGCTCGAGGGGCGGCCGCTGAGCCGGCGCCTCACCGACAAGTCCTGAAGGCAGGTCCCGAGCGCGCCGCCTACCCAGTGTTGCGCAGCCCCGCGGCGATGCCGCTGAGCGTGAGGAGCAGGGGCCGGTCACAGCCGGCCTCGCCCGCGCGCTTGCGCCGCAGCAGCTCCACCTGCAGGAAGGACATGGGGTCCACGTAGGGGTTGCGCAGCCGGATGGAGCGCTGCAGCGAGGGGTTTCCCTCCAGCAGGCGCGCGTGCCCCGTGACGGCCTTCACCCAGCGGCGCGTGAGCAGCAGCTCCGCGCGCAGTGCGCCCCACAGCGGGCGCACCTCGGGCGGGGCGAGCCGCACGTAGCGCCGCGCGATGCCCGCGTCGCACTTGCCCAGCACCATCTCCACGCGGTCCACCACCGTGCGGAAGAAGGGCCACTCGGCGTACATGCGCCTCAGCAGTGCCTCGCCTCCGGGCTCCTTCGCGTACGCCGCGAAGGCGCTGCCCACGCCGAACCAGCCCGGCAGGATGGCGCGGTTCTGCGTCCACGCGAACACCCAGGGAATGGCGCGCAGCGCCTCCACCCCACCCGCCTTGCGCTTGGAGGGGCGCGAGCCGATGGGCAGCGAGCCGATCTCCTCCACCGGCGTCACCGCGGTGAAGAAGGCGGTGAAGCGCGGGTCCTCCCACACGAAGGCGCGGTAGGCCTTGCGGCCCACCTCCGCGAGCGCATCGAACGCGGCGCGGAAGGCCGGCTCGTCCGCCGCGCTCGCGCGCGGCTGCGCATCCAGCGTGTGCACGAGGACACCGCCCAGCACCAGCTCCAGGGTGCGCCGCGCGAGCGCGGGCCGCGCGTACTTGTGGTCCAGCGCCTCGCCCTGCTCGGTGGCCTTGTAGTGGCCGGCCACCGTGCCCGGGGGCAGCGCGAGGATGGCCTCCTGCGCGGGCCCTCCGCCGCGCGCCACCGACTCGCCGCGGCCGTGGAAGAGCACCAGGCGCACGCCCGCCTCGCGCGCAGCTTGCGCGAGCTGCGTCTGGGCGCGGTAGAGCGCCGCGCTCGCCGCGAGCATCCCCACCTCCTTGCCCGAGTCGCTGTAGCCCACCATCACCTCCTGGTGGCCGCGCGCCCGCACGTGGCGCAAGTACGCGGGGTCCGCGAACAGCTCGCGCAGCACGCCCGCGCCCCCGTTGAGCGCGCCCAGCTGCTCGAAGAGCGGCACCACGTCCAGCGTGGCGCACCCGCGAGCCTCGTCCCACAGCCCCGCGGCCCTCGCGCACGCGAGCGCCGCGCGCACGTCCCCGGCGCTCTCCGCCATGCTGAGCACCAGCGTGCGGCACGCGGCCTCGCCGCCCTCCGCCTGCGCCTCTCGCAGCCTCGCGAGCACGGCCTGCAGCCGCGCTCCGCCCTCGTCCAGCGCGGGCCTCTCTGCGGAGCCCGCGGCCAGGTGCGCCGCGAGGTTGCGCGCCTCCTCCGCCGGCACGCGCGCCTCCAGCTCCAGCAGGTGGAAGCCCAGCGTCCGCGCGCGCTCGAGCACCCGGCGCGCGTAGCGAAGCCCCGCGCGCGCCGCCCTCCCCCGCTCGAGCGACTCGCACAGCAGCTCCAGGTCCGCGCACAGCTGCGCGGGCCCCTCGTAGGCGGCCGCCGCACGCGCCACCTCCAGGGCGCCCCGCTCACCCACGGCCCCTACTCCCGCCGCCACGCCCGCCGCGAACGCGCCTGCCTCAGAGGCTCCGGTGGCACCGGTGCGCTTCGCCTCCACCGCGCGCAGGCAGGCCTGCAGCCGCGCCTCGATGAAGCGCAGCTTGCGCCGCCACGGCTCTCCCTCGGTGCGCGGCCCCTGCTGCCGCGCCACCTCGGGCAGCGCCTCGGCGTCGCGCTCGAGCGAGGCGCGCAGCTCCGGGCTCACCGCCACGTAGCGCGCGGACTGCGAGAGCCACGCGCCCAGCCTTCCCACGTCGCGCAGCAGCAGGCGCAGCCCGTGCGCGCGGTGGGCGCGCAGCGTGTCGGCGAACACGTCCGCGGTGACCAGCGGGTTGCCGTCCATGTCCCCGCCCACCCATGAGTGCAGGCGCAGGGGCGAGGGCAAGGGCCCGAGCGGCTCGCGGTACACGCGCTCGAAGGCCCAGCCGATGGTCTCGGGCAGGGACACCACCTGCTCGGCGAGCACCTCCTCCATGTACCAGAGGACGTTCTTCACCTCGTCGCCCACGGTGGGGCGCTCGCGCCGCAGCTCGTCCGTCTGCCACAGCGAGGTGATGCACTCGCGCATCGCGAGCAGCAGCTCCTCGCGCTCCTGCGGCACCAGCGCGCAGCGGTCGCGCTCTTCCAGCAGCCGGGTGAGCCGGTAGAGCTTCTCCAGCAGCGTGCGGCGCGCCGCCTGGGTGGGGTGCGCGGTGAGCGTGAGCAGCAGGCGCAGCTCGCCGAGCGCCGCGCGCACCCGGTCCGCCTCCACGCCCTGCGCTCGCAGCTGGGCGAAGGTGGCCTCGAGCGAGCCGCGCTGCGGCGGGGCCCCCGGGTCGCCCGCCCAGGCGCGGGCGCGGCGCACGCGGTGGTGCTGCTCGGCGAGGTTCGCGAGCTGGAAGTAGAGGCTGAAGGCGCGCACCACCGTCTCCGCACGCTCGGGGGACAGGCGCGTGAGGAGCCGGGCCAGCTGCGCCGCCGCCTCGCGCCGCTGCTCCGGAGGCCCGCGGCGCCGGCGGATGGCCAGGTGGCGCACCTCCTCCTCGAGCTCGAAGAGCGCGCGGCCCTCCTGCTCGATGAGCACCTCCCCCAGCAGCTGGCCGAGCAGCTTCACGTCCTGCCGCAGGGGCAGGTCCTCGGGTCTCTCGCGCGCCATGGCGCAATGCTGCGGCCGGTCGGCGCAGGCGGCTGCGGGGTGTGCACTCCTGCCCGCAGTGGAGGCGAGCTAGTGCACCACGGTGACGGGCCTGCGGGCGTGGTGCACCACGCGGTCGCTCACCGAGCCCAGCAGCCAGCGCCCCGCGGCGGCCTGCCCGCGCGCGCCCACCACCACCAGGTCCGCGCCCAGGGCTTCGGCCTGGGCGCACAGGGTGTCCGCGGGCTCGCCCACCTCCACCACGTGCGCCACGCGCTCCGGCGGCACGCCCGCGCCCACCTCCTGCAGCAGCGCGCGCGCCGCCGCGAGGTGCGCGGGGTCCATGGGGTTGCCCGCCACGGCGAAGCCATCGAGCGGCCCGAAGCTGAGCACCCGCGGCGGCTCGAGCACCAGCAGCAGGGTGAGCCTCGCGCCGAGCGGCTCCGCGAGCGCGAAGGCGAAGCGCGCGGCGCGCCGCGAGCTCTCCGAGCCGTCGATGCCGACGAGGATGTGCTGCACGGGGCGCTGCGCAGGGGGAGCAGGGGGCACGGAGGACCTCGCCGGGCGTTGCAGGAGGACAGCTTCAAGGTGCGCCCCGCCCCGCGCTCGCGGCAGGGCCGGCGCGGCGGCCGGGCGCCTGCCCGCGCGGCGGCGCAGCAACGGGCGCAGCGGGACGTTTCGGGGCGACCCCGGGGACATGGCTGCTCCGGAGGACGGGGCCTATACCTTCGAGCGAACGCGCAGGCGCACCGGAGGTCCCATGCAACGGACACGAGAGATTCCCCGCGAGGGCTGGGCGGCATACCTCGCCGGCCTCAGCCGCCACGAGCACGGCCACCGGGTGCGCATCGAGCTGGAGAGCGAGGGGCTCGGCGCGCAGCACTTCGCCGAGCAGATGCCGCTGCGCGACATCCGCTGGGAGGCGCGCGGCTCGGAGGCCGGCGCCATCTGCGTGCAGGTGGGCCGCGACGACGAGGAGCTCACCCACTGGATCGGCGCGCCCACGCGCGTGTACGCGGAGGAGAGCGACGACGGCGAGCTCGGCTGCCTGGACATCGAGGCCGAGCCCCAGGGCAAGACGCTCATCTTCTTCGAGCCCGCCGAGGCCGAGCCATGGATGCACTGACGACGCACTGACGACGCACTGACGACGCACTGACGCTGCACGGACGCGGGAGCGCAGCATGAAGCGCCTCATCGAGAAGCACCCGGAGCGCGTGGTGGACTACCTCGCCGAGCGCCTCGCCTTCGAGCGCGGCGGCGTGCGGCTGTACGAAGCGCTGCTGGAGCACGTGGAGGAGGCGCCGGAGCCCGAGGTGCGCGCGCTCGCCACGCTGCTGCGGCGCCAGCGCGACGAGGAGCGCGAGCACGTGACGTGGCTGCAGGCGCAGCTCGAGGCGCTGGGCGCGGGCAGCCACCCGCACAGCGCGCGCGCCGAGCTCTCGCGCGAGGAGACGCGCGGGCTCGCCCACGTCATCCTCGAGGGGCACGCGCCCCTGCCCCACCTGCTGCACGCGCTGCTCGCCGCGGAGCTGGTGGACCACGCGGGGTGGGACCTCCTGGTGGCGCTCGCGGACGAGGCCCACGACATGGAAGCCCAGCGCGCGCTGCGCCAGCGCCGCGACGAGGAGGCGCGCCACCTCGCGCTCTGCCGCGAGCTCGCCGAGCGCTTCGCGGTGCAGCAGGTGCTCGACGAGCCGCTGCGCCTGCCCGTCACGCCCTGAGGCGGGAGGCCGCGCCCCCGCCCTGCACCGGGCAGCGGGGGCGCCCTCCACGTTCGCGACGCACTGCACCCGCCCGCGGCCGCGTGGGCGCAGCCGCGGGCGGGCCCTGCGCGCCCTCAGCCGGGCCGCGGCGGCTCGAGCTCCACGGTGGGAGCGCTCGTCACCGCGGGTGAGGCCGAGGGCTCCGCGGGACGCAGCGGGTCCTCCGGTGCCTCGGGGCGCACCACGGCGCGGTTCGGCCCCGGCCCCGGCCCCACCTGCACGCGCGCCGCGGTCTCGGGCGCCACGGCGGCCGCCGCCTGCGCGACGCTGGCTCCCGGCGTGCGCGGCTCGAGCAGGCGCGCCGAGCCCGTGTAGCTCACGGCCCGCGCCGGCACGCCCACCACCACTGCCTGGGGCGGCACGTTCGCCACCACGAGCGAGTTGGCGCCGATGACCGCGCCCTCGCCCACCTTCACCGGGCCGGTGATGGTGGCGCTGGGGCCCACCCACACCCGGTCCGCGAGCTCGGGGCCGCGCTCCCCCTCGCCCGCGCAGCCGATGGTGACCGCGTGGTTCACGTTGCAGTGCGCGCCGATGCGCGCGTGGGGCGAGACCCAGATGCCGCCCCAGTGCCCGATGTAGAGGCCCGGCCCCACCTGCGTCTGCGGGTAGAGGTGGATGCCCAGGCCCCAGGACACCGCGCGGTGCGCGAGCGCAAAGGGCAGCTTGCACAGCAGGCGCACCGGCCGGCTCGCCTCCTCGTGCAGGTACTGCCCGAAGCGGAAGGTGGCCAGCGCCCACAGGGGCTCGGTGCGCAGCAGCACGCCGAGCCGCTGCAGCCGGGTGCCCGGCGCGCGCGCGCCGAGGTAGCGGCTGAGGTCCGCGTGAAAGCGCGCGCGGGCCGAGAGGCGGGGCGTGGGTGACGAGGGAGCCTCAGGCCTCACCGGGCACCCCGCGCATCGCCCGGATGGCCTGTGCGATGCCCTCCACCGTGTCGAAGGACTGCGGCTCCCCGAAGGCGAGCAGGCTCACCCCGTACTGCTGCTCCACGTAGTCCAGCAGCTGCAAGAGCCCCAGCGAGTCCACCCGTCCCGACGACAGCAGCGGCTCCTGCGCCTGCACCAGCTGGTTGCGTCCCCGCTCCAGCACCAGCTCGCTGGAGATGTAGCGCTGCAAGTCACTCTCGATGCTCATGCCCCTGCCCCCGTTTCCCACGCCTTCTTCAACGCCGTGCGGTCCGCCTTGCTCGTGGAGGTGCGCGGCAGCTCTCCGTGTACCGCGATGCGCTCGGGCACCATGTACGCGGGCAGCCGCTCCGCGCAGAAGGCGCGCAGGGCCTGCGGCTCCACCTGGCCTCCGGTGCGCAGGAGCACCGAGGCCACGATGCGGTTGCCCAGCTGCGGGTCCGGCAGCGGCACCGCCACCGCCTCGAGCACCTCGGGGTGCGCGGCGAGCGCGGCCTCGATCTCCCCCAGCTCCACGCGGAAGCCGCGCGTCTTCACCTGGTGGTCGCGCCGGCCGTGGAAGCGGAAGGCCCCGTCCGGCTCGCGCCGCACCCGGTCCCCCGTGCAGTAGGCGAGGCCGGGCACCCCGCGCGGGTCCGGCTGCAGCGTGGCGTGCGTGCGCGCGGGGTCCGCCCAGTAGCCCTGCATCAGGTGCGGCCCGCGCACCCACAGGGTGCCCTCGCGGTCGTCGCGGATCTCCCGCCCCTCGTCGTCCAGCACGAAGCTCTCGAGCCCCGTGCAGGTGTGGCCAATGGGGATGGGCGCATCCCCGGGCGGCAGCTCCTCGGGCACCTGGTACGCGGTGCACACGTTGGTCTCCGTGGGACCGAAGAGGTTCCACAGCTGGGCGTGGGGCACTGCGCGCCGCAGCCTGCGCAGCTGCGGCGTGGGGAACACCTCGCCCGCGAAGAGCAGGACGCGCACGCTGGGCAGCCCTCCCTGCTCGAGCCCGCCTGCCTCCATCATCTGGGTGAGCACGCTGGGCACCGAGTACCAGACGGTGATGCCCAGCTGCCGCACCGTGCGCACCAGGTGCGGCGGCAGCATCGCCTCCACCGAGCTGAAGAGGCGCACGCTCGCGCCCGAGCCCAGCGCGGCGAAGAGGTCCGAGATGGAGAGGTCGAAGTGCAGCGGCGCGTGGCTGCTGAACACGTCCTGCGGGCCGGTCCGGAACGTGCGCTGCACCCAGCGCGTGAAGGCGATGCCCGAGCCGTGCGTGTGCACCACGCCCTTGGGCGTGCCGGTGCTGCCCGAGGTGTAGAGCAGGTAGGCCACCTGCTCGGGGCGAAGCTCGGGCAGCGCCGCGGGCGGGTGCTGCGCGGCCGCCTGCAGCGGCAGCAGCGGGGGCAGGAAGGGGTTCTCGCGCGCGAGCGCGAGCTGGCTGGGCTCGGCGCCGTCCACCAGCACGATGCGGGGGCTGAGCCCCTCGAGCAGCGTGGGCAGGTGCTGCAGGTGAGGCACGTCCACCACCAGCGCCGCGAGCTCGCAGTTGCGCGCGATGGCGGCGCAGCGCGCGGGCGGCGAGCGCGGGTCCAGGGGCACGTAGGCGCAGCCCGCGGCGAGCGCGCCCAGGAGCGCCTGCACCGCGCCCGGCCCCTTCTCCAGGCACAGCCCCACGCGCGCGCCCGGCGGCACGCCCGCCTCGCGCAGGGTGGCCGCGATGCCGCGCGCTCCGTCCAGCAGCGCGCCGTAGCTCAGGGAGCCCGTGGCGGTGAGCAGCGCGGGCTTGCTGCGGGGAACGCGCGCGGCGCCCTCGCACACCAGGTCGAAGAGAGAGCCTCGTTTCATGACAACCCCATCAGGCGAGCGATGATCTTGCGCTGCATCTCCGAGGTACCCGAGTAGAGGGTCCCCGGCACGGCGTCGCGCAGCTCCCGCTCCACCCCGTACTCGGTGGTGAAGCCGTAGCCGCCGTGGAGCTGGATGGCCGCGAGCGCCTGGCGCACGTGCGCTTCGGACACGAAGAGCTTGGCCATGGCCGCTTCCAGGATGGCGTCCTTGCCGGCGTCGCGTGCGGCCGCGGCGCGGTAGAGCAGGAGCCGCCCCGCCTCGAGCGCCACCTTCATGTCCACCAGCTTGTCGGCGATCTCCGGGTGGCGCGAGATGGGCTGTCCGAACTGCTCGCGCCCCTTCGCGTACGCCACGCAGTCGTCGAGCAGCCGCTCCATCGCGCCCAGGTGCGCGGCGAAGATGCAGGTGCGCTCCCAGGCCATCGCCGCGTTGAAGATGCTGCCGCCCGCGCCCTCCGGGCCCAGCCGCGCGCTCACCGGCACCCGGCAGCCCTCGAGCACCACCTCGCCCATGGGCGAGGTGCGGATGCCCATCTTGGGGATGGGGCGGCTCAGCGTGAGCCCGGGCGTCTCGCGGTCCACGAGGAAGCCGGTGACCCCGAGGCTCTTGAGCGCCGGGTTCACCGTGGCGAACACCAGCAGCACGTCCGCGACGGGGCCGTTGGTGATGAAGGTCTTGGTGCCGTCGAGGACATAGCAGTCGCCCTCGCGCCGGGCGCGCGTGCGCATGCCCATGGCGTCCGAGCCGTGTGAGGGCTCGGTGACGGCATGCGCCCCGATGCGCTCTCCGCTCGCGAGCGGCGGCAGGTAGCGCTGCCGCTGCGCCTCGGTGCCGAACTTGAGCACTGGCAGCTGGAAGGCCCACATCTGGGCGTTGAGGGAGAAGACGAGCCCGTTGTCGCGGCAGCCGTGGCCCAGCGCCATCATCGCGAGCAGCGTGGTCATCAGGTCCGCGCCGCTGCCGCCGTACTCGCGCGGCAGCGGGAGGCCCGGGATGCCGAACTCGGCGCAGCGCCGCCAGGCCTCGCGGTCGAAGCGCCCCTCGGCATCGCGCTGCGCGAGCCCCTCGTTGAGGGTGCGCCCGAACTGGCGCACCGACTCGCACAGCGCGCGCTGCTCCTCGTTCGGCTCGAAGAAATTCACGTGCCCCGCCCCCCTCCCCGCCCACCAGACAGGGGCACGGCCCCCGTCAGGCTCGAAGGGTGGGCATGGGCCTGCGCACAGGCCCATCCACCCGCCAGTGCAGCCCGGGTGTCCGCCGGGGCACGGGCGGGTGGGGCTTCAGGGCGGGGTCAGGTGCTGCTGCGGTTCGCGCCGCCGTGGCCCGACGCGCCCGAGTCCCCCGAGGGCGACGCGTCGCTGGAGTGCACCGAGCGGCCCTCGCGGCTCGCCGCGTTGCCGTCCGGGTCCGACTCCAGCTCCGAGCGGCCGAAGATCTCCTTGCGCGCCTCCTCCGAGAGCTTCGAGTTGCCGGCTCCCGGCGCCTCCTGGTTGCGCTTGTAGGGCATGAGCGTCCTCCTGACTGCGGGTTGGCTGACCGTGCGTCGAACGCTGCACTGCGGCGCGCGGGCGGGACTGCGCATGCGCCGGGCAGTGGAGCGGATGACCTCAAACCTCGGCTCCCCCCTGAGGCGTGGCAAGGCGCAGCCTGCGACCTGCCGGCCCGATGCGCCTGCTCCAGCCAGGCGTGGCCCGCGGGGGAATACCGGCCGCGCAGCAGCCTCGAGCAGCCAGGCAGGCGGGGGGCGCGCGGAGCGGGCGGGCCGTCACTATGTTCGCAGTGCGGGCAGGCTGCGTCGCCGTGGTCTTCGGCCGCCCGAAGGAGGCCGCCATGCGGATCCTGTTGGCCATCGATGGTTCCGCCCCCTCGAGCGCGGCGGTGCACGCCCTGGACGCCCGACCCTGGCCCATGCCCACCACCGTGCGGCTCATCTCGGTGGTGCAGTACCTCTACGCGCCGGACACCCCGCTGGTGCCCGAGGCGGGGCTGATGGGCGACGGGCTGGAGAGCGTGTACCGGCAGCTCGAGCAGAACGCGCACGCCGCGCTCGTCCCCGTGGCCGAGGCGCTGCGCACCCGCGGCTTCGACGTGGAGACGGTGGTGCGGCTCGGCGACCCGCGCGTGGAGATCTGCGAGGAGGCCCGCCGCTGGGAGGCGGACCTCATCCTGATGGGCTCGCACGGGCGCACCGGCCTGCGCGCCTTCCTCATGGGCAGCGTGGCCCAGAGCGTGGTGCGCCACGCGCCCTGCTCCGTGGAGGTGGTGCGCGAGACGCACCACGAGCCAGGCGTGGAGCACGGCGCGAGCGCGGGGTGAGGCTCCTGCCTCACCCCGGGGGAGGGCTCAGCGCGCCGGGGCCACGGGGCCGGGGCTGAAGCGCTTGTCGCTCAGCTTCATCTCCGTCACCGGGCCGTACTTCTTCGCCACCTCGCGGATGGCGCTCGCCTTGCCGATGAGCACCAGCGTGTAGTCCTCGGGGGTGGGCAGCACGCGCTGCATCACCTGCTTCACGTGCGCGCGGTCCGCCGCCTGCACCTGCGCCGCGAAGCCGTTCACGTCGCTCGCGTCCAGGCCGTAGAAGGCGAGCTCCGCGAGCTTCGCCGCCTGCTGCGGGCTCGTCTCCAGCGTGGTGGGGAACTGCCCCAGCACGTAGGTCTTCGCCGAGGCCAGCGTCGCCGCGTCCATGCCGTTCGCGCGGTAGCTGCGCAGGGTCTCCAGCGCCAGGTCCAGCGCCTGCCCCGTGCTCTCCGTCTTCGTGTAGCTGGCGATGGCCATCGGGCCCGCCTGCGTCTCGCGCATCACCACGGAGTTGGCCCCGTAGCTCAGGCCGCTCTTGATGCGCAGCGCGGTGTTGATGAGCGAGGTGAAGCGGCCACCGAACACCGTGTTGCCCACCTGCACGTCCACGCGCTCCGGGTCCGTGCGGCTGATGCCCGTGTTGCCCAGCCAGAAGTAGGTCTGGGTCGCGTCCGGCTTGTCCACCAGCAGCACGCGCCGGCCCTGCGGGTGCGGTGAGGGCGGCGCCACCGGCGCAGGCGCCGCGGCCTTGCCCCAGCCGCCCAGCGCGCGCTCCAGCTGCGCCGCGAGCTGCTTCGCGTCGAAGTCACCCACCACGCTGAGGATGAGCCGGTCCGCGCCCAGCTGCGTGCGCGCGTACGCGAGCACGTCCTCGCGGGTGAGCCTGGACAGGCTCTCCTCGCTGCCCGTGGCGGGCCGCGCGTAGGGGTGGCCTGCGAAGTGGAAGGCATCGAAGTAGGTGCCCACCAGCCCGCGCAGGTCTCCGTCCTTCACCGCCGCGAGCTCGGACACCATGCGCGCGCGCGTCTTCTCCAGCTCCGCCGCCTCGAAGCGCGGGCGCAGGAGCAGGTCGCTGAGCAGCTCCACCATCAGCCCGGTGTCGCGCGCCATGAACTGGCCGTCCACCAGCAGCGCCTCGCGCCCGGCGTCCACGTCCAGGTGCGCGCCCGCGCCGTCCACCGCGTCGGCGAACTGCGCGGCGTTGCGGGCGCCCGCGCCCTTCTGCAGCAGCTCCGCGGTGAGCGACGCGAGCCCCTCCTTGCCCTCGGGGTCTCCCAGCGCGCCGCCGCGCAGCCGCGCGCTGAAGGCGACGAGCGGCACCTCGTGGCGCTCCACCAGCAGCAGCAGCGCGCCGTTCTTCAGCTGCACCCGCGTGGGCTCGGGCAGCGTGACGCTGCCTTTCACGGGGGACTTCGCGGCGGCGGCCGGAGCCGGGGCCGGGGTCGGTGCGGCGAGGGCCGGAGCCGAGAGGCTCAGCGCCACGAGAAGAAATGCGATGCGCGCGCTCATCGTGCGGCCTCCTGCTGGGTCGCGGTGTCGTCGGTGGGCACCAGCGTGCCCACGGTGCGGTTGTTGGGGTCGAAGAGGCGCGCGGCCACCTTGCGCACCTGCTCGCGGGTGACGGCCTCGTAGCGCTTGGGCGTGTCGAAGAGCTTGCGGTAGTCGCCCTGGAAGACCTCGGCGCGGCCCAGCGCCGCGGCGCGGCCGTTGATGGTCTCCAGCGAGCGCCAGAAGTCCGCCACGGCGATGTTCTTCGCCTTGCGCAGCTCTGCGTCCGTCACGCCCTCCTTCGCCACGCGCGCGAGCTGCGCGCTGAGCAGCGACTCGGTCTTCGCGAGGTCGCCGCCCGGGGGCAGGTCCACCAGCAGCAGGGTGAGCGAGGGGTCGAAGCCGGGGTCGTAGAGCCCGCGCACCTGGATGGCCACGCGCGCCTCCTCCACCAGCGCGCGGTGCAGGCGGCTCGAGTCGCCGTCGGTGAGGATGCTCAAGAGCACCTGCAGCGCCTCGAGGTCCGGGTCCTTGCCCGAGAGGCTGTGGAAGGCCATCTGCAACAGCGGGCTCTGCGCGGCCTTGTGCACCACGAGCCGGCGCTCGCCCAGCTGCGGCGGCTCCACCGTGCGCACGGGCTCGGGGGCGGGCTGGCGCGGGATGGGGCCGAGGTACTTCTCCGCGAGCGCGAACACCTCCGCCGGCGTCAGGTCACCGCTGAGGATGAGGGTGGCGTTGTTGGGCGCGTAGTAGGTGCGGAAGTAGCGCTCCAGGTCCTTCTGCGTCCAGCGCTCGATGTCGCTGGGCCAGCCCACCACGGGGAACTGGTAGGGGTGCGCGAGGTAGGCGGTGGCCTGCACCTGCTCGAGCAGCAGGCCGGTGTTGTCGTTGTCCACGCCCGAGCGGCGCTCCGAGTAGACGACGCCGCGCTCGCTCTCCACGATCTTCGGGTCGATGGCCAGGTGCCCGATGCGGTCCGCCTCGAGGTCGAACACCGTGGCGAGCGCCGTGCGCGGGAACCAGTCCTGGTACACGGTCACGTTCTCGCTCGTGAACGCGTTGTTGCTGCCGCCGGCCGCCTCCAGCACCCGGTCGAACTCGCCGGGGCCGTACTTCTTCGCGCCGTTGAACATCATGTGCTCGAAGAAGTGGCTGAGGCCGGTGATGCCCGGCGCCTCGTTGCGGCTGCCCACGTGGAACCAGTTGTAGAGCGCCACGTTGGGGATGTCGTGGTCCGGCCACACGATGACCTTGAGGCCGTTCTTCAGCGTGCGCGTCTGGATCTCTCCGCCGGGGTGCGCAGCCTGCGCAGCGGACGGGGTCTGGGCGGGGGCGGCCGTGCCGAGCAGGAGCAGCGCTCCTGCGGCCAGCCAACGAGAGTGCAGCATCGGGGAGCTCCCTGCGGGTGCAACGGGGAAGACGGGGCCTGCGAACGCAGGCCGTGCAGCGCTATTCCGCTAGCGCTCCAGAATCACGAACTCGACGCGGCGGTTCAGCTCGCGCCCAGTCGAGGTGAGGTTGGGGGCGATGGGGCGCGCGCCGCCGTAGCCGTTGACCTCGATGCGGCTCGCGTCGATGCCGGCGCGCACCAGGTAGTCCGCCACCGACTGGGCGCGGGTCTGGGACAGGCGCAGGTTGGTCAGCGCGTTGCCGCGGTTGTCCGTGTGGCCCTCGATGCGGATGCGCTTGATGTCGTTCTTCACGATCGCGCTCACCACCTGGTCCAGCAGCGGGTAGCTGTCCGCGAGCAGCGTGGCCTTGCCGGTGGCGAAGTGCACCTGCTGGAGGATCTGGATGCGGTTCTCCTTCACCACCACCAGGCTCTTGGCAGGCTCGGGGACGAGCTCGAAGGCGACCTTCAGCTCACCGCCCTCGGAGACCTGCACGTCGCGCGTCTGCGCGAGGAAGCCCTCGGCGGTGACGCTGACCGTGTACTGGCCTGCGGGGACCTCGAGCTTCGAGGGGCCGCGAGCGGCCGCCGGCAGCGACACCGAGTCCTCCTTCGGGCCCTTGAGCGTCACGGTCGCCGCCACCGGCTTGCCGCCCGCGCTGGCGCTGACCAGCAGCGCGGAGAGCTTCACCGCGGGCTTCAGCTGGAGCTCGAACTCCGCCGTCTGGCCGGCCACCAGCGTGAGCTGCTGCGAGAGCGGCTCGTAGCCCTCGTGCGAGACCTGCAGCGTGGCGAGCCCCGCGGGCAGGTCGTAGGTGAGGAAGCGGCCCGTCCCCGCGGCCGAGGCCACCGGCGGCAGGTCCTGCCCCTCCACCGTGACCAGCGCCCCGGCGAGCGGCTTGCCCGTCTGCGCATCCAGCACCCGGCCCGCGACGCGCGTGGGCTTGGGTGCCTCGGCAGGCGCGGCCGCGGCTGCACTGGCAGCCGCAGGCGCGGTGGCCGGAGCGGCGGCCCTGGGCGGCGGCGGCGTGAAGCCCACCACCTTCGTGCCCTCCGTGAAGCTCACGCCGAAGAGGATGCGGAAGTCGGGCGTGCCCGGCGCACTCCCCGTGCCCAGCGAGCCGAGCCCCACCAGCTCGATGTTCTCCGCGAGCGCGTAGCGCGGGCCCGCGAGCACCTCGAAGATGCTCGGGCCGCCCTGCAGGAAGTGGCCGTAGCGCAGCGCCACCTCGCCGCGCAGCGCGCCCTCGGTGGTGGCGAGCCCGACGTTGGCCTGCAGCTGGTGGTGGATGGAGACGTCGCCGAGCGAGGCCGGCGGCCGCAGCGTCGCGCCGACCTCCGCCGAGGCGAGGAAGGCGGGAAGGCGCGGCAGGGAGAAGCGGCGGCTCGCGAGCAGGCGCGGCGAGAAGGTGAAGCCGCGCTCGCGCGCGTAGGCCCCTGCGTTGCCGAAGGGCAGCGCGCTCGCCGCCTGCAGCGCGAGGTCCAGCGGCGCGCCGTCCACGCTGCGCAGCAGCGCGAGGCGCGCGCTGAGGATGGGGCTGCCCAGGCCGCCGCTGGAGAGCCGCGGCAGGCCGAACTGCTGCAGGTTGTCTCCGTCCTGGTACACGACGATGGGCAGCTGCAGCGCGAACTCCACGCGCTGGCCGAGCGAGTACTGCCGCAGCAGGTGCAGCGTGAGCCGCTCGCGCACCACCTCGCCCACGTCCTGCCCGTCCACGTGGAGCGTGAGCGGGCTGTATTCGTAGTGGGAGAGGATGGTCGAGCGGAAGGAGCCCGCGGGCATCAGCTCGCCGGCGCCCACCACCAGCGAGCCGATGCCGGAGGGGTTGAGCTCGAGGCGCTCGAGGTCGAGGGTGTCCGTGGCCTGCTGCGCGCGCACCGGGGAGGCCGCGCACAGCACGCTCACGACGAGGAGGAGGAAGGTCTTCGAGCCCACGAGGGGGTTCTTACCCTGTTTCGGAGGCGGTCAAAGTTTCATGCCTGCCTGGTCTGCAAGCAGGCATGAAACAGCTGCTACATGCGACAACATGTATCAAATGCCCCCGACCGTGCCTCTGTGGGCGCATCAGGGAGCAGGTGCTACATGCGCCTGAAAAATCGCACGGGTCGGCGGTACCCCGATTTGACTTCGCCTCACTCGATGCAATTATGCGCCTTGCCTGGACGCTGACAGGCGGATCGCGGCGAGTGGGTCGGCATCGCGCGCGGAGCTCGGCGATAACAAGTTTCGATGTATCAAGTTGGAGTTTCCTCCCCCATGAAGAACAATCTGATTGCCGCGGTTCTGGTGTTTGGCTTTGCTTCCAGCGCGATGGCGGCCCCCGCCTCCTCGGACACCGGCAAGGTGACCATCAACGCGCACGTCTCGAGCAGCGTGTCGCTGAGCTTCGACAGCATGACCTCGGGCGTCACCGGCGGCCCCGCCAACGGCAAGCTGGACCACACGATCGACTTCAAGGACGTGGCGGCGACCACCGCGGCCACCTCGCTGAAGACCGAGGACGTCGTGATGCGCCTGCGCTCCAACACCCCCTACGTCCTGCAGGCCGTCGCCTCGGTCACCAGCGATGGCGGCGCGAGCGGCGCCAATGCGCTCGGCCTCGACGACATCGGCTTCGGCATCACCGACGTCGGCAACACCAGCGCCAACCTGGTGGACACCACGACGGACCACACCACGGACGCGACCACCTACAAGTACGATCCGTCCAGTGCTGACGTCTCCACGGGCGAGGTGGCCTTCACCCACACCCTGCAGGACCTGCAGGCGGCGGCGGTCGACGTCGCGCAGGGTGGCCGCATCTCCAAGGGCGGCAACGTGAAGTCCGACAACAACTACATCACGGTCACCACCCGGTACTCGATCCTGCCCCAGTTCTTCGAGCCGACGACGAGCGACTTCGTCGCCGTGGTGAACTTCACCCTCGCCTCCAACCCGTAGTCGCAGTCCCCTCTCCCGGAACTCCCCATGCCCAGGCTCTTCAGGCAGTACATCGCAGTCCTTCTGAGCAGCCTGGCGCTGGGGCTCCCGGGCCTCGCCGCGGCACAGTCGCAGGCCACTGACTCCGGCAGCGTGACACTCAACGCCCGCGTCTCGGGCTACGTGGACATCGCTGCCGGCGGGCCTGCGAGCGTCACCACGGGCGGCACCGTCTCCGTCGTCAAGAACAAGGGCGACGTGCTCACGGGCATGACCATCGACTTCGGCGACGTCTCGCCGGTCAACACGAACCCGATGGTCAAGGCCACCGTGCCGCTGCGGCTGCGCTCGAACGTCGCGTACACGCTGTCGGTGAGCACCACGGGCTTCAGCAACGTGGACCCGCTGGCCATCCAGCCCACGGACGTCGGCTTCGGCGTGGACAACGTGCGGCGCACGGACTCGGGCGTGAATGCCGGCACGGACACCATCGTCGCCGCCGTCAAGGGCGACCCCTCGTTGGACCCGGACGCGAACACCGGCACGCCCCGCTGGGACTTCGTGACCGCCAAGTCGCTGTCCAACTACACGACCTCGAAGGCCGTGATGACCGGCCCGCGCATCATGCAGGTGGTGCCGGCCGCGAACGTGGGCGGCCTGTTGGTGGACACCTACTTCGCGATCAAGCCACAATTCTTCACGCCTGGCTCCTTCACCACCACCGTCACGTACACCATCACCACGCCCTGAGCGGGCGGAGTCCCGTATGGCAGCGCCCTCCCGCAGCTCCCGGACTGGCGCGCTCGCATGCGGCGTGTTCCTGGTGCTCTGCGCGGCCGGGGCTTTGGCTGCGCCCTCGAGGGACTACGACATCGGCAGCGCGGGCCAGCCCACCATCACGGGCAGCCTCGGCGGGCGGGTCGTGGTCGGCGATCCCAGCCTCCTTGCGGACCTGAGCGTCACGGTGGACCTGGGTGAGCTCTCCCCGGTCAACCGCAACAGCATCATCAAGGTCGTGGTCCCCATCGCCATCCGCAGCGACGCCGCGTACCAGCTCGAAGTCGATGTGTCTTCGGGAGGTACCGGCACCACCCTGGACTCGCCGCAGCTGAGCGACGTGGGCTTCGGCATCCAGAACCTGCAGCAGATGGGGCGCGCCAAGAAGTGCGCGCTCGCCAGCCACCGCATCATGGCGCCCTTCGCCAATGATCCTGCGTTCACGGTGAGCTCGGGTGCTGGGCGGGCCAGCTTCCCCTCCTCGCTTGCCACCGTGGGCACCACCGCGGTCATCATGCAGGGGCCGCAGCTGAGCACGGGCAACATCAACCCCCGCACCACGGACAACGGCTGGCGCTTCGACGCCGTCTTCGCCCTCGTCCCCCAGTTCTTCGCTCCGGGCACCTCCACGGTGACCCTCACCTTCCGCATCTCGGCGTCGGGCACCAACTGGCCCTGCCTCTGAGCCGCAGCTTCCCTTCATGACCCGCCCCGCCCTCTCGCTCCTCGCCCTCCTGTTCACTGTCCCCGCGCTCGCCCAGGCGCCGGCCCCCGCCCCTGCGGAGACCGCGGCGCCCCGCCCCAACGAGCTCGCCCTCGCGCCCTCGCGCTTCGAGCTGCCCATCGCCCCGGGCGACGAGCAGACGGTGGTGGTGAACGTCATCTCGTCGGGCAGCGGCACCACGCCCCTGCGCCTGCGCGCGTCGCTCGGCGACTGGGCGCTCAGCGCCACGGGAGACATGAGCTTCGACAAGCCGGGCACCACGCCGCGCTCCGCGACGCCCTGGATGCTCTACAGCCCCGCGGAGCTCTCGGTGGCCCCCGGCCAGACGCACCCGGTGCGCGTGACCATCTCGGTGCCCAAGGACGCGGCGCCCGGCGACTACACCGCGGTGCTCTTCGTGGAGGAGCGCCCCGCGGACTTGAAGCAGCGCACCAACACCAAGCAGCTGATGTTCCACTTCCGGCTCGCCGCCATCTTCTACGTGATGGTGCCGCCCTTCACGCTGAAGGGCAGCCTCACGGGGCTGCGCGCCGAGGCCACCGCGCGCGGGCTCGAGGTCACCCCCTCTCTCAAGAACGAGGGCAACACCCACCTGCGTCCCGTGCAGTCCTTCCAGGTCGTGGACGGCAGCGGCAAGGTGGTGCTCGAGCAGGAGCCCACGGAGGCCTTCCCGGTGCTCGCGGGCACCACCACCTCCCAGGCGCTGCGCTCGCAGCTGCCCGCCCCTGGCGAGTACTCGCTGCGCTACCGCGTGGACTTCAAGGACGGCGGCAAGGTGGTGGAGGGCCGCACCAAGCTGGTGGTGCCGGCAGCCGCCCCTCCGGCGCCCGCGAAGAAGACGAAGCGCTGAGCGGCGCCGTCAGAACTCCTTCACCTCGACCTCGACCGGCTTCGCGCGCACCGGCAGCAGCACTCCGCCCGTCTCCTGCGCGGGAACGATGGAGACCTGGAGCGCGCCAGCGGCCGCTTCCATTCCCTCGGGCAGGGTCTTCTGGTCGATGAGCACGGTGTGCTGCCCCTGCGGCAGATCGCCGAGCACGAAGTCGCCGTCCGGGCCGGTGAGGGTGTCACGGTTTCCGGCCACCACGCGCACCTCACCAAGCGGCTGCTCGCCCTCGTCGACCTGGCCGTTGCCGTTCGCATCTAGCCAGACCAGCCCGGCGGCGCGCCCTGTGCGGATGAGGCGGAAGTCGACCACCGCGTCGCGGTCCGCGCGCAGCTGCACCTTCTGGTCTGCGCCGCTCAGCAGCGAGAGGTCCGCGCGCACGGTGAGCAGGTTGAGGTAGACCTTGTGCTCGCCCGCCAGCACGTTGCCGAGCCGGTAGACCCCGTTCTCGTCGGTGCGCGCCGTGTTGTACCCGTCCACGAGCACCTCGACGTTCCTGAGCGCCCGGTCCACGAGCGGGTCGAAGCGCCCGTCCAGGTTCACGTCCTGGTACACGCGTCCGGAGAAGCCTCCCACGCTGCTCAGCGTCTCCAGGCTGCGCTGCGCGGCGCTGCGTGCCGCGGGCGCCTCGAAGAGGGGCCCGGAGAGCTCCAGGAAGGCCTGCCCCGAGCGCTGGCTCTGGCTGTAGGTGAGCTGCAGGCGCTGGTTGCCGGGCAGGAGGGCCGAGAGCCCCACCCGCGCGAAGCTGGTGTACTCGCCGCGCTGGCGGCTGTAGCCCACGCCCGTCGTCACCCCCACCCGGTCGGTGAAGAAGTTCGAGGTGAGCCAGTCCAGGCCGCCGCTCATCGAAGCGCCCGTCGAGAAGGTCTGGTACGCGCGAACGCTCGCGGTGGTGAAGGCGCGGGTGGCCCCCAGCGTGACGCTGCTCGAGGCGGGAGTGCCCGCGGTGCGCGTGCGCGAGAGGTTCGAGAACAGCTCGGTGCGCCCGAAGGTCTGGGAGACGTTCACGAGCGTGAACTCGCGCGTGCCCGTCTCGGCCTGGCGCCCGGTGCTGTGGCTCACCAGCAGCGAGGGCCACGAGGGCGAGCGGAAGAAGGTGAGCGTGCCGGTGACGTCGTGGTCGGTGCTCCCGCTCGGCAGGTCCAGCCGCTCCGCGTAGCGGCCGCTCGTCGAGAGCGAGACCCACCGGTGCACGCGCCAGCTCACGCCTCCGGAGTACTGGTTCAGCGGGCGCAGGAAGCCCGCCAGCTGGGGGCTGAGCACGTTCTCACCGATGTGACTGAAGCCCGCGTTGAGCGTGAGGGACTCCACCGGCGTGAGCGTCTCGGAGGCGTCCAGCATCAGCCCGGTGCCGCGCACGTCGCGGCCGTCCAGCTGCTGGCCCTGGAAGGAGCCCATTCCGAGGTCGAAGCGGAACTGGTGCAGGTTGGTGCCGTACTGCACGCCGCTGGTGAGCACGCTGCCCTGGCGCTGGGGACCCCCGAAGTAGAGGCCGCCGAAAGAGCTGCTCAGCCGTCGACCCTCCGGTGACGGAGCGCGGCCCAACGTGAAGTAGCCGCCGACCACCGAGGTGTCGAAGTGCTGGGCCAGCGAGGGCGGCACCTCCGGCGGCAGCGCAGGCCGCGCATCCGAGCGAGTACGCCCGGCAAAGGTGGTGAGCTCCAGCGCTCCCAGCGGCTGACGCCACCATCCACCGCGCATCGCGGAGGTGAGGAAGGCGAGGTCTCCGCCCGTGCTCAGGTCACCGAACATCAAACGCTGCCCACCCGGGCGCTCGTAGGAGAGCAGCCCGGACCGGAACTCGAAGAGGCGACCTCCGGTGTCCGTGCCCGCGAAGTTGCTGTTGAGGTCCAGCCGCCCGTCGGCCGCGCGGCCCGATGCGGCCGCGTTGAGGCTGTGCGTGTACGAGCTGCCGCTGGAGCTGGCCGTGTAGCCGTACTTCGCCGAGTACAGCTCGGCGGGCCCGCGCCGCGAGCCCTCGCGCACCACCAATTGCGGAAGTCCGCGGTCCACGCGCACGGTGCCCTGCACGTCGTCCACGACCAGCTGCGCGTCGAGCAGCGCGCTGACCAGCTCGGTGGGGAGCATGAGGCCCGTGGGGTCCGCGGGGAACACCACCTCCGCCACGTTGCCCGCTACGAGCGTGGGGACGCCGTTCTCACTCACCTGCCCCGTCGCCGCGTTGAGCTGGGCGCGCACGCCCGTGGCGCGCAGCACCTCCACGGTGCGCGTGCTCGCGTCCACGCGCACGGTGTCACCCAACGCGCGCGCGACCACCACCACCGGCAGGAACAGCCGCCCGCCGCGCAGCTCCGCAGCGCTGTACGCCCCCGTGAGCAGCCGCCCGTCCACGGTGAGGGTGGTGGGCGTCCTCGCCCCGGCCGCCTCTTCGGGCGCAGCCGTCTGCGCGCGCGCGAGTGGCGCGGCGAGCAGGGCGGCGGCGAGGCTGAGGGTGGCTCGAGTGCGGATGGGAGTGACCCCGGTGAGGCGGAGGCTCGCTCCGATTCGCCCTGGCGGAAGGGGGGTGCCAGGACGGTGGAAGTTTACGGGCATGGGAGTGGAAGACCAATTCCCAGCCACCCCTTCTCCCCTGCCTGTTTGTCTGCCCTCCAGGAGAGCCCGGGACACTTCTACGACCCGGGGACAGGCCCGGGCCTGGCACACGAAAGGCCGAGTGTTTTCCAGAGGCTGCAGCGCGGGCACGGTGGTTGCTCTGCCCACCCCCGCGCACTCCGCTGGAGGTAGCCCCGATGCTCCGCCCGATGACCGCCGCTCTCCTCCTGCTGAGCCTGAGCGCTGCGGCCCAGGATCGCGGCACGGTGCGCATCGTCGGCCACGTCTCCGAGGTGGCCTCGCTGCGCTTCCAGTCCAGCACCCTCGCAGGCGAGGGCGTCACGGGGCAGAACGCGGGCAACTCGCTCAACTACACGCTGAACCTCGGCGACCTGCGCGAGGCCGAGGGCCGTCCCAACGGCGTCCACGGTGGCGTGGTGACGCTCGCGCTGCGCACCAACACCGCCTACGTGCTCACCGCCACGGTGCAGGGCTCGGGCTTTCGCGCGGGCCCGGGGGAGATCGGCCTCGGGGACATCGGCTTCGGCGTGCCCAGCGCCGCCATCACCCCTTCGGGAGACCACGCCCGCGCGGACGGCACCCAGGTGGTGAACGCGGCCAAGTTCGACAGCGACCCGCTCACGGCCTCCACCGCCGGCGGCCGGCCGCACTACGCGGCGACGCTCGCGGACCTCGCGCACGGCCCCACTCCGCTGCTGCAGGGCGAGCGCATCTCCTACGGCGGCACCGTGAACGCGCCGAACAACGCGCTGCTCGTCTCCACGAACTACGCGGTGCACCCGCAGATGTTCCGCCGCAACGACCGCTTCGAGGCCACGGTCACCTACACGCTGACCACCCCGTAGCCGCAAGGGTGCGCGCCTCCGCGGTCGGAGGCGCGCACCGCCCCGCCCGGGAGCTACGGCGTCTGGATGAGCAGGTCGTCCACGTACACGCCGTCGAAGGTCTTGTTCGCGTTGGACGTGAAGACGAAGCGCAGGCGCAGGTGCGTCTTGCCGCTGACGTCCAGCGTGAGCGAGCGCGCCGCCCAGGAGAGGTTGCCCGAGAACTTGCCGCCCGCGACCGGGGTCCACGCGCCGCCGTCGAGGCTCGCCTCCACGGAGACGAAGTCGCGGTTCTTCTCGGTGCGGGTGCGCAGCCAGAAGAGCACGGACACCGAGCCGAGGTTCGTCACGTCCAGGTCCTGCGCAAGCGCCGCGGAGCTCGTCACGTTGTTCGCGTACTTGCCGGGCGAGCCGTCGTGGAGGCTCTGCGCGCCGCCGTGGAAGGCGCTGGTGGTCAGGCCCCACGTCGCCCCGGTGCTGGGCGTGGGCAGCAGCCAGCGGTCGGTGCCGTCCTCGAAGTCATCCGCGAACAGCGTGCGGCGGGTGGTGAAGTGCGAGACGAAGGGGGCCTCCATCGCGTTGCCCGCGACGTCCTTCACCCCGGAGACCTCCACCGCGTACAGGGACTCGGAGCCGAGCAGCTCGCCCGGCGTGAAGGTGAGCACGCGGGTGGTCGCGTTGTAGGTGGTGGTGCCGGCCACCTGCGTGCCGTCCGCCTCGAGCGTGAGCGTGACGGCGCCCGCCAGCGTGGCCGTGTTCACGGGCTCGCTGAAGGTGAGCGTCACCCGCGTGGAGGACTGCACCGAGACGGCGCCGTCCACCGGCGTGACGGCGGTGACGGTGGGCCCCACGATGTCGCGGTACGCGCCGGTGGTGAAGCTCCAGCTCGTGCTGAGCGCGTTGCCCGACAGGTCCTTCACGCCGTTGAGCCCCACCGTGTACACGGTGCTGAAGGCGAGCGCGGCCGTCGGGGTGAAGGTGGCGGTGCCGCTCTGCATGTCGAAGCTCACGCTGCCCGCCACCGCGCCCGCGCTGCTCGAGAGCGTGAAGGTGGTGCTGGTGAGCGAGGCCGGGTCCACCGGCTCGTCGAAGGCCACCTCGATGCTGGTGTTGCTCGCCACGCCGGTCGCGCTGGCCGCCGGGTTGCGGAAGGTGATGGCCGGCGGCGTCAGGTCCGGCGTCGCGCGGGTGGTGAAGTCCACCACCACATCCGTGGGCAGCACGTTGGGCAGCACCGCGTCATCCGAGATGAGCCCGTCCGCGCCGCCCTTGAGCGTGAGCGTGTAGTCCGTGGAGGCCGTGAGGGCTGCAGCCGGGTGGATGCGCAGGCGGTCCGCCGCATCCAGCGTGGCGGTGGCGGGCACGGCGGTGCCGGTCGCGGTGTCCGCGAGCAGCACGTTCGTCTCCGTCACCTGCGCGGCGAGCAGCGGCTGGCTGAACTGCGCGAAGAGGTCCGCGTCCACCGGCTGGTCGAGCGTGCCATCCGCGGGCGTGGTGCTCGCCTGCAGGCTCACGTGCACCGTCACGCTGCCCTGCGAGACGCAGCTGGAGGCGTGCGTCGCCTCGAGCGTGTAGCGCGTGGAGAGGGTGGGCGCGGCGAGGGGCTGCGCCTCTGCGTCCGAGGACAGCGCGCAGTCGGCGCGGTTGCAGGTCCAGTGGTACGTCGCGCCCGCCACCGCCGCGTCGCCCAGGCGCACCGAGGCCCCCGGCTGCAGCGTGAGCTCGCTCGAGGCGACCGGCACCGTGTCGCCCACGCTGACCGTCACGCTCGCGGAGGCCGTGGCCCCCAGCGCGTCCGTCACCGTCTGGGTGAAGGTGGTGGTGACCGCCGGCGTGGCGGTCGGAGCCGCGACGTCGAGCGCGCTGAGGCAGTCCGCGCACGCGGGGCTCGCGCTCCACGCGTAGGTGTACGGCGCCGTACCGCCCGTGGCCGCGCCGCCCACCGTCACGCTGCCGCCGGGGCACAGCGTCTGGTCCGCACCCGCGTTCGCGCCCAGCGCCGCGGTGCCGCCCGCGTCGGGCTCGCCGCCCGCGTCAGGCTCATTGCCGGCGTCAGGCCCGTTGCCCGCATCGGGACCATTGCCGGCGTCGGGGCCGGGCGTGCCGGAGGCCCCCGGCGAGACGACGGGATCCGGGGGCTGGCTCTGCACCGGCTTGGCGCCCTTCGAGCACCCGCCTACCATCACCGCCACCACGAACACACTGCACCACGTCCTGCTCCACCCTGCCCACGTCTTGGTCATGGCCGCCTCCGCATCGGCCCCCCCAACGAGCGGCCTGAGCAAGGGGCGGTGTACCAACACCTTTCGGGTGGGTGCAAATATACACCCCCACGGGATATTCGACCGCTTCCATCTCAGTAAATCCAATATGTTGGAGATGAAGGCGTCGTTCCGACACCTGCGCACAGAGGGTTTGTCGGCGCGGTGGTCAGACGTGGGTTTCACGGCATCCGCCCGTGCCATGATGGCGCTGCGATGCCCTCCCCGGATGCGCCCCAGACTCCCCCCGCGGGCCCCGCTCCCGCCGAGGCGACGCCGCGCCCGCCCCGGGCCGACGCGGTGCTCGGCGTGCTCAACGGCGTGCTGGGCGACTACCTGCAGCGCACCGGCAACGGGCTCGCCACGGCCATGGCGCTCCACGTGGACCATCGCCCCGTCGCGCTCGAGCCCGCGGCCCTGCGCGCCGCCTTCCCGCGCGCGAGCCCCCGCGTCGCGCTGTGGGTGCACGGGCTCGGCGTCACGGAGGCGGTGTGGGGCTTTCCGGGCGCGCCCCAGCAGTCCTACCCGGCGATGCTGGAGCGGGACGCGGGCTACACCCCGCTGACGCTTCGCTACAACACCGGCCTGCACATCTCGGAGAACGGCGCGGCGCTCTCGGCGCTGCTCGGGCAGCTCGTCGCGCACTTCCCCGTCCCCATCGAGGAGCTGGTGCTGGTGGGCTACAGCATGGGAGGCCTCGTGCTGCGCAGCGCCTGCCACGTGGCGGCGGAGGCCCAGGCCCCGTGGCTCTCACACGTGCGCCGCGCCGTCTACCTCGGGGCGCCGCACCTGGGCGCGCCGCTCGAGCGCCTCGGCCAGGGCGTGGCCCACCTGCTGCGTGCCCTGCCCAGCGCGTACACGCGCCTGGTCGCCGAGGTGCTGGACCTGCGCAGCAGCGGCGTGAAGGACCTGGGCTTCGCGAACCTGCTGCAGCAGGACTGGGACGGGGCGACCCGCGAGCAGCTCTTGCGCAACCGCCGCCACCCGGTGCCGCTGCTGCCGGGCATCTCGCACCATCTCGTGGTGGGCACGCTGGGCCGCCACGAGCGGCACCTGCTCTCGCTGCTCTTCGGCGACGGGATGGTGCGGGTGGCGAGCGCCGCGGGCCGCGCGCCCGGGGGCCACCCGAGCCCCCTCTTTCCCCAGGAGCATGTGGCGGTGATGCCCGGCGTCGACCACCTGGGCCTCGCCCATCACCCGGACGTCTACGCCCGGCTCAGGGCGTGGCTCGAGGAGTCCCCATGAAGCGCTGGCGCGGCGTGGTGCACCTCGTGCGCGATGCGGTGGAGCACGGCTCCGCCGCGGTCGAGCACCTGCAGAAGCAGGCCCTCGCCACGCCCTTCCGGGTGCTGGAGGCGCTGCCCGGCATCGCCCTCCCCGCGCGCCGCGTGCACGCCGTGCACGACGGCGTCGTCTCGGGCGTGCACGGGCTCGTGCGCCTCGTGAACCGCGGGGTGGGCGTGACGGCCGACGTCGTGCTGGACGCGCTCGAGGCCCGGGCGGCCGCGCGGCAGCCACCTCCGCAGGAGCCCTGACGGGCGCGCGGCGCGCGCGCCTCAGGGCCTCGCGTAGCTGCGCACCCCGTCCGGGTACGCCACCAGCGCGCGGTGGGCCATGCCGAGGAAGAGCCCGCAGTCCACCACGCCGGGCACGCTCTCGAGCTGCGCGTGCTGCGCCGCGGGGTCCTCCAGCACTCCGAGCGCGAGGTCCGCGAGCAGGTTCCCGTTGTCGCTGCGCAGCGGCGTCCCGTCCGCCCCGCGGCGCAGGCGCGGCGCCACGCCGCACAGCCGCTGCACCCGCGCGAGCGTGGCCTCGTACCCGAAGGCCAGCACCTCCAGGGGCACGGGGTTCTTCTCCCCCAGCCGCTGCACGCGCTTCGTGTGGTCGGCCACCACGATGAACTCGCGCGCCTGCAGCGCCACGAGCCGCTCGCGCACCAGCGCGCCGCCGCGCCCCTTGATGAGCTCGAGCGTGGGGGAGATCTCGTCCGCCCCGTCGATGGCCACGTCCAGCGCGCGCGCGTCCAGCGGTTCGAGCGGCACCCCGGCCGCGCGCGCGAGCGCCTCCGTCTCGCCGCTCGTCGCCACGCCCACCACCCCGGCGAGCTGCCCCGCGGCGAGCCTGCGCCCGATCGAGACGATGGCCCAGCGCGCGGTGCTCCCGGTGCCCAGCCCCACGCGCATGCCGCTGCGCACGGCATCCACCGCGCGCTCGGCGGCCTCCTGCTTCAGGTGCTCGAGGTCATCCATGGCCCCCCGAACATGCACCCGGTGACCCGCTAAGGCACGGGCGCGTTCGCAGTGGCCTTCGCCGCAGCGGCCGCAGGCGCGGCCGGGGCGGAAGCTGGCGCCTTCTGGGCCCACACCGTGGCGCGGCGCGCGCGCTCGGGCAGGAAGGGGTCCGCGTGGCCGCTGAGCCAGAACACGGCGAGCGCGGCGACGGCCACCCCCGCGGCGTAGGCGCCCCAGGGCTGGTGCGGCTCGGCGTAGGGGTCCTTCAGCTCGCGCGCCGCGCCCGCGGGCAGCGCCGCCACCTGGGTGAGCGAGCTGCCGAAGGGGATGTTGATGCGCGCCGGCGAGTTCATCGCCCAGCCATTCGCATCCAGCAGCGGCGCGAGGTTGCGCTGGCGCAGCTTCAGCCACGCGATGGCCATGCTGGGCCCCGAGATGGCGAAGAGCAGCGCCACGAAGCCCAGCGGCATCCAGATGCCGAGCCCGAAGAAGGCCTGCATCATCGCGCCGAGCGCCGCGCTGATGCCGCCCACCGCGACGCCCAGGGCCGCCACGATGCCGATGTCCAGCTTCGGCTTCTCCTCGCGCGCCTTGCCCTCCGCCGCCGCGCTGCCCACGTCTGTGGCGGCCGAGGTGAGGCGTGCGTTGGCGGCCGAGTCCGCGTCGCTCGCGCGCTTGGCCACCTGCTCCTCGATGAAGCGCACCAGCTTCTTGTACGGCGCCCAGAAGGCCTGCCGAACGCTGATGGGGTTGTCCACGATGCGCACGATGGTGGCGTCCCAGTCGCGCCCCTGCCGGTCGTAGAAGACGCCGTTGCGCCCCACCATCAGCGTCTCGGAGTCGCCCGCGGTGAAGGCCGCGGCGATGGTCATCTTCTGCCCGTTGCGCGCGCACTCGCAGTACACGAGGTAGCTGCGCGCGAGCGGCGCCAGGGCCGCGTGCTTGCCCAGGTCCGTCACCTGGATGCACAGGTCGCAGCTGCGCTGGTCGATGTAGAGCGTGCCGGCCTGGAACGTCGCCTTGCCCTTGCGCGCGTAGAACTCGCGGAAGGAGACGAAGTTGTTGCACAGCCGGTAGAGGTCGCGGTGCAGGCGCACCAGCTTCTCGATGCTCGCGAGCGAGCGCGCCACCGGCTCCACCGCGAGGTCCGCCGCGACGAGCCGCGTGAGCTCGGCGTGCGCGTCACTCGCGCGCAGCGCCGCGATGCGCGCCGCGCCCAGCTTCTCCACCGTCGCGCCCTGCTTGCGCGCGAGCCACGCGTCGAAGGGGGCGAAGCGCGCGCGCAGCTCGCGCCACTCGGCCTCCGTGAGCTGCTCGCGCTCGCCCAGCAGCGGCACCACGGCGCCCGCGCGCAGCTGCGCCACGGCGTCCGCCCATGCGGGGTTGAGGCCGCGCACGAGCGGCAGCGGCTGGCTGGCGGCGACGAGCGCGAGCGGGAAGGAGGCCAGCTCCTGCGCCGCGAGCGAGAGCTCCCGGGCGGAGAGCTGCGCGTAGTCCTTGTCGTCGCGGTTCATCGCGTGGGCCGCGCGCGGGTCGAAGGCGGCGATGCGGCAGCGGGCGAAGTAGTCCTCCACCTTCGCCTCCAGCGCGCGCAGCTGCTCGCGCGCCGCGGCCGTCGCCTCGCCCAGCACCATCACCTGCGGGTCGGCCTCGCCCTCGGCGCGCCAGCGCGCCCACGCGTCCAGCTCCGAGAAGAAGAGGTCCAGCTTCGCCTGCCCCACGCCGGGCTTGCCGCTGCGGTCCTGCTCGCCGCCGAGGCACTCGAGTGCATCCCTCAGCGCGGCCTGCAGCTCGGCGCTCTCGCTGCTCGCCTCGGTGAGCAGCCCGTCGCCGTTGAGGGGCGCCTGGTTCAGCGTCTGCACGGCCTCGCTCGCATCCGCCACGCTCAAGCTGTCCGCGCCCGTCTTGCCCAGGCTGCGCAGGAGCGAGCCCATGGCCTCGGCGAGCGCGCGCCCCTCCTCGCCGCGGGTGTCCACGGCGGACAGGGGCAGGGCCTCGGCGCCCCGCAGCAGGTCGTCCGGGTTCTTCAGCAGGCGGCCGATCCACTCGCAGGCGGCGATGACCTCCACCGCGCGGATGCGCCCGTCCCCGTCCGTGTCCAGCAGGCGCAGGGTGCGCGGGTCGATGTCGAGGGTGGCCGTGGGACACGCGAGCGCCACCCACAGCTTCTGGTCCAGCTGCCCCAGCGCGAGCAGGTCCGCGCCCGTGTCCAGGCGCACCTGATCGAAGCCGCCCGCGCGAAAGAAGCGCCAGGGGTGGGAGGGGGTCGCTGCGGCCGTCTTGCTCGTCATCCGGGGGTGTCTCCTTCGGGGCGCGCACGATGCCGGAGCGCGGGCGGGAGACTCCAGCACAAGAGGACGAAAAAGCCCCTACACGCCTGCCTGCCCACCAGGCCCCGGGGGCGCTGAACAGTGGGCGCGCCCGGGGGTACCACCCGCCTGCGCCCATGAAGAGCTTGGGCGCGATGGCACACTCTCTGGAGGGATTCATCGCGCGCGCCGAGCTGCTGCAGACGGGCGCGAAGGGACTGACCACGGCGAAGGTGGTGCCGCTCGCGCAGGGCTATGCGCTGCTGCCGGTGACGCAGGCGCTCGCGGACGAGGTGAACGGGGGCAAGGAGCGCACGGCCGCCTTCGAGCAGTTCTGGCGCCTCTCCGAGCGGCTCGCGCACCTGGCCGAGTCCTGGTCCGCGCTGGGGCCGGTGGCCTACGTGGAGACGGACTACGTGCGCGGCTCGGGAGTGCAGGCCTCGGTGGTGTGGGACGCGGGCACGCGGGTGCTGGACCCGAGCCGGGGCGCGGCGGGGCCGGTGAACTGGGCCCTGCAGCGCATCGGCGTGCAGTGCGACGAGGCGCAGGACGCCTTCGACACCCTGGGCCTCGGGCGCCTGCGCGAGACGGAGGCGTGGGCGCAGGAGGGCGTGGGGCCGCTCGCCGACGCGGACCTGCAGCCCGGCGCCTGAGCGTGCGCTGAAGAACGGGCCGCGAGGCCACTGGCCTCGAGCAGAGGCGTGAGCATGCTTGGCTGCCTTCCCCAGCGGAGGCCCCCATGTTCAACGCCATACTCCTGAAGAAGCGGGCGGACGGGACGACGGACGCCCAGGTCACGCAGCTCGACGACGCGCAGCTGCCCGAGGGCGACGTCACCGTGCGCGTGGACGCCTCGACCCTCAACTTCAAGGACGCGCTGGCCATCACCGGCAAGTCGCCCGTGGTGCGCAAGTTCCCGATGGTGCCCGGCATCGACGGGGCGGGCGTGGTGCTCGAGTCCTCGCACCCGGACTGGAAGCCGGGCGCGCCCTTCATCCTCAACGGCTACGGCGTGGGCGAGAGCCACCCGGGCTGCCTCGCGCAGCGCGCGCGCCTCAAGGGCGACTGGCTCGTGCCCCTGCCTCCCGGGATGTCCGCGCGCACCGCGATGGCCATCGGAACGGCCGGCTACACGGCCATGCTGTGCGCGATGAGCCTGCAGGAGCAGGGCGTGTCCAAGGACGAGGGCGAGGTGCTCGTCACCGGAGCCACGGGAGGCGTGGGCAGCATCGCGGTCGCGCTGCTCTCGGGGCTCGGCTACCGGGTGGTGGCCTCCACCGGCAAGGCGTCCGAGGCGGACTATCTGAAGTCGCTCGGCGCCTCCGAGGTGCTGGACCGCGCGCAGCTCTCCGCGCCGGGAAAGCCCCTGCAGAAGGAGCGCTGGGCGGGCGTCGTGGACTCGGTGGGCTCGCACACCCTGGCGAACGCGCTCGCGCAGACGCGCTACGGTGGCGCGGTGGCCGCCTGCGGACTCGCCCAGGGCATGGACCTGCCCGCGAGCGTCGCCCCCTTCATCCTGCGCGGCGTGCGGCTCATCGGAGTGGACAGCGTGATGGCGCCGCAGGTGCGCCGGCGCCTTGCCTGGCAGCGCCTGGCGGCCGAGCTGGACCCCGCGAAGCTCGCGCGCATCACCGAGGAGGTTCCGCTCGCCGCCGCGCTCGAGCGCGCCCCGGAGCTGCTCGCCGGCCGCGTGCGCGGGCGGCTCGTGGTGGACGTGAACGCCGACGTGAACGCCGCTCGCTAGCCCTCGGCGTTCCGCGCTCAACAGGGTCCTCCCGTCTTTCGGGGCTGGAGGGCTTGCCGCACGCCCCGTGCGCCCCCATTCCCTTCCGAGGGTGTGGGGCCGGGCGGGGACGGGGATGCACGTGGACGCGGACAGCGCGCTGTACTCCGCCTCGGCGGAGGGGGCCGAGGCGGCCTGGCTCGCGCAGTTCCACGCGGGGCACCGCGCCGCGCTCGAGCGCTGCTACCGCGAGTGCTACCCCAGCGTGGACCGCGCGGTGGGCCGGGTGCTCTCGGGCGCGGACCGCGAGAGCGTGGTGCACGAGGTGTTCTACCGCCTCCTCACCCGCGAGGAGCTGCGACGCTCCTTCCGCGGCGGCTCGCTGCAGGCGTGGCTCGCGACCCAGGCCGTGCACCTCGCGCTGGACCACGTGCGCCGCCAGCAGCGCGAGCGCGGCGTGCTGGCGAGCGTGCACGCCGAGGCGCAGCAGGAGCCCGCTGCCTCGGAGGCCGCCCCGGAGGCCTGGGCCGAGGCGCAGCAGGCGCGCGTGCTCGTGGAGCGCTTCCAGCGCGAGCTGCTCCCGCCGCGCTGGGCCCCCGTCTTCGAGGCGCGCTTCCTGCGCCAGCTCTCGCAGCGCGAGGCCGCGCGGGAGCTCGGGATGCGCCGCACCACGCTCGCCTACCAGGAGCTGCGCATCCGCGCGCTGCTGCACCGCTTCGCCGAGCAGCTGAGGAGGGAGCCGTGAACCCTGCCGCCCACGAGCGCTGTTCCGAGCGGGCTGCCGTCGAGCAGCACTTCGCGCGCCGGCTCCCGCCCCCGCGCGAGCGCGCCCTGCGCGCCCACCTGCCCACGTGCGGCGCGTGCCATCGCCACTACGAGCGCCTCCTCGTGCTCGAGCAACTCGATCCGCGCAGAGGGGGCGCAGCGCAGGCCCGGCTCGCCACCGCGCTGGGACTGCAGCGCCGGGCGCTGCCCGCGGGAACAGTGAGCGTCGCTGCCGCTGCGTGCGCGCTGCTGCTGCTCGGTGGCCTCGCGCTGCGTGCGGCCCGGGCGGACGAGGCGGGGTCTGCGGGTGTCGTTGCTGCGCGGAGCACGGACGCCACGCGTAGGAGCGAGGGCGCTACGTGGAATCCCTCGAGTGCGGGGGCTCTTGCGGCGCGGAACGAAGCTGCACGAGAACTCTCTTCGAATGCAGGGGTTGTTGCACGGGGCGAGGCCGCAGCACGGGTGTCCTCGGGCGCAGAAGCGGTCGCAGCGCGAAACACTGCAGCCCCCTCGCTGGAGGGTGCCTTCGCAGCGCGCGGCAGCGGCGCCCCGAGCGCGCCGGAGCTGCTGCGCGTGTACCGCATCGGCGCCGGTGCGGCGCCCGAGCCGGTGGAGCGCGAGGTGGACGCGCGCGACGAGCTCGCCTTCGGCTACGTGAACCCCGAGGCGAAGCGCTGGCTCCTCGTCTACGGCGTGGACGAGCACGGCCACGTGTACTGGTTCCACCCGAGCTGGGAAGACCCGGCCGAGAACCCCCGGGCCATTCCCGCCCAGCCCGGCGCGCAGGTGCACGAGCTGCCCGAGGCCATCTCGCACGCGCTCGATGGCCGGGCCCTCACCCTCTACGGCGCGCTGAGCGACGAGCGCCTCTCGGTGAAGCAGGTGGAGCAGCTGCTGCGCGAGCACAGGCCGCTTCCCGGCGCGCAGACGAGCGCGCTCGAGCTCGAGGTGACCCGGTGAGCCTCACGCCCCTCCTGCTCACGCTGCTCGCGGCCGCCCCCGCACCGGGCGCCCAGGCGCCGGCGCGCGCGAGCTTCGCGCTCATCGTCGGGGTGAACCGCAGCGTGGACGAGGACGAGGCCCCGCTGCGCTACGCGGACGACGACGCCGCGCGCTACCAGGACCTCTTCCGCCTCCTCGGTGCGCGCACCTATTTGCTCACCCGCCTCGACGAGAACACCCGCCGACTCCACCCGCAGGCCGCCGCCGAGGCGCGCGACCCCACGTGGGCGGAGTGGCAGCGGGCCGTGCAGCAGCTCGAGCACGACCTCGCCCAGGCGCGTGCGGCGGGCGTGGAGACGGTGCTCTACGTGGTCTACGCGGGCCACGGCAACGTGAAGAACGGCCAGGGCTACGTGAGCCTCGAGGACCGGCGCCTCACGGGACACGCGCTCGCCGAGGGGCTCCTGCAGCGCGTCGCCGCGACGCGGGTGCACCTCATCGTGGACGCCTGCTCCTCGTACTTCCTCGCCTACGGGCGCGGCCCCGGGGGCCACCGCCGCACGCTGGAGGGCTTCAGCGAGCTCACCCGGCTCGCGGACGACGGGCGGCTGGGGCTGCTGCTCTCCACCTCGAGCGCGCGAGAGAGCCACGAGTGGGAGGGCTTCCAGTCGGGTGTGTTCAGCCACGAGGTGCGCTCGGGCCTGTACGGCGCGGCGGACGCGGACGGCGACGGCCGGGTGAGCTACCGGGAGATCGCCGCCTTCGTCGAGCGCGCGAACGCGGCCATCGCGAACGAGCGCTTCCGCCCGGAGCTGCACGCGCGCCCGCCTCCGGCAGACGGAGAGGGCGCGGCGCCCTTGCTGGAGCTCGCGCGCGCCCTGCCCCACCGCATCGAGGTGGACGGGGGCGAGGAGGCGCACCTGGTGCTGGAGGACGCGCAAGGCGTGCGCCTCGCCGAGCTGCACAGCGGCGCGGGCCAGCGCACCTGGCTCGTGCGCCCCGCAGGCCGCGGGCCCTTGTGGGTGCGCCGGGTGGACGACGGGACGGAGTACCGCATCGGCGACACGCCGGAGGTGGTGCACCTCGCGCAGCTCACCGCGCAGCCGCCGCGCACGGCGAGCCGCGGCGCCGCGCACGAGGCCTTCGGCCGCATCTTCTCCCTGCCCTACTCGCGCGCCGAGGTGGAGCGCTACGCCTTCCCGCGCCCCCAGGGGCCCGCGCCCGTGCCCGAGCGCAGCCGCCTGCGGACGTGGGTGGGCTGGAGCGGCGTGGCCCTCTCGGGCGTGGGGCTCGGCGCGGGCGCACTGATGACGATGCGCGCCCAGGGCGTGCGCCGCGAGGCGCAGCCCGGCGACTCGCAGGCGACCTTCGCAGAGCGCAACGCGCAGATTGGGCAGCTCAACCGCAGCGCGGCGTGGCTCTACGCCGCCGCAGGCGCAGCCGGCCTCACGGGAGCCGCCCTGCTCCTCTGGCCAAGCAAAGAGACACGAGCCGTCCCAGTGGCCACCGGCAACACGGGAGGCCTCCTCCTGCAGGGCCGTTTCTGAGTCCTCTCAGAGGACTCCGGGCGAAGCCGCGTGAAGGTCCCCTCCCCCCCTGGGAGAGGGAAAGAGTGAGGGATAGATGCAACTCAGTGGCAAGTCCTACCTCTTCATGGCGTTCACGGCCGCTACCCTCGGCGCCTGCGTCGGAGCCCTTCCGCTCGGAGGCCAGGGCTGTCCCTGCGCCGAGGGATTCACCTGCTGCGAGCAGACGAACCAGTGCCTCCCCTCGGGCACCACCTGCCCTGCGGTCGACCTACCCCCTCCCGGAAAGGGAGACACAGACCCGCCCCCCACACAGCCCAACGCAAGCTGCGCCGAGGGCGGCTGGTGCTGGGAGAACCCGACGCCGCACGCGCGCTACCACCTCGCGGTGTGGGCCTCCGCGCTGACGGACGTATGGGCGGTGGGCTCCGCGGGTCTCGCCACGCACTGGGACGGAGCGCACTGGGAGGTCCACGACGCGGGCACGCAGGAGAAGCTCCTCGCGCTGTGGGGCAGCGGCGCCGCGGACGTGTGGGCCGTGGGCTTGAACGGTGCCGTCGTGCGCTACGACGGCCGCACATGGCAGGCGGTGCGCACGGGCAGCACGGCGCTGCTCCAGGCGGTGTGGGGCAGCGGGCCCGCAGACGTCTGGATTGCCGGGCACGCGGGCACGCTGCTGCACTGGAACGGCGCGGAGTGGCGCAGCGCCGCGGAAGGGCTCCCCGCGAGCGAGGACTTCGCGGGCCTGTGGGGTACGGGCCCCGAGGACATGTGGCTGGTGAGCGTGTCGGGCCGGCTCTGGCACCGGGAGGGCTCCACCTGGACCGAGGGCCTGCCCTCTGGAGCGCGCGCCGTGCGCCGCGTGTCCGGCGCGGACGGCGTGCTGTGGGTGCTCGACGAAGGGACGGAGGGCGGCCAGGTGCTGCGCTACGCCTCGGGCGCGTGGCACGCCGTCCACACGAGCTCCGCGCGCACGCAGCTCTTGGGCCTGCTCGCGCTCTCCGGCACCGAGGCCTGGGCCGTCGGCACGGCCGGCGCCGTGCGGCAGCTGGGGCCCAACGGCCTCCTGAGCGCGCAGACCATCGCCCCGGAGTCCCTGCAGTCCCTCTGGGGCAGCGCAGGGGGCCCGCTGTGGGCCGTGGGCGACTACGGCCAGATGCTCGAGCGCACGGCGTCGGGCTGGCGCGCGTTGCGCGAGGGTTCCACGCTCCTGCTGCACGCAGGCTGGGAGGCCGCGCCGGGGCGCGCGTGGGTCGCGGGGGGAAACGGCGCGCTGCTGCGCGAGGAGGCGGGGCGCTGGAGCTCCGTGGCCTCGGGCACCTCCGAGGAGCTCTTCGGCGTCTGGGCGGATGCCCAGGGCGAGGGCTGGGCCGTGGGCGCGGACGTCCTGGTGCGCTTCGGAGCGCAGGGAGCGAGCACGTGGCCGAGCCCGCTCGCGAGCGGCCGCCTCTACGGCGTGTGGGGCGCGGATGGCACCGAGGTATGGGCGGTGGGCGAAGCAGGGCTGCTCCTGCGCTTCGATGGCCAGCGCTGGAGCCAGGTGCAGAGTGGCACCACGGCCGCGCTGTACGGCGTGTGGGGAAGCGGGCGCGCGGACGTGTGGGCCGCCGGCGCTGAGGGCACGCTGTTGCACTACGACGGCGTGCGCTGGTCGCAGGTGACGCTGGAGCAGCCCTCCTCGGAGGCCTTCCTCGCGCTGTGGGGCAGCGGACCCGGGGACGTGTGGGCCGTCGGCAGCCACGGCACGTTGCGCCACTTCGACGGGCAGCGCTGGGACTCGCGCCTGCCCTTCAGCACCGGCGACCTCGTCTCGGTGTGGGGCACGGGCCCCGCGGACCTCTACGTGCTCGAGCAGGGCGATAGTGCAACCCTGTTTCATTTCGATGGCGAGCGCTGGACGCCGCGCACCGTGCCCTTCGGGGGACGGATGGGGGCCGTGTTCGGCGCGGGGGACGCACCGCGCGTCGCGGGCTCCGCAGGCGCCATCCTGCGCCTGCAGCGACGTTGACGCATTGGGAGCCCGCGAGTACGACGACGTCCATGGCTCCTCAGGATGACGATGCGCTGCAGCAGCGGCTCGAGCGTCTGAGCGCAGCGCTCGGCCAGGCCCCGCACTCCGCCGCGACGGAGCCCCCTCCCCCGCGCGACGGCACGCGCATGTTCGCGAGCGTCATGCTCGGGCTTGCGCTCGCCCTCATCGGCGCAGGGCTCCTTGCCGGCTCCTGGGCCGTCGGCCTCCCTGGCCTGCTGCTCGCCGTCATCGCTGCGGGACTGATGCTCACCGGCTCCGAGCAGACGCTGCTCGCGAGCCTCCCGGGAGGCATGGCTCCGAAGGACCCGCTGCGGCCGCGCATCGGCATGGGCGCGGAGGTCGCGGGCGACGCCGTGGTGGAGCCCGGCGCGACGGTGGAGATGGGCGCGACCGTGGGCCCGGGCGCCGTGGTGAAGAGCGGGGCGGTGGTGCGCATGGGCGCCACCGTGCACGCGCAGGCCGTCATCGAGGCAGGCGCGGTCGTCGGCTGGGGCGTGGACGTGCACGAGGGCGCCACCGTGGGCGAGCGCGCCACCCTGGGCGCCGGCACGACGGTGCAGAAGCGCGCCGTGGTGCCCGCGGGGATGCGGCTGATGCCGGGAGCGACGTGGTCCTCCGGTGCAAGCACGGGCGCACGCGCCCAGGCGGCAGCGGCCACTCCAGCCGCGGCGGTGGACCCGCGAGAGGCGCGCATCCGCGCCGCCTGCGAGCGCATCGAGGCGGAGCTGCGCCAGGCGCCCGAGAGCGTGCGCAGCTACCTCGGGGCCTCGGAGCAGACGGTGCAGGCGCTGCGCACGACCTGCCTCGGACTGCTCGAGCGCGAGCGCACGCTGCGGCGCGAGTGCGCCCCGGAGAGCCTCGCCTTCCTCGCCCAGGAGCGCACGGCGCTCGAGGCGCGCATCGCGGCGGCCCAGGACCCGAGCGTGCGCCGCTCGCTCGAGCAGGCGCTGGAGGCGCTGGATGCCCAGCGGCGTGAGCGCGGGCTCTTGCAGCAGAGCGCCGAGCGGCTGGACGCGGAGCTCACCCGGCTGATGTGGACGCTGGACGGGATGGGGACGCAGCTCGTGCGCCTGCGCAGCGCCGGTGCCGAGGCCGCGAGCGCGCCGGACCAGGCCGTGCTGCAGTCGATGCAGCAGCTGCACCAGGAGATCGACGCCATCACCGAGGCGCTCGAGCACGTGGCGCGCGGAGAGGAGAATGCCTGGCGCGCCGGCCCCATCGCCGAGGTCGAGGGCGCGCCCGAGGCCTCACCCCACCCTCGATCGCGCGAGCGCACGTGAGAACCTTTCCCATGAAGCGAATGACCTGGGCCATCGCCACGGCAGCACTGCTCTCGGCGTGCGCCCACGAACCTGCAGCGGCGCACAGCGCACCACGGCCGACGGTGGCGCTGAGCCACGGCACGCCCGAGGAGCGCCTCACCGCCGAGCAGCTCGAGCGCCTCTTCGGCCGCTATGACCTCTCGCCCTGGCTCTACACGCGCAGCATCGCGATCGACGAAGAGAGCATCCCGCACAGCCACCCGGTGCTGACGCTGCACACGCGCCACCTGCGCGACGACCTCCTGCTGCTCTCCACGTACGTCCACGAGCAGAGCCACTGGTACCTCGACCAGCACCGCGCGGCCACGGAGGCTGCGGTGGCCGAGCTGAAAGCACGGGTGCCGAGCCTGCCGGTGGGCTTCCCGGAGGGCGCCAACTCACTCGAGTCGTCCTACGAGCACCTGCTCGTCATCGCGCTCGAGGAGCGGGCGCTGCAGTACCTTGTCGGCGAGCTCCAGGCGAGACAGGTGATGGAGTTCTGGGCAGCGGACCACTACCGCGCGCTCTACCGCTACGTGCTCGACCACCGCTCGGAGGTCCGCCGCGTCATGCGCAAGAACGGCCTCGCGTCGCCGATCGACTCGCCCCGCTGAGGCGCTCCCAGCGATGCTTTCGCGGATCGCCGTCGCCAAACAGGGCCTGTTTATCGGGCACCGGATTCTGGGGCGATCTCATAGAGGGCCCAGATGGTGACCTTTCCATGGGGGTCAGCTGGCCACTCCTTCGACAGAAGAGTTTTAGCCAGTGCTGCATCGTGGAAAGCCAGCAGTCCATAGCCGTTCAGCCGCTCTGTGAGCGGCGCGAGTTGACCCGTCCACGGACCGCAGTTCAGCAGTGACGAGGTGCGTGTCTCGTCGGACAGGTCATGCCCGAGGAGTCGACAGTCAGGCCCCTCAGGAGGTGCCTTCTCTTGCTCCGCATCCAGGAACAGAAGGTGGTACTGGCACTCGCCCACGGCGCGGGGCAATTCCCGTAGAGCGTGCCGTGCGTCAGTGAGCGTCTCTACCTCGCGGGAGCCGCAGCCATCGACGTAGCTATTCAGCATGGCATCGAGCGTGCGCACTTCCTTGAGCTGCGGAAGGCCGATGAATTTGAGGTACCCAGACCAGCCAGGGTCTCCCTCGCGAAACGTGAAGCGCGTGCTCACCCACATGCGGGCCCAATCTCGCGATTCCGGGGAAGGTGCAAGCACCACCGTCGTCTATTCGCGCGGCGCGCAGATCGCGCAAACAGGTAGCCAGGCTGCACGCACGTATGGCGAGAACCAGGGCGGAAGTCCCCACACCACGCGCGGCGTGCCCGAAGCTGCGCTACTCCGCGCCCTCGTCCAGCAGCACGTCCGCGACGCTCACGCGGCCAGGGAGCACCTCGGTCACCGCGCAGGCCCCGGCCCCTGCGCGTTGGACGCACTGGGCGCAACCCTGCTCGTCCACAAGCACCAGTGCGTAGCGTCCCGGAGCAAGCGCGAGTGCATAAGTGTCGTGGTTCAGCTGGACTGAATCCGCATGGGCGGTGCCGAGCGATGCTTCAGGAAAGCTCAGGTACTCGCCGCCTGTGACGATGGAGAGCTGACACGTGTACGTCTCTGCGGGCGAGAAGCCGTCGCTCACGGGCACGGCTCGCAGCGAGACGCCGGGCGGCGAGATGTCGCAGTCCGAGAGACACCCCGGCGCGCAATTGCCCGTGCGCAGCGCCGCGCGGCCGGCCACGCCCTCGGTGATGCCGAGGTGCTGCGCCTCGCTCTCGGAGAGCCCGGCAGGGAGGTCTCCCGCCGCGCAGCCGCCCGCGAAGCCGAGTCCGAAGGCGAGGATGACGAGGAGCGCATTTCGCAGAGGCATCTCAGGTTTCCTGGGCGGGATGAGGGAGGAGCAGCCAGAGGCCCACGGCGATGGCATGCGCCAGCGTGAGCGGCAGGTAGATGACGTCCGCGACCGGCGCGAGCCACGCGGCGCCGAAGAACATCGCTGCCAGACGCACTGCGCCCCGCACGGCGTTGAGGACGAGGCCATAGCGCGCGAGCCGGGTCCAGCGGTCTCGCCCGCTCGCGGCCACGGCGAAGAGTGCGCATCCGAGCACGTGCGCGGCCAGCAGCGGCAAGTAGCTCGCGAGCTGTACAGACGTGAAGACGTCGATCCGCGAAGAGAGCGCCTCACGCATCGCAGGCGTCTCCAGCCAGGCACGTTGCCACTGCGCGGCGAGCACCAGCTCGAGCCCGCGATCGACGAGCTCGATGCCGAGGAACAGCGTGATGAGCAGCAGCCCCGCGAGCGCCCAGCCGCTCTGGCGCAGGCGTCGGTACACCGCTGCGTAGCCGAGCAGCAGGCCCCAGAAGGTGACGTAGAGGAACACCGCTCGGAACCGGTCCGGGCTCGAGAGCGTGAAGGCGTAGGAAGCCGCGGTGTCGGAGTCCGACGGCGCGGCGCGCAGGACGAGTTCCTGCGTCACCTGGGCGAGCGCATAGGCGAAGAACGCGAGCGCTCCCACCTG